>NZ_JAFEXF010000300.1 GCF_016905445.1 Streptomyces sp. G44
CTGTACGCCGGGGCGCGCGGCCGCGCCGTCTCCGGCGCCCTGCGGCGCCCGCGGCGCATCGGTGGCGCTCCCGGAGCCGGAGCCGTCGGTCGCCGGGCCGCGGCGGCTGTGTCGTCCCACGCGCCGCCTCAGCTCCCCGAATCCGTACGGGCGTCACGCGTGCCACCGGCACCCCGCGTGCCGACCGGCTCCCCCGCGTCGTACAGCAGTTCGCGGAAGGCCGTGGCCACGCTCTGCGGGTCCTCCATCATCGCCACGTGCCCCGCCTCGGTCAGGGTGAGCAGCCGCGAGTCGCGGAACGCCGCGGCCGCCTTGCGCGCCATGCGGTACGAGACGAGGAGGTCGCGCGCGCCGTAGACCAGCAGGGTCGGCGCGAGCACCCGCTCGGCCTGCCGCCAGAGCCCGTGCTGCCCGCCCAGCGTGTACGCGTCCACGACCCCGCGCGCCGAGCGGGCCATGGCGTCCCAGAAGTAGGGGAGCTGAAGCCGGCGCTCCATCTCGCGCACCGCCGCGCTGAAACCTTCCGGCGTGACCTTGGCCGGGTCGCCGTAGCAGAGCCCCATGACCCCGCGCACCCGCTGCTCGGCGGTCCACTCCCTGGTGAGCCGCGTGAACAGTGCGGCGACCCCCGGCACCGCGAGCAGCCCGGTCGGCACCGCCGTGCGCTGCACCCGCAGCTCGGGCAGCGCGGGCGAGACCAGCGTCAGCGTGCGTACGAGATCGGGCCGCACCGCGGCGACGCGCGTGGTGATGGCGCCGCCCAGCGAGTTCCCGACGAGGTGGACGGGACCGCGCGCGCGGGCGTCGAGGTAGCGGATGACCGCGCGGGCGTGCCCGGTGATCGAGTAGTTGCCGTCGTCCGGCGGCGGCGAGTCGCCGAAGCCCGGCAGGTCGATGGCCTCGCAGTCGACGACGTCCTCCACCAGCGGCATCAGGGCCGACCAGTTCTGCGAGGAGCCGCCGAGCCCGTGCACGAACAGGGCGGGCGGGAGTCCGGCGCGGACCGAGGGCCGCGAACGCACCGCCAGCGTGAGCCCCGGCAGGCCGACCGAGCCGAGCCGCTCACCCTCCGCGACCGCGACGGCACCGGGCTTGGGCGCGGCGGTGGCGGCCAGCAGGTTCGGCAGCTCGGTCGAAGACATGCGGCAATGTTACGAGACGATCACGCGCCAGCTCACGTGTTCGCGGTCACAGATGTCCCACCGACCGCGTACGGATCACGTAGCGCCACATCCGGGTGTCTCCTACGCTCATAGAAAGCGGGCGAAGAGGGCACTCGCACCACGAAAGGCCGTCAGTACCGCAAGGGAAGAGAGAGCCACACATGAGTGTCGACCCGACCGACCCCGAGACCTTCGAGACGGAAGAGGACGCGAGCGCGGCCGAGGCGGGCGTGGAGGCCCCGGAGGCCGACACCGCCGAGCAGCAGGCCGATCTCGCCCCCCGCAGGGACGACTCACTGGAGGACGCCGACCCGAACGCCGGCAGTGAGGCGGACCTCGCCGAACAGGCCCGGGTGGTCGATCTCGACGAGGACGACTACCGCTGAGCCGTCCCCGGGAGCGGCGGCCGGCACGGCCTCACCGTGTTTGCCCCGCTACGCACCGCCGCGCGGCGCTTCCGCGGTGGTCCAGTCCGTGAAATTCTGCGTCCGCACCGCACACATCACTGTTACCGAAAAGTACGATGGCGGCGCGGCGCTCACCGCACATCGGACGATTTGGGAGGCGGCGTGACAGCCATCGAGCAGACAGAGGCGGCACGCCCGCGGGGCACACGCCTGCCGCGTCGTGCCCGACGCAATCAACTTCTCGGCGCGGCCCAGGAAGTTTTCGTCGCACAGGGTTACCACGCGGCCGCGATGGACGACATCGCCGAGCGCGCCGGGGTCAGCAAGCCGGTGCTCTACCAGCACTTCCCCGGCAAGCTCGACCTCTATCTGGCCCTGCTCGACCAGCACTGCGAGTCGCTGCTCCAGTCGGTGCGCACGGCTCTCGCGTCCACCACGGACAACAAGCTGCGCGTCGCGGCGACGATGGACGCCTACTTCGCGTACGTGGAGAACGAGGGCGGCGCCTTCCGGCTGGTCTTCGAGTCGGACCTGACGAACGAGGCCGCGGTCCGCGAGCGCGTGGACCGCGTCACCCTCCAGTGCGCGGAGGCGATCTGCGAGGTCATCGCCGAGGACACCGGCCTGCCGCGCGACGAGGCGATGCTGCTGGCCGTGGGCCTCGGCGGGTACTCGCAGGTGGTCGCCCGCTACTGGCTGGCCAGCGGCAGCACGGTCCCGCGCGACAAGGCGGTGGAGCTGCTCACCTCGCTCGCCTGGCGCGGCATCGCGGGCTTCCCGCTGCACGGCACCGAGGGCCACTGACCGGCCTCTCGTCCCTTTGTTCCCGTTCCGTGTTCGCTACCGGCGTGCACGGCCGCGGCCGTCCGCCTCCCCTCACCGGGCTAATGTGTGCTGGGTACGGCGCGGACGGCCGCGCACAGACTGACCGTCGGAGGGACAAAGCCGTGGAGGTCAAGATCGGCGTGCAGTACGCGCCCCGCGAGATCGTGCTGGAGAGCGGCCAGAGCGCCGAGGAAATCGAGCACGCGGTGTCCGAGGCGCTGACCGGCAAGTCGCCGCTGCTGAGCCTCGTGGACGACCACGGCCGCAAGGTCCTGGTTCCGGCCGACCGCCTCGCGTACGTGGAGCTCGGCGAGCCCACGACCCGCAAGGTGGGCTTCAGCGCCCTGTAGGACGCGCCGCTCAGGACGCGCATACGAATACGGCCCGGTGGTTCTCCAACCACCGGGCCGTACTTGTGCGTTGGCGCGCTCCGCGGAGGTGTGCGGCGCACGGGTGACAGCGGGGCCGCCGGATCATGGAGGGTTGCGTTCCGGCTGCCGGGGGTAGACCGGCTACGACCGATTTGCACCTGGCCGCGAAGGAGGGCACCACCGTGATCCTGGAAGCACTCGGCTCCACCTTGCTGGGCCTCGCGCTGGCCTGGGCCGCGTCCCACCGACTGGCGCACCGGCTGCCCGCGCGCAGCCTGGTCCTGTCGACGGGCCCCGTCGGCGCCCTCGTCGGCGCCTTCATCACCCACATGGCACTGGGCCCCGGCCACGCCCTCGCGGTGCTGCTGGGAGCGGTGACCGTCTCGGCGGCCCTGCTGTCGCTGCTGCTCCGGCCGACCCGCTCCGCATTGCGCCGTTCAGCGACGGCGTGAGCGGGGCGCGCGGAGGCGCCCCGCGAGGGGTGCGGAGACCTGCGCCTCAGGCGGCCAGCCCCAGCGCGGCCATCCGCTTGGTGTGCGCCTCGGTGATCCGGGAGAACATCCGCCCGACCTCGGCCAGGTCGAACCCGTCCGCGACCCCGCCGACCAGCATGGTGGAGAGCGCGTCCCGGTCCGCGACGACCCGCTGCGACTGCGAGAGCGCCTCGCCCATCAGGCGCCGCGCCCACAGGGCGAGCCGGCCGCCGACGCGCGGGTCCGCCTCGATCGCGGCCCGCACCTTCTCCACGGCGAAGCTCGCGTGCCCGGTGTCGTCGAGGACGGCGAGGACCAGCTCGCGCGTGTCGGCGTCGAGCCGGGCCGCCACCTCGCGGTAGAAGTCGCTGGCGATCGAGTCGCCGACGTACGCCTTGACGAGGCCCTCCAGCCAGTCGGACGGCGCGGTCTGGCGGTGGAAGCCGTCGAGCGCCGCCACGAAGGGCTCCATGGCCTCGGTCGGCTCCGCGCCGATCGCCGAGAGCCGGTCCCGCAACTGCTCGAAATGGTGGAACTCCGCCGACGCCATCTTCGCCAGCTCCGCCTTGTCGCCGAGGGTCGGCGCCAGCTTCGCGTCCTCCGCGAGCCTCTCGAACGCCGCGAGCTCCCCGTAGGCGAGCGCGCCGAGCAGGTCGACGACCGCGGCGCGGTAGTGCGGCTCGGCGGAAGCCTTCGCCCAGTTCTGGGCGGCGACTCCGGTGACTTCGGCGGGGGACTCGGGGGCGGATTCGGCGGGGGTGTCAGGCGTCTCCATGAAGCGCACAATAGCCCGCCTGCCATAAGGCGTAAGGCCCTGGTCACTCACCGAACGGACCTCGACGGGTGACGGGCGGGTCCCGGAGCGGTCAGTGTGACGACGACCATGTGACGAATTCGCCGGACACGCATGCGAGATTCCGGGGTACAGTGGTAAAGCGCCTGCCGAATATTCGACGGGCCGTACGAATGAGGATGCCCGGTCGGTGGCCCGATCGGCTCCGACCCGACAGCCCTCCGGGCGGTGCGCGCAGCTGCGTACGGCACGAGGAGGGAACCTCAGCGGTAAGAGCGCTCGAGCGCAGGCAGTGGTCCCGCGCCCCCGGCCCGCCCCCCGGCAGCCGGCGGTAGTGGCACGGTCACGACCCCCAGCGTTCGCCTCACGCCGCGTCTCACAGAAGAGGCATAGCCCTGACTACGACTTTCCGAGAGCTCGGGATTCTTCCCGAGACAGCCGAAGCCCTTGAAGCCGTCGGCATCATCACCCCCTTCCCCATCCAGGAGATGACGCTTCCCGTCGCCCTCTCGGGCAAGGACGTCATCGGCCAGGCCAAGACCGGCACCGGCAAGACGCTCGGTTTCGGACTCCCGCTCCTGGAGCGCGTGATCGTCCCCGCCGACGTCGAGGCGGGCCGCGCGAAGCCCGAGCAGCTGACCGAGGCGCCGCAGGCCCTCATCGTCGTCCCCACCCGCGAGCTCTGCCAGCAGGTGACGAACGACCTCCTGACCGCCGGCAAGGCGCGCAACGTCCGCGTCCTCGCCATATACGGCGGCCGTGCCTACGAACCGCAGGTCGAGGCCCTGAAGAAGGGCATCGACATCGTCGTCGGCACCCCCGGTCGTCTGCTCGACCTGGCGGGCCAGCGCAAGCTCGACCTCAAGCACGTCAAGTGCCTGGTCCTCGACGAGGCCGACGAGATGCTCGACCTGGGCTTCCTGCCCGACGTCGAGAAGATCATCAACATGCTGCCGGCCAAGCGCCAGACCATGCTGTTCTCGGCGACCATGCCGGGCGCGGTCATCGGCCTCGCCCGCCGCTACATGTCGCAGCCCACGCACATCCGCGCCACCGCGCCGGACGACGAGGGCCAGACCGTCGCCAACACGAAGCAGTTCGTGTACCGCGCGCACAACATGGACAAGCCCGAGATGGTCTCGCGCATCCTCCAGGCCGAGGGCCGCGGACTCGCGATGATCTTCTGCCGTACGAAGCGGACCGCCGCCGACATCGCCGAGCAGTTGGAGAAGCGCGGGTTCGCCTCGGGCGCCGTCCACGGTGACCTCGGCCAGGGCGCCCGCGAGCAGGCCCTGCGGGCGTTCCGCAACGGCAAGGTGGACGTGCTCGTCTGCACGGACGTCGCCGCGCGCGGCATCGACGTCGGTGGCGTCACGCACGTCATCAACTACCAGTCCCCCGAGGACGAGAAGACGTACCTGCACCGCATCGGCCGCACCGGCCGCGCGGGTGCCAAGGGCATCGCGATCACGCTGGTCGACTGGGACGACATCCCGCGCTGGCAGCTGATCAACAAGGCGCTGGACCTGGGCTTCAACGACCCGGTCGAGACGTACTCCAGCTCCCCGCACCTGTACGAGGAGCTGAACATCCCGGCGGGCACCAAGGGTGTGCTGCCGCGTGCCGAGCGGACCCGTGCGGGTCTGGGCGCGGAGGAGATCGAGGACCTCGGCGAGACCGGCGGGCGTGGCCGTGGCGGCCGCGGCGGCCGTCCGCAGGAGCGCGAGCGTGGTCGTGACCGCGAGCGTGATCGCGACCGTGACCGCTCGCGTTCCCGTTCCGCTTCGGGTCCGGACTCCGCGCCGGCCGAGCAGGAGCGCCCCGCGCGTACGCCGCGACGCCGTCGCCGGACGCGTGCCGGTTCCCCCCTGGACACCGCGGCCCAGGCGTCGGCGGCCACGGCCACCGCGCCGGTGGTCGAGGAG
>NZ_JAFEXF010000301.1 GCF_016905445.1 Streptomyces sp. G44
TCACGGGTGTGGTGCACACGGCCGGTGTGCTGGACGACGGGGTCATCGGCTCGCTCACCCCGGAGCGTGTCGACACGGTGTTCCGGCCGAAGGTGGACGCGGCGCTGAACCTGCACGAGCTGACCCGGGACATGGACCTGGCGATGTTCGTGGTCTTCTCGTCGGCGGCCGCGGTGCTCGGCAGTGCGGGGCAGGGCAACTACGCGGCGGCCAACGCGTTCCTGGACGCGCTCGCCCAGCACCGGCGTGCCCAGGGACTCGCGGGGCAGTCGCTGGCGTGGGGCATGTGGGCCGAGCGCAGCGCGATGACCGGCGACCTCGGCGAGACCGACCTCGCCCGGATGAACCGGGGCGGTTTCGGCGCCCTCACCTCCCAGCAGGGTCTCGAACTGCTCGACGTCGCGTCCCTCGTGGACGAGGCGGCCCTGGTGCCCATACCGATGAACACCGACGTACTGGCCCGCGGCGAGGTGCCGCCCCTGCTGCGCGGTCTGATACGCACCTCCGCGCGACGCTCCGCGGCCGCCAGGGCCGCGGCGGACACCTCCGGG
This sequence comes from Streptomyces sp. G44, assembly GCF_016905445.1. GTDB lineage: Bacteria > Actinomycetota > Actinomycetes > Streptomycetales > Streptomycetaceae > Streptomyces. The sequence continues at coordinate 552 of NZ_JAFEXF010000301.1, forward strand.
CTCGCCGCCCGTCTCGCCGCCCTCGACACCACGGAGGCGCACGCCGCGCTCCTGGACCTCGTCCAGGCCCAGGCCGCCGCCGTGCTCGGCCATGCCACGAGCGCCCTCATCGATGCGACGCGGTCCTTCCGGGACCTGGGCTTCGACTCCCTGATCGCCGTGGAGCTGCGCAACCGGCTCACCGCCGCGATCGGGCTCAGACTCCCCGCCACCCTCGTCTTCGACTATCCGACACCGCAGGTCCTCGTCGAGCACCTGTACGACGAGCTGCTCGGCGGAGCCACGGACACCGCGCGGGCCGCGGCCGTGCCGACGGCGGCCAGGGACGACGACCCCATCGTCATCGTCGGCATGGCGTGCCGCTACCCGGGCGGTGTCTCCTCCCCGGAGGACCTGTGGCACCTGGTGCGCTCCGCCGGTGACGCGGTCTCCGAACTCCCCGCCGACCGCGGCTGGGACATCGACCGCATGTACGGCGTGGACGCCGACGGCGCGAGCGACACGAAGACCAGGGTCGGCGGCTTCGTGTACGACGCCCCGCTCTTCGACGCCGGGTTCTTCGGGATCAGCCCGCGCGAGGCCCTCGCCATGGACCCGCAGCAGCGGCTCCTCCTGGAGACGGCCTGGGAGGCGTTCGAACGCGCCGGCATCGACCCCACCTCGCTGCGCGGCAGCAGCACCGGCGTCTTCGCGGGCTCCTCGCACTCCAACTACACGGGCAACGTCCTCGCCATGCCCGACGGGGTCGAGGGCTACCTGATGACAGGGACCACCACCAGCGTCATCTCCGGCCGAGTGGCGTACGCGCTCGGCCTGGAGGGCCCGGCGGTGACGGTCGACACGGCGTGCTCGTCCTCGCTGGTCGCCCTGCACCTCGCCGCGCAGGCGCTGCGCAACGGCGAGTGCACGATGGCCCTGGCCGGTGGTGTCACCGTCATGGCGTCCCCCGGCGTCTTCACCGAGTTCGACCGGCAGGGCGGGCTCGCGCCGGACGGCCGGTGCAAGGCGTTCGGCGCGGGCGCCGACGGCACCGGCTGGTCCGAGGGCGCGGGGCTGCTGCTCATCGAACGTCTTTCGGACGCCCGCCGCAACGGCCACGAGGTCCTCGCGGTCGTCCGCGGATCGGCCGTCAACCAGGACGGCGCCTCCAACGGCCTGACCGCCCCCAACGGCCCCTCCCAGCAGCGCGTCATCCGCCAGGCCCTGGCCCACGCGGGGCTGGCACCGGACGAGGTCGACGCCGTCGAGGCGCACGGCACCGGCACCACCCTCGGCGACCCGATCGAGGCCCAGGCGCTGCTCGCCACCTACGGCCAGGACCGCGACCCGGACAGCCCGCTGCGACTGGGGTCGGTGAAGTCGAACATCGGCCACACGCAGGCCGCTTCCGGTGTCGCCGGGGTGATCAAGATGGTCATGGCCATGCGCCACGGCACCCTCCCGCAGACCCTCCACGCCGACGAACCGACCCCGCACGTCGACTGGTCCCAGGGCGCCGTCGAACTGCTCACCGAGGCACGGCCGTGGCCCGACACCGACCGGCCGCGCCGCGCCGGCATCTCCTCCTTCGGCGTCAGCGGCACCAACGCCCACCTCATCATCGAGCAGGCCCCGGAACCCCCGGCGGCCCCGGCCCGGCCCGAGGAACAGCCCGCCGACGCAGCCCCCGTGGTGCCGTGGCCGGTGTCCGCCAAGTCACCGGCCGCGCTGCGCGCCCAGGCCGAGCGCCTCGGCGCCCACGCGACGACCCGGGGCGACCTCGCGCCGCTCGACATCGCCTACTCGCTCGCCACCACACGCGCCACGCTCGAACACCGTGCCGTACTCGTCGGCTCCGACCCGGCGTCCGCCGCGGCTGTCCTCGCGGCCGGGGAAACGGCACAAGGAGTGGTGCACGGCACGGCGGATCTGCACGGGAAGAACGTCTTCGTGTTCCCGGGCCAGGGTTCGCAGTGGACGGGCATGGCGGCCGAGTTGATCGATTCGTCCCCGGTGTTCGCGGGGCGGATGCGGGAGTGTGCGGCGGCGCTGTCGTCGTACACCGACTGGTCGCTGTTCGAGGTGCTGGAGGACGCGGAGGCGCTGGAGCGGGTGGACGTGGTCCAGCCGGTGCTGTGGGCCGTGATGGTGTCCTTGGCCGAGCTGTGGCAGTCGTACGGTGTCAAGCCCGCGGCGGTCGTCGGCCACTCCCAGGGTGAGATCGCGGCGGCGTGCGTCGCCGGCGCGCTGTCTCTCGGCGACGCGGCTCGTGTCGTGGCCCTGCGGTCGAAGGCGATCCTGGCACTGTCGGGTGCGGGCGGCATGGTCTCCGTGGCACTCCCGGCCGAGCAGGTGCGGGAACGGCTGACGGACGGTCTCTCGGTGGCGGCGGTCAACGGTCCGTCGTCGGTGGTCGTCTCCGGAGAGGTCGCGGAGCTGGACGCGCTCCTCGCCGCCTGTGAGGCGCAGGACATCCGGGCGCGTCGCATCCCGGTGGACTACGCCTCCCACTCGGCGCACGTGGAAGCCATCCACGCCGAACTGCTCGACGCCCTGGCAGGACTTGAGCCGCGTACGGCCGAGGTGCCGTTCTTCTCCACGGTGACCGGCGACTGGCTGGACACCACGGTGATGGACGCCGAGTACTGGTACACCAACCTCCGCCGGACCGTCCGCTTCGAAGAGGCCACCAAGGCGCTGGCCGAACAGGGCCACCGCTACTTCATCGAGGTCTCCGCGCACCCCGTCCTCACCGTGGGCGTGGAACAGACGCTCGACGACGCCGGTGTCGAGGCGGCCGTGATCGGCACGCTGCGGCGCGGTGAAGGCGGCCAGGCCCGCGTGGTGACCGCCCTCGCGGAGGGATGGGTGCGGGGTCTCGCGGTGGACTGGTCGCCGCTGCTGACCGGTGGACGCCGCGTGGACCTGCCCACCTACGCCTTCCAGCGCGAGCGTTACTGGCTCGAAAGGCTCCCGGCGGACTTCGGCCCGGCCCAGGCCGTCGGCGGCACGGAGGACGAGAGCTTCTGGCAGGCGGTCGAGCAGGGGGACGTATCGGCCCTCGCCAGGACGCTGGAGATCGAGGACGACCAGACGGCGTCCGCGATGCTTCCCGCGCTTTCGGCATGGCGTCGTCGTCGCACCGTCCGCTCCCGGGTGGACGAGTGGCGCTACTCCGTGTCCTGGAAACCTGTGGCCCCGAAGTCGGCCCCTCCCTCCGGGCGTTGGCTCGTGGTGTCCGCCGGGACGGAAGGCACCGCGCTGACGGACGCCCTGGAGAACCACGGCGTGGACCTGGTGCGCCTGGTCGTCGACGGCGAGACGTCCCGGGCCGCTCTCGCCGAGCGGCTGACACCGCTGGGCGACGAGGTCGACGGCGTGGTGTCCCTGCTCGGCCTGGCCGGGAACGGGCAGGGTTCCGCCACGGTGTCGCGCGGCCTGGCGGACACGGTCGCCCTGGTGCAGGCGCTGGGAGACGCCGGGATCGCGGCCCCGCTGTGGCTGGTGACGCGGGGCGCCGTGTCGGTGGGCCGCTCGGACCGGCTCGTGAACGCCGTCCAGGCACAGGTATGGGGTCTGGGCCGCGTGATCGGCCTGGAGTCGGCGGACCGCTGGGGCGGCCTGCTGGATCTCCCCGAGGCCCTGGACGAACGCACCCTGAGCAGGGTCGCGGGAATCCTCTCGGGGACCTGCGGGGACGAGGACCAACTCGCCGTACGCGCCTCCGGCGTGTTCGTACGGCGGCTGCTGCGCGCCCCGCACGGCGACGCTCCCGCCGTGCGCGGATGGTCGCCGCGGGGCACCGTACTGATCACAGGCGGTACGGGCGCGCTGGGCACACACGTCGCCCGGTGGGCCGCGGCCAACGGTGCCGAGCACCTCGTACTGACCGGACGCCGCGGCCAGGACGCCCCGGGCGTCGCCGAACTGACGGCGGAACTGACCACGGCGGGCGCACGGGTGACGGTCACCGCCTGCGACGTCGCCGACCGGGACGCGGTGGCCCGGCTCCTCGCCGAGCATCCTCCGACAGCCGTCGTGCATGCCGCGGGCGTCGGCGGATTCGCCGAACTGAACGCCATCGACACCGCACACCTCGAACACGTCCTGACGGCGAAGGTGTCGGGTGCCCGGAATCTGGACGAGTTGCTGGGTGACGCCGAGCTGGACGCATTCGTGCTGTTCTCGTCGAATGCGGGTGTGTGGGGTGGCAGTGGTCAGGGTGCGTATGCGGCGGCGAACGCGTATCTCGATGCGTTGGCGGAGGGTCGCAGGGCGCGTGGTGTGACGGCGACGTCGATCGCGTGGGGTGCTTGGGCCGAGGGGGGTATGGCGTCGTCGGAGGAGGCGGAGCGTCATCTGCGGCGGCGTGGTGTGCTGCCGATGGAGCCGGAGCTCGCGGTGTCGGCGCTGGTGCAGGCGGTGGAGCACGACGAGACGTTCGTGGCGGTCGCGGACGTGGACTGGGCGCGTTTCGTGCCGGGCTTCACGGCGGCCCGGCCCCGCCCCCTCATCTCCGACATCCCCGAGGCCCGTGCGGCGCTCGCCGGGGACGACGCGGACGACGACGCACGCGCGGAGACCTCCCGGTTCACCGCCGGCCTCGCGGGCCTCTCGGAGACCGAGCGCCTGAAGGCGGTCCTCGACCTGGTGCGTTCCACGGCCGCGGCGGTACTCGGCTACGAGTCGGCCGCAGCGGTGGAACGCGGCCGGGCCTTCCGGGAGATGGGCTTCGACTCGCTCACCGCGGTGGAGGTCCGCAACCGCCTCACCGCGGCCACCGGCCTCAAGCTGCCCGCGACGGTCGTCTTCGACTACCCGAACCCCTCTCTGCTCGCCGACCACCTCCTGGGCCAGGTCACGGAGACCCGCCCGGCCGAGGAGACGGTCAGCACGACGGCGGGCACGGCGGACGAACCGATCGCGATCGTCGGCATGGCCTGCCGCTACCCGGGCGACGTGCGCACCCCGGAACAGCTGTGGCAGCTCCTGCTCGCCGGCACGGACGCGATGTCGGAGTTCCCGACGGACCGCGGCTGGGACGTCGAGGCCATGTTCGGGGCAGGTATGCGATTCGCCCCGCAAGGCGGGTTCGTCTACGACGCGAGTGAGTTCGACGCCGGGTTCTTCGGGATCTCGCCGCGTGAGGCGCTCGCGATGGATCCGCAGCAGCGGATGATGCTGGAGGCGGCCTGGGAGCTGTTCGAGCGGGCGGGCATCGACCCGACGTCGCTGCGGGGCAGCAGGACCGGCGTCTTCGCCGGCGCGGGCACCTCGGGCTACGGCATGGGTCTGGGCGCGCTGCCCGATGGGGTGGACGGTTACATGCTGACGGGCAGTTCCGGCAGTGTGGTGTCGGGGCGCCTGTCGTATGTGCTGGGGCTTGAGGGTCCTGCGGTGACGGTGGACACGGCGTGTTCGT
>NZ_JAFEXF010000302.1 GCF_016905445.1 Streptomyces sp. G44
GGCGAGATCGAGAGTGTTCTGACAGGTCATCCCTCGGTCGGGCAGGCGGCCGTGGTCGCCCACCACGACCGGTCGGGCAGCACCCGCCTGATCGCCTACGTCGTCCCCGACACCGACGAAACACCGATGGACCTGCGTGAGTACGTGCGGCAGCTGCTGCCCGAGTACATGGCGCCGACCACGTACGTCACCTTGGACCACCTGCCGTTGACGGCCAACGGCAAACTCGACCGGGCCGCGCTGCCCGAACCCGAACCCGGCGCGCGGGCGGATGTGCCGCGCCGCGAGCCGCGGACCGAGCGCGAGCGGCTGCTGGGAACGCTGGTCGCGCAGGCCCTGGGCGTGGACGAGGTCGGGCCAGACGACGACTTCTTCGCACTCGGCGGGGACAGCATCGTCTCGATCCGGCTGGTCAGCCTCGCTCGCTCGGCGGGGGTCGGACTCGCGGTCCGGGACGTCTTCGAGCAGCGGACCGCCGCCGGACTGGCCGAGGTCGCCGAGGAACTGGCCGTGTCGGCACCGGACCACGACGACTCCGGTGTGGGAGAGATGGAACCGACGCCGATCATGCGCTGGTTCGACGCGCGCGGTGGCGACATCGACGCCTTCCACCAGGCGATGCTGCTGGAGGTGCCGGCCGGACTGCGCCAGACCCACCTCGTCGCGGCCGTACAGGCACTCGTGGACCACCACGACGCGCTGCGGCTGACCCGGACACCGGACGGTCAGGGCAACCGGGCGTGGACGCTGGAGGTCGGCCCGGTGGGGTCCGTGCCGGCCGCGGACCTGGTACACCGTGTCGGGACCGTTGGCGCCGCCGTCGACGCGACGCTGGTCCGCGCACGGGCAGAGGCGGCGTCCGCCCGCCTGTCGGCCGAGCGTGGCCCACTGGTGCAGATGGTCTGGTTCGACGCCGGACCCGCCGTACGGGGCAGGCTGCTGGTCGTCGTCAACCATCTGGTCGTCGACGGGGTGTCCTGGCGGATCCTGCTTCCCGACCTCATCGCCGCCTGCGAGGCCGTCCGGGACGGTCGTCCCCCACGGCTCGACCCGGTGGGCACCTCCCTGCGCCGCTGGGCGAATCTCCTCGCGGTCGAGACCCGGCAGCCGGCCCGCACCGCCGAGGCGGCGCTGTGGCGCGAACTGCTCACCGCGGCCGACCCACCGCTGACCACGGGCCGGCTCGATGCCACGCGGGACACCGTGGGCCGCGCCCGCGAGCTCACCCTCTCCCTGCCACCCGAAGTCACCACCCCGCTCCTGACGACCGTGCCCACGGCCTTCCACGCGAAGGTCGACGACGTCCTGCTCACCGCGCTCGCCCTGGCGGTCGCCCAATGGCGCAGGACCCACGCACGCGGGCGGCACACGGCTCTGCTGGTGGACGTGGAGGGACACGGGCGCGAGGAGATCGTCGAGGGCACGGACCTCTCGCGCACCGTGGGATGGTTCACCTCGCTGTATCCCGTCCGCGTCGACCCGGGCCCCCTGGCCTGGGAAGAGGTCGTCGAGGGCGGGCCGCCGCTCGGACAGGCCCTGAAACGGGTCAAGGAACAGGTGCGCTCCCTGCCCGACCGGGGCATCGGCTACGGCCTGCTGCGGCACCTCAACCCGGAGACCGGGCCGGAGCTGGCCGGGCTCGCAGTACCGCAACTCGGATTCAACTACCTCGGCCGGTTCCCCTCGGCGGGCACCCCGGTGGTCCCCGGCAGCCCGGAATGGACCGTGGCCGCCGAGACGGGCCTGCTGAGCGGCGCCGACCCGGCGACCGCCCTGGCGCACGGGGTCGAGGTGAACAGCATGGTCCGCGACGCCCCGGACGGGCCGCAACTGGAGGCCGTCTGGACCTGGGCGCCGGATCTCTGGAACGAACGGCACGTCCGAGTCCTGGCCGACCACTGGTTCCGAGCGATCCGCGGACTGGTCCGGCACGGCGAGCGCTCCGGCACCGGCGGCCACAGCCCCTCGGACTTCCCCCTGACCGAACTCAGCCAGCACGACATCGAGCAGCTCGAAGCAGCATGGAGGGTGCAGAAATGACGTCGTCGGGCCTGGAAGACATCCTCCCCCTCTCCCCGATGCAGGAGGGCCTGCTGTTCCACTCCCGCTACGAGCAGGACGGCGCGGACGTCTATGCGGTGCAGCACGTCTTCACCATCGAGGGCGCCCTCGACGCGGCGCGGCTGCGGGCCGCCGTGCTCGCGCTCGTTCAACGGCACCCGAACCTGCGTGCCGGCTTCCGGCAGGTGGACTCCGGCCGCACCGTACAGCTGATCTCACGTCAGGTCGATGTCCCCTGGGACGAGTTCGACCTGTCGACCCTCCCTGGTGCCGACGCCGAGGAGGAGCTGGCCCGGATCGCCGCCAAGGAGCACGCCCGCCGGTTCGACCTGGCCGAGCCGCCTCTGCTGCGCTTCTCCCTGGTGCGTCTGGCCGCCGAACGCCACCGCCTCGTCATGACCACCCACCACATCCTGCTCGACGGCTGGTCGACGCCACTGCTCGTACGCGAGTTGACCACGCTGTACGACAGCCGGGGCGACGCCACCGCGCTGCCCCGAGTGGCCCCCTACCGGCAGTACCTGGGGTGGCTCGCGCAGCAGGACCAGCCGACGGCGGAGGCCGCCTGGCGGGAGGCGTTCGACGGACTCGAGCAGCCGACGCTGCTCACCCCGGTGGATCCGAGCCGCCCCGGACTGATGCCGGAGCGGATCACCGTGGAGCTGGACGAGGACCGCACGGCAGCGCTGGCCGACTGGGCACGCCGGCACGGAGTGACCCTGAACACCGTGCTCCAGGTCGCCTGGGGGCTGGTGCTGAGCCGGCGCACCGGCCACGACGACGTCGTGTTCGGGGCGGTCGTGGCAGGGCGCGACCCTCGACTGCCCGGCGTCGAGGGCATGGTGGGTCTGCTGATCAACATGGTGCCGGTGCGCGTCTCCCTGGACCCGGCGCAGTCACTGCTGACCACCGTCGAACAGGTGCAGAGCGCGCAGTCGCGGCTCACCGGGCACCACCACCTCGGGCTCGCCCGCATCCAGCAACTGGCCGGGCTCGGCGACCTGTTCGACACCTCTCTGGTCTTCGAGAACTACCCGTGGGACGAGCCCGGCGAGCGACCGGAGACCGGGCTGCGGATCACCCCTGACCTGGGCCGCGGGCGGGACGCGACGCACTACCCCCTCACCCTGATCGCCGCCCCTGGCCGCCGGCTGTACCTCCGCCTGGACTACCGCCACGACCTGTTCGACCGGGCGGCGGCCGCCGGGTTCGTCGACCGGCTGATCCGGGTGCTCGATCTCGTCGTCACGGTCTCCTCCCGGCCGATCGGGCGGATCGATCTGCTGTCGGCGGAGGAGCGGGCGGCTGTGCTGGCGGTGCCTTCGGTGGTGGTGCCGTCGCGGGTGACGTTGCCGGAGTTGTTCGAGGCGCGGGTGGTGGCGGCGCCGGGGGCCGCGGCGGTGGTGTGGGAGGGGTCCACGCTGTCGTACGGGGAGCTGAACGTGCGGGCGAACCGGTTGGCTCATGAGCTTTTGGGGCGGGGTGTCGGTCCGGAGGACGTGGTGGCTCTGGCTCTGCCGCGGAGCGCGGAGCTGGTGGTCGCCGTCCTGGCGGTGCTGAAGGCGGGCGCGGCCTATCTGCCCCTTGATCCGGCCTATCCGGCTGCCCGTGTGGCCCATATGGTGACCGACGCCAAGCCCGCTCTTGTGCTGACGACGTCCGAGCACAGTGCGCTGGTGGAGATGGTGAGCGGGACGCCGGTGCTGCTGTTGGACAGGCTGGATGTGACGGGCCGGTCCGCGGACAACCCGGTCACGGCCCTCGCGCCGGGTCATCCCGCGTACGTCATCTACACCTCCGGCTCCACCGGACGACCCAAAGGCGTCGTCGTCGCCCACCACAACGTGGTGCGGCTCTTCGACGCCACCCGGAAGTGGTTCGGCTTCGGCCCCGACGACGTCTGGACGCTGTTCCACTCGTACGCCTTCGACTTCTCCGTCTGGGAGCTGTGGGGCGCGCTGCTGCACGGCGGCCGGCTGGTCGTGGTGCCCTACGAGGTCAGCAGGACGCCCGGCGCCTTCCTGGAACTGCTGGCCGAGCACGGTGTCACCGTCCTCAACCAGACGCCTTCGGCCTTCCACCAGTTGGCGCAGGCCGACGCCGACACCTCCCCGCCGGGCAGGAGTCTCGCCCTGCGCACCGTGGTGTTCGGCGGTGAGGCACTCCAGCCGTCCCGCCTCGCCGACTGGTACCGGCGCCATCCCGACGACACCCCGGCCCTGGTCAACATGTACGGCATCACCGAGACCACGGTCCATGTGACGTACCAGCCGCTGACCCGGGAGCGAGCGGCCGCGGCGGCGGCCAGCGTCATCGGCGTCGGGATACCGGACCTGCGGACGTATGTGCTGGGCCCGGGGCTGGAGTTGGTGGCGCCCGGCGTGGTGGGGGAGCTGTACGTCGCGGGGGCCGGTGTCGCCCGCGGCTATCTGGGCAGGCCCGGTATGACGGCCGAGCGGTTCGTGGCGGATCCGTACGCGGCTGAGCCGGGCACGCGGATGTACCGCACCGGTGACCTGGTGCGGTGGAACCAGGACGGCGAGCTGGAGTTCGTGGGCCGCGCCGACCACCAGGTCAAGATCCGCGGCTTCCGCATCGAACCCGGCGAGATCGAGAACGTGCTGACCGGCCACCCGGACGTCGCCGAGGCGGCGGTGGTGGTGCGCGAGGAGCAGTCCGGCGATGCCCGCCTCATCGCCTACGTGGCGGCACGGGGAGCCCTCCGCGGCGGAGACGTACGGGAGTTCGCACGCGGCCGGCTGCCCGACTACATGCTGCCGGCCGCCGTCGTCGTCCTGGAACGCATGCCGCTCACCGCCAACGGCAAGTTGGACACGGCGGTGCTCCCGGAGCCGGACTTCACCCTGCCCGGATCGGGGCGCGGGCCGCGCACGCCGCAGGAGCAGATCGTCTGCGACCTGTTCGCGCAGGTGCTGGGGCTGCCGCGGGCCGGCGTGGACGACGACTTCTTCGAACTCGGCGGGCACTCGCTGCTGGCCACCCGTCTCATCGGTCAGCTCCGCACCGCGTTCGGAGTCGAGCTGGAGCTGCGCGCACTGTTCGAAGGGCCGACGCCGGCCGCGGTGGCGGCACTCCTCGACACCGCGGGGCCCGCTCGGCCGCCCCTGGCCGCGCGGGAACACCCGTCGGCCCTTCCCCTCTCGTCCGCCCAGCGGCGGCTGTGGTTCCTGCACAAGATGGAGGGGCCGAGCGCCACCTACAACATCCCTCTCGTCGTGCGACTGAGCGGTGAGCTGGACCGTGACGCGCTGCGGGCCGCTCTCGGAGACGTGGTGGCCCGGCACGAGAGTCTGCGGACGGTGTTCCCCGAGGCCGACGGCGCCCCGTACCAGCACGTGCTCGACAGCGTGCGCGTGGAGCTGCCCGCCACCGACGTCACCGGGACGGAGCTGCCGGAGGCCCTGAAGGCAGCCGCCCGCTACCCCTTCGACCTGGCGACCGAGATCCCCTTGCGTGCGGAGTTGTTCACGGTGTCCGAGCACCGACACGCGCTGCTGCTCGTCCTGCATCACATCGCGGGTGACGGGTGGTCGTTGGGTCCGCTTGCCACCGACCTGACGCGTGCTTATTCGGCGCGGGTGGAGGGGCGGGCGCCGGAGTGGCGTGCGCTGCCGGTGCAGGACGCGGGTTACACGTTGTGGCCGAAAGAGCTCCCGGGGGGCCAGGGTGACCCCGGGAGGCTGTTCGCCCCCCAGAGCGCGGACTGGACCCGCGCGTTGGGGGGGCTGGCGGGGCAGGGGGG
>NZ_JAFEXF010000303.1 GCF_016905445.1 Streptomyces sp. G44
GCACCTGGTCCCGCAGGCAGCGCAGCTTCGGCAGGTCCTCGCCGGTCAGCACGAGGTGCACGTCGGGCCGCCCCGTCTCCCGGGCCCAGCCGCGCACGGCCCCGTCGGACCACTCCTGGGCGGCGCCGAGCGCGCCGTCGCCGAGCAGGTCGGGCAGGTCGGCGGCGCCGGGGCGGCCGACGGGCGCGGTGTTCAGCAGCTCCTGGACGAGGGCGAGGCCGCCGGGCGCGGGGCTCAGGCAGTGGCGCTCGGTCGCTGGCCAGTTCATGCCTCTCACGGTACCCGGCCGCACGCGGACATGAGCAAAGCGCTTACAGTGCTGTCAGAACCGTAGAACGCCATTTCGCACCGAGAGCCCCGGAGGGCCGCATGGAAGCCACGGAAGTGACGACGGAAGCCACCGAGAAGAAGGCGGCGGCCACGCCGGAGCCCGCACAGCTGACCGAATCGGACGCCGCACGGGCCGCCCGCGTCCTCGGTCGCCCCTTCGGCATCAACGGCCTCACCCTCCCCAACCGCATCGCCATGGCCCCCATGACCCGCGAGTTCTCCCCCGAGGGCGTGCCGGGGGCGGATGTCGCCGCGTACTACGCGCGCCGCGCCGCGGGCGGCGTCGGCCTGATCGTCACCGAGGGCACCTACGTCGACCACGCCTCGGCCGGCAGCAGCCACCGCGTCCCGCACTTCTACGGCGAGGCGGCCCTCGCGGGCTGGCGTGCGGTCGTCGAGGCCGTGCACGCCGAGGGCGGCAAGATCGTCCCGCAGCTCTGGCACGTCGGGGCGACCCGCGACGAGGGCCAGGGCCCGGTCCCCTCCGCGCCCCCGATGGGCCCCTCCGGCCTCGGCCTGGACGGCGCGGCCAAGGGCCACGCGATGACGGGCGCCGACATCGACGCGGTGATCGCCGCCTTCGCCGACAGCGCGGCCGCCGCCGAGCGGATCGGCTTCGACGGCGTCGAACTGCACGGCGCCCACGGTTACTTGATCGACCAGTTCCTCTGGGGCACCACCAACCGCCGCACCGACGGCTACGGCGGCGACCTGGCCTCGCGCACCCGCTTCGCCCGCGAGATCGTCGAGGCGGTGCGCGCGGCTGTCTCGCCGACGTTCCCCGTGATCTTCCGCTTCTCGCAGTGGAAGGCGAACGCGTACGACGCGCGGCTGGCCTCCGGCCCGGCCGAGCTGGAGACCCTGCTGGCCCCCCTCGCCGCGGCGGGCGTCGACGCCTTCCACGCGTCCACGCGCCGCTACTGGCTGCCCGAGTTCGACGGCGAGGACCTGAACCTCGCGGGCTGGGTCAAGAAGCTCACCGGCAAGGCCACGCTGTCCGTCGGCTCGGTCGGCCTCGACAAGGAGTTCCTGGGCGCGGGCTGGACCAAGGAGACCGCCTCCACCGGCATCGGCCCGCTCCTGGACCGCATGGAGCGGGACGAGTTCGACGTGATCGCGGTGGGCCGCGCGCTGATCGCCGACCCGGAGTGGGCGGACAAGGCGGTGACGGGCCGCCTGGCGGAGGCGGAGCCGTTCGATGTGTCCTCCCTGAAGCAGCTGCGCTAGGACCGCGCCCGTCGGCCGCGTGTGGCCGGCCGCGCAGTTCCCCGCGCCCCTGACGGGGCACTCCCGGCCCCACGAGAACGCGGGCCCGCAGCCAGAACGACCGCGGGCCCGCCCGGACTCAGCCCAGCGTCTTCGCCGCGGTCTCCGAGGAGTCCCGCAGGAAGCCCGCGCAGCGCTCGTACTCCTCCTGCTCGCCGATCGCCTGCGCCGCCCGCGCCAGGGCGTGCAGCGCGCGCAAGAAGCCGCGGTTCGGCTCGTGCTCCCACGGCACCGGGCCGTGGCCCTTCCAGCCGCTGCGGCGCAGGGCGTCCAGGCCGCGGTGGTAGCCGGTACGGGCGTACGCGTACGACTCGACGACGCTGCCGCGCTCGAACGCCTCGTCGGCGAGCTGCGCCCAGGCGAGCGAGGACGTGGGGTACTTGGCGGCGACGTCGGCGGGCGCCGTGCCGTTCGCCAGCAGCTCGCGCGGCTCCGGGTCGTCGGGCAGGTGGGTCGGGGGCGGTCCCCCGAGCAGATCCTTGTGAATGGCCATGGGTCCCAGTCTGCTCCATGGCGGCACGGCGAAGGCCCCGGGTCACCCGACCCGGGGCCTGGACCATGCAAAGCGGGGTGTTACTTCAGCTTCGTACCGGTCGAACGCAGGTTGGCGCACGCCTCGGTGACGCGCTTGGCCATGCCCGCCTCGGCCAGCTTGCCCCACGTGCGCGGGTCGTACGTCTTCTTGGAGCCGACCTCGCCGTCGACCTTCAGGACGCCGTCGTAGTTCTTGAACATGTGGTCGGCGACGGGCCGCGTGAAGGCGTACTGCGTGTCGGTGTCGAGGTTCATCTTCACGACGCCGTTCTCCAGCGCGGTGGCGATCTCCTCGGCGGTGGAGCCGGAGCCGCCGTGGAAGACGAAGTCGAACGGGGACTGCTTGCCGTACTTGGCGCCCACGCCCTCCTGGAGGTCCTTGAGCAGCTCGGGACGGAGGACGACGTTGCCCGGCTTGTAGACGCCGTGGACGTTGCCGAAGGACGCCGCGAGGAGGTAGCGGCCCTTCTCGCCGAGGCCCAGCGCCTCGGCGGTGCGCAGCGCGTCGTCGACGGTCGTGTACAGCTCGTCGTTGATCTCGTGGGTGACGCCGTCCTCCTCGCCGCCGGTCGGGGTGATCTCGACCTCAAGGATGATCTTGGCGGCGGCGGCCTTCGCGAGCAGTTCCTGGCCGATGGCCAGGTTGTCGGCGAGGGTCTCGGCGGAGCCGTCCCACATGTGCGACTGGAAGAGCGGGTTCCGGCCGGCCTTGACGCGCTCGGCGGAGACGTCGAGCAACGGGCGGACATAGCCGTCCAGCTTGTCCTTCGGGCAGTGGTCGGTGTGCAGCGCGATCGTCACGTCGTACTTCGCGGCGACGATGTGCGCGAACTCGGCGAGCGCGACCGCGCCGGTCACCATGTCCTTGCTGTACTGGCCGCCCAGGAACTCCGCGCCACCGGTGGAGATCTGGATGATGCCGTCGCTCTCGGCCTCCGCGAAACCGCGCAGCGCGGCGTGCAGGGTCTGCGAGGAGGTCACGTTGATGGCCGGGTAGGCGAACTTGCCTGCCTTCGCCCGGTCGAGCATCTCGTTGTAGACCTCGGGAGTTGCGATGGGCATGTGTCCGCTCCTTGTGATGTGCGGGTAGGGGTGCTGTGCTGCTTGACCCTGACCTGGGGGCGACGACATCGTCGCCCCCATCTTTCCAGACTCGGCCGCCGGGGCGGGCGCTGCCGTCAGTCCAGGCCGAGGTCGTCCTTCGAGTACGCGAAGAGGTACGGCACGCCCGCGCCCTCGGTGATCTTCTCGCCCGCCCCGGTGGCCCGGTCCACGATGGTCGCGACGCCGACGACCTCGGCACCGGCCTCGCGCACGGCCTCGACGGCGGTCAGCGGCGAGCCGCCGGTGGTGGAGGTGTCCTCGACGACGAGCACGCGGCGGCCCTTGATGTCCGGGCCCTCCACGCGGCGCTGCATGCCGTGCGCCTTGGCGGCCTTGCGGACGACGAAGGCGTCCAGGCGCCTGCCGCGCGCGGCGGAGGCGTGCAGCATCGCGCCGGCGACGGGGTCGGCGCCCATGGTCAGGCCGCCCACCGCGTCGAAGTCGAGGTCGGCGGTGAGGTCGAGCAGCACCTGGCCGACCAGGGGGGCGGCCTCGCCGTCGAGGGTGATGCGGCGCAGGTCGATGTAGTAGTCGGCCTCGAGACCCGAGGAGAGGGTCACCTTGCCGTGCACCACGGCCTTGTCCTTGATCTGCTGGAGCAGCGCGCCACGTACGTCGTCAGTCATGCCTGTCAGCTTAAAGCCGCGTCCAGGTCCAGGTCGTCGACGTCTCCAGCGGCTCGATGGGCGTGACCAGGCGCGGCGCCGTGTTGAGGCCGTTGGGCGGACCGGTCTGCGGCTCCACGCACACGGCGGCCTCCTGCTCGTCGTAGACCACGACCCACTGCTCACGGCTGGTGACACGCACCGCGAGCCGTCCGGGCCAGGTCAGCGTCACGTCGACGCCGTCGGGCATGCCGAAGCAGTCGTCCCAGGGGCCGGGCCCCGGGTCGACGCGGCGGCCGGTGGGCAGGTGGTCGGCGCCGCGCTCCTCCTGCCAGGCGGGGGTGAAGTCGATCCGTACGGGCTCGCCGCCGCCGTCCAGGGAGCGGTTGAACCACGGGTGCCAGCCGGCCTGCGCGGGGAAGGAGTCGCCGTACGTCTCGACGCCGAGCCGCAGCGTCAACGCGTCCTCGGTGAGTTCCACGATCTGGGTGACGCGGCCCGGGTAGGGCCAGGGGTCGGTGAGGTCGTACGTGAAGACGGCCTCGGTCGCCGAGGAGCGCGCCGTGCGCCAGGCGGCGTCGCGGGCGAAGCCGTGGATGGCGTGCGGCGGGGAGTTCAGCGGCATCTGGTGGACGGTCGCGCCGTCGCGGAACCGGCCGTTCTCGATCCGGCCGCACCACGGGACCATGGGGAAGGCGCCGTACCGCTCCCCCTGCCGCAGCAGCTCGACGCCGCCGATGCGCAGACTTCCGATACGGCAGCCGTTGCCCGGCCGCACGGTCACTTCCGCGTCTCCCGCGGTCAGCATCACGTCTTCTGTACTCACCGGGCCGACCCTACGGTGTACGCGGTCACCGGCGGCGGCGCAGGGCCCGGCCGACCACGATCGCCGAGGCCACCGCGAGCGCCGCGGCGGGCGCGGCCCAGCGGAGCGTGGCGCCCGCGGAGAGCGCCTCGGGGGCGGGCGCGGGGGCGTACCGGCCGCGCGGCGGGGCGTGGTCGACCTCCTCGGCGCTGCGGCCGATCATCGTGCGGCGGGCGTGGGCGGCCTCGGCGGGCGGCACGTCCAGATCACTGACGTCGTCGATGCCGTCGATGGCACGCAGTTCGTCGTCGTCCTCGACGTCGACGGCGTCGTCCACCTCGATGCCGTCGAGATCGTCGTCGTCGATGCCGTCGTCGAGATCGTCACCGTCGAGACTGTCGCCGTCGAGGTCGTCGCTCAGCGGGTCGAGCGACGGCGGCGGCACCTCGGTGTCGAAGACGGTGGGCGCCCCTGCCGCCCCGGCCGCCCCCGCCGGGCCGGAGTCCGCGGGCGCCGCCTCCGCGAGGCCCTCCGCGAACCGTTCGAGGAGCCTGCGCACAGCGGATTCCACAGCCTGTGGAGAACTCTCCGTGATCCGCCCCTCGGCGGCGGCCGTCCCGCCGAACACCACCGTGGTGCCCCCGGCGGCCGGCACGAGCCGCACGGTCAGCGCGAGCTTCACGGAACCGGAGCCGCGCACCTCCGCGCCCTCGCCCTCGATCACATACGTCCCGTCGGCGCGGCCCTCGGCCCGCGCCGCGCACCGGTAGGTGACGGTGTGTCCTCCGGCGCGCACCTTGAGCCGCCCGGAGAGCGGCGCGGCCGCCTCCTCCGCGTCGCGCTGAAGCCCGGGGACCGCCCCGGCGACCCGCTCGGGGTCCGCGAGGACCTGCCGGAGACGCTCTGCCGCGACCGGAACGAACACCTCATGCTCCATGACAGTCGAGCCTACCCACGTGGGCGCGTCCATGTACGCCGGTCCGCGGCCCGTGTACGTCAGTTCGCGTAACGCGGATGCACCAGGGTCGACGCCGCGAGTCCCGCCACCCTGGTCGGCCCGGCCGACCGCACCCCGGCCCGCACCAGCGCGGAGGCGGCGGCCGCCCGCAGCGCGGGCCGCTCCCGCGCGGCCAGGACGAACCCCCAGTCGCGGGC
>NZ_JAFEXF010000304.1 GCF_016905445.1 Streptomyces sp. G44
CCGCACAACCACCCACCCGCACCGCACAACCACCCCACCCCCTCACAAGGCACCCCCATGCCACCCTGTCCCCCATGCTCATCGCCCGCTCCGCCGCCCTCTTCCTCCTCGCCGCCCTCTTCGAGATCGGCGGCGCCTGGCTCGTCTGGCAGGGCGTGCGCGAGCACCGCGGCTGGGCCTGGATCGGCGCGGGCGTCCTCGCCCTCGGCGTCTACGGATTCGTGGCCACGCTCCAGCCCGACGCCGAGTTCGGCCGCATCCTCGCCGCGTACGGCGGGATCTTCGTCGCGGGCTCGATCGCCTGGGGGATGGCCGCGGACGGCTACCGCCCGGACCGCTGGGACGTCATCGGCGCCCTCATCTGCCTCGCGGGCATGGCCGTGATCATGTACGCGCCCCGAGGCCGCTGAACGGCACGCATATCCTGGGCCACGGACGCACGTTCACCCACCCCAGGCCCCGAGGAGCGCACCATGACCGCCGCCGCCAAGCGCATCGCCATCGTCACCGGCGCGAGCAGCGGCATCGGTGCCGCCACCGCCCGCGGCCTGGCCGCCGCCGGCTACCGCGTCGTCCTCACCGCGCGCCGCAAGGACCGCATCGAGGCGCTCGCCGCCGAGCTCACCGAGGCGGGGCACGACGCGATGGCGTACGCGCTCGACGTCACCGACCGCGCGGCGGTCGACACCTTCGCGACGGCGTTCAAGAAGATCGCCGTCCTGGTGAACAACGCGGGCGGCGCGCTCGGCGCGGACCCCGTCGCCACCAGCGACCCGGCCGACTGGCGCCAGATGTACGAGACGAACGTCCTCGGCACGCTGAACGTCACGCAGGCCCTGCTCCCCGCACTCACCGCGAGCGGCGACGGCACGGTGGTCGTCCTCTCCTCGACCGCCGGGCACGGCACGTACGAGGGAGGCGGCGGCTACGTCGCCGCCAAGCACGCCGAGCACGTCCTCGCCGAGACCCTGCGCCTGGAGATCGTCGGCACCCCGGTCCGCGTCATCGAGATCGCGCCGGGCATGGTCAAGACGGACGAGTTCGCGCTGACCCGCTTCGGCGGCGACTCCGACAAGGCCGCGAAGGTCTACGCGGGCGTGGCCGAGCCGCTGACGGCCGACGACGTGGCGGACACGATCACCTGGGCGGTCACCCGCCCGCCCCACGTCAACGTCGACCTCCTGGTGGTCCGCCCGCGCGCCCAGGCCTCCAACACCAAGGTCCACCGGGAGTCATGAGCATGTCCCTCCCCGGCGACGACCCCGGCACCCCCGCCTACTCCGCGGACTCCCCCGACCCGCTCGAACGCCTCACCCACGAGCACGAGACCCGTCGCCTCGCCGAGGAGAAGAAGAACGAACGGATGGTGTGGTGGTACCTGGCGTACTTCCTCTTCGGCATCCACCTGGTCGCCTTCGTCATGATCTTCGCCATCAAGCACGCGAAGTAGACGTGGCGCGCCCACACGCGGAACGCGCCGCCTCAGCCCTTCACGCAGACGACCTGCTTGAGCTTCGCCACCACCTGGACGAGGTCCCGCTGCTGGTCCATGACCTGCTCGATCGGCTTGTACGCCGCCGGGATCTCGTCCACGACGCCCGAGTCCTTGCGGCACTCGACGCCCCGCGTCTGCTCCTCCAGGTCCTGCGCCGTGAAGCGCCGCTTCGCCGCGTTCCGGCTCATGCGGCGGCCGGCGCCGTGCGAGGCGGAGTTGAAGGACGCCTCGTTGCCGAGGCCCTTCACGATGTACGAGCCCGTGCCCATCGAACCCGGGATGATCCCGAAGTCACCGCTGCCCGCGCGGATCGCGCCCTTCCGGGTGACCAGCAGGTCCATCCCGTCGTACCGCTCCTCGCTGACGTAGTTGTGGTGGCAGGAGATCTCCTGCTCGAACGTCGGCTTCGCCTTCTTGAACTCCTTGCGGATCACGTCCTTGAAGAGCGCCATCATGATCGCGCGGTTGTGCTTCGCGTACTCCTGCGCCCAGTAGAGGTCGTTCCGGTACGCCGCCATCTGCGGGGTGTCGGCGACGAAGACGGCCAGGTCGCGGTCGACGAGCCCCTGGTTGTGCGGGAGTCCCTGGGCCACGCCGATGTGGTGGTCGGCCAGTTCCTTGCCGATGTTCCGCGAACCGGAGTGCAGCATCAGCCACACCGAACCCGCCTCGTCGAGACAGAATTCGACGAAGTGGTTGCCCGAGCCAAGCGTCCCCATCTGCTTGACGGCCCGCTCCTCCCGGAACTTCACCGCCTGGGCGACCCCGTCGAACCGTGCCCAGAAGTCGTCCCACCCCGCCGTCGCCATCCCATGGAAGCGCCCCGGCTCGACGGGGTCGTCATGCATGGCACGCCCCACCGGGATCACCGCCTCGATCCGCGACCGCAGCCGCGACAGGTCACCCGGGAGGTCGTTCGCCGTCAGGGAGGTCTTGACCGCCGACATGCCGCAGCCGATGTCGACGCCGACCGCCGCAGGGCAGACCGCGCCCTGCATGGCGATCACGGAGCCGACCGTCGCGCCCTTGCCGAAGTGGACGTCCGGCATGACCGCCAGACCCTTGATCCACGGCAGCGTCGCCACGTTCTCCAGCTGCCGCATCGCGACGTCCTCGACCGACGCCGGGTCGGCCCACATCCGTATCGGCACCTTCGCGCCGGGAACCTCTACGTACGACATATCGTCCTCTTTCCCCCGTAACCCACTACAAGTCTAGAAGCGCAAATACCGGAGCCAAGGTCGACGAAAAGGGCAACGGACCGGCGTCCACGGCAGCGCGTGCGATAGACATTGTGTCCACCGGTCGCCTCCCAGCGGCAACCGAATATCCCCACGAGAGGAGCCATCACGGTGCAGCGGAAGGTCTACGCGCCCGGTGTCGCCGCGCTCCTCGCGGCGCTGCTCGCCGGCTGCACCGGAAGCTCCGGTGACGGCGCCGGGTCCGCGGACTCCAAGCCGGGGGACGCCGGCAGCGCGGCGGCCCCCGCGGAGCCCGGCAGGTACCGCACGCTCCCCGAGCCCTGCGGCGAGGTCGAGCCGGGCACCCTCGACGCGATGCTGCCCGGCATCGAGGAGCTGCGGGACGGCGAGCAGCGCGAGAAGGCGTACGAGGGGACGCCCACGGTCACGTACGACACCGACCGGCGTGTGGGCTGCCGCTGGAAGATCTCGTCGTCCGACGCCTCCCACCACCTCTTCGTCGACTTCGAACGGGTCGTCTCCTACGACGGCACGGTGAGCGACGACGACCGCGCCGCCGAGGTCTACGCGACGAAGCTGCGGGAAGCCGACCTCCCGGCGCCCGCCGCCTCCGACAGCGGATCCCCGGACGCGGACGAGGACGCGGGCACGGACGCCGACAAGAACGCCGGCAAGAACGCGGACAAGGACACCGACAAGAGCGCGGACGAGAAGGGCGACAAGGCCCAGGGCGGCAAGAGGGGCCCCAGCGGTCCCGGCGATGACCCTGCCGACGACGCCGCCGCCACGACCGAGCCCGCCACCCCGCCCGCCGGCCTGGAGCCCCGCTCCCTCGACGACCTCGGCGACGAGGCCTTCCTGGACGACGCCCTCACCACCGCCGCCTCGGCCACCCGGCACCGCACCGTGACTGTGGTGTTCCGCACGTCGAACGTCATCGTCACCATTGAGTACGACGAGCAGCCCGGCCGCCGCACGGACGTCCCCGACAGCAAGGAAATGCAGGACAAGGCGCTGGAACTGGCCGACGGGCTCGCCGGGGAGTTCGACGAGTAGCCGCCGGGCGGCGCGGGTGCGGGCAGGGGCCCCGCGCCCCGGAAGCGAAGCCACCCGCCGCCCCGTACGCGTACCGTGGCCCCTCGGACCCGACGACGTCACGAGACGAACCGGACGTCACGAGACGAACTGAGTGAAGGAACCATGCACCGACCTGCACAGCGACAGCGCCAGCGTCTGAGCCGCATCCTCATCAGCGCGGCCGCCGTACCGGTGATCCTCGTCGCCTCCGGCTGCTCCTCCGACTCCGGCTCCGGCTCCGACGGGGCCAAGAAGGAGCCGGGCGCCAAGGCGTCGGCCCCGAAGAAGGCCGGCCAGGAGACCCCTGCCGTGGAGGAGGCCGCGTACGGCAAGCTCCCCGAGCCCTGCGAGGTCCTGTCGAAGAAGACGCTCCAGGACCTGGTGCCGGAGGCCGAGGACAAGGGCAAGGCCGGTACGTCCACGGACACGGCGCTGCGCGGCAGCTGCTCCTGGGACAGCCTCGACAACAACGGCGTGGACGGCTCCCAGTTCCGCTGGCTGCGCGTCTCGCTGATGCGCTTCGACTCGGACGCCTCGCTCGGCAGCGGTGCGAAGCGGGCGCAGGACAACTTCGCCAAGCAGGTCGCGGACGCCCAGGCGACCAAGGACGCGAAGGGCGTCAAGGCGGAGCCGGTGCAGGGCGTCGGCGAGCAGGCGACGCTCGTGCGGTACGACCTGAAGAAGGACAAGGACACCTTCAAGCAGCAGACGTTCGTGACGCGCGTGGAGAACGCGGTCATCACGGTCGACTACAACGGCGCGGGCCTCGCGGGCGACAAGACCCCCGACGCGGGTGACCTGTCGAAGGACGCGCAGAAGGCGGCCAAGGAGGCCGCGGCCGCGGTCGTCTCCGCCAATGAGGGCGGCGGCAAGGCGTCGTCCGGTTCGAGCGAGAAGCCGAAGGCGGACGACTCGAAGAAGACGGACGACTCCAAGAAGGCCGACGACTCCAAGAAGGCCGACGACTCCAAGAAGGGCGACGCCAAGTCGGACACCAGCAAGTCGGACAGCGCCAAGGCGGATGATTCCTCGTCCGGTGACTCCTCGTCCGACGACTCCTCGTCCGGTGACTCCAAGTCGGACTCCAGCAAGCCGAAGTCCAAGTCCTGACCCCCAACGCCGCCAGCTCTCCAGCGCCTCCAACGCTGCCCGCGGACACGGCGTTTGACGGAGCCCGGCCCCCCTGGGGCCGGGCTCCGGGCGTACCGGCGCGCGACCCCTCCGCACACGTGTGCCAGGCTATCGATCGCAACAAGCCGATCCAGGCTGAACAGGGAGGGGTTCGCGGGTGGCCGCGATGCAGCTGACACGCACGCACCGGATACTCATCGGGGTGGTCGTCGCCGGTGCGGTCGTCATCGCCGGGATCGGCTTCGCGGGGTCGTACGCGGCCGTGCGCGAACTCGCCGAGCAGAAGGGCTTCGGCGGCTTCTCGGTGGTCTTCCCGATCGGCATCGACGCGGGCATCTGCGTCCTGCTGGCCCTCGACCTCCTGCTGACCTGGATCCGCATCCCCTTCCCGCTGCTGCGGCAGACGGCGTGGCTGCTGACGGCCGCGACGATCGCCTTCAACGGCGCGGCGGCCTGGCCCGACCCGCTCGGCACCGGCATGCACGCGGTGATCCCGGTGCTGTTCGTGGTCGCGGTCGAGGCGGCGCGGCACGCGATCGGGCGGATCGCGGACATCACCGCCGACAAGCACATGGAGGGCGTACGGCTCACCCGGTGGCTGCTCTCGCCGGTGCCGACGTTCCTGCTGTGGCGCCGGATGAAGCTGTGGGAGCTGCGCTCCTACGACCAGGTGATCAAGCTGGAGCAGGAACGCCTCGTCTACCAGGCCCGGCTGCGCTCCCGCTTCGGCCGTGCCTGGCGCCGCAAGGCCCCCGTCGAGTCCCTGATGCCGCTGCGCCTCGCCCGCTACGGCGTGCCGCTGGCGGAGACCGCCCCCGCGGGCCTGGCCGCCGCGGGCATCGAGCCGGCCCTGCTGCCCCCGGTCCCGGCC
>NZ_JAFEXF010000305.1 GCF_016905445.1 Streptomyces sp. G44
GAGCGGGCGGGCGCCGTCGTGGTGGTCGCCGGGGACGGCGCGACCGTGGACCCGGCGCGGGTGGCGCCCGCCCTGGCCGAGCGCGGGCTGACCCGGCTGCTCACCGAGGGCGGACCGCGCCTGCTCGGGCAGCTCGTGGCCGCGCGGGCGCTGGACGAGCTCTGCCTGACGGTCTCGCCGATGCTCACCGCGGGGGACGCGCAGCGGATCGCGGGCGGGCAGGCGCTGGCGACGCCCGACCAATTCGTACTGGCGTCCGTGCTGGAAGAGGACGGGTTCCTTTTCACCCGATACCGTCGTAGCTGACAATCAGCGGAATTGACCGTTCCGTTTGGCTTCGGGCGGGCACACTAGATCTCGCGGACCCCCCGTGCGGCCACGGGGCAGGATGGTTTCCGCAAGGGCCTGGGGAAGGCCCACGGATGAGAAGGGCGCCTGTCGTGTTCACAAGCGTATTGATGATCGAGAAGGCCCTGACGTCCGCCGACGTGGAATTCGTCACCACCTTGCACGGTGACGAGCCGGTCACCTTCCACGTACTGCTCCAGCCCCGGGGCGACCAGGCGGACCGGCTGCTGCGGGCCATCGACGACGTCGCCCTGGGCGAGCTCGACGAGGCGGCGCGCGAGGGCGAGACCCCCGAGGGGGAGGACGCGGCGGCCCTCGGCGAGCAGGCGCTGCGGGTCTCGCTGACGGCCCTGCGCGCGGCGGGCTGCGAGGCACAGGGGCAGCTCATCGAGGACCACCCGCTGGACGCCCTGCAAGCGCTGGTCGACGACGTGGGCGCCGACGAGGTGATCGTGCTGACCGACCCGCACTACGTGGAGGAGTTCTTCCACCGCGACTGGGCCTCGCGGGCGCGGCACAAGGTGGGCGTACCGGTGCTGAAGCTGTTCTCGCACAGCGAGGCGTGACGCTTCGCTGTGCGGGGGCGCTTTCTTCGTCCTGCGGGTTCGTGGGGGGCTGGTCGCGCAGTTCCCCGCGCCCTTCGGGGCGCCCCCGGCGGCGCGCGGTGTCGTCCTGCACGCAGGGAATAGGCTGGGGCCGTTCACCATCGTACGAATGCGACATCGTCGCACCACCAGGGGAGACACACGCATGGCACCCGGCCTGCCCCAGTCCATGGCCGACATGGACCGACCGCACTTCATCGGCATCGGCGGCGCCGGGATGTCGGGCATCGCGAAGATCCTGGCCCAGCGCGGCGCCAAGGTCTCCGGCAGTGATGCCCGCGAGTCCGCCACGGCCGAGGCGCTGCGCGGGCTCGGCGCCACGGTCCGCATCGGGCACGACGCCTCCCACCTCGCGGACGACGCGACCTGCGTCGTCGTCTCCTCCGCGATCCGCGCCGACAACCCCGAGCTGGCCCGCGCCGCCGAGCTCGGCATCCCCGTGGTGCACCGGTCGGACGCCCTCGCCTCCCTGATGGCGGGCCTGCGCCCGATCGCGGTCGCGGGCACGCACGGCAAGACCACGACGACGTCGATGCTCGCCGTCACGCTCGCCACCCTCGGCCTCGGCCCGTCGTACGCCATCGGCGGCGACCTGGACGTGCCGGGTTCGAACGCCCTGCACGGCGAGGGCGACATCTTCGTCGCCGAGGCCGACGAGAGCGACCGCAGCTTCCACAAGTACGCGCCCGAGGTCGCCATCGTCCTCAACGTGGAGCTCGACCACCACGCCAACTACGCGTCGATGGACGAGATCTACGAGTCCTTCGAGATCTTCGCCGGCAAGATCGTCCCCGGCGGCACGCTGGTGATCTCGGCGGACCAGGCGGGCGCCGTCGAGCTGACCAAGCGGGTCCGGGACCTGGGCGAGCTGAAGGTCGTCACCTACGGCGAGTCCGACGGCGCCGACCTGCGCATCCACAAGATCACCGCGCGTGGCCTGACCAGCGAGGTCACGGTCGTCCTGAACGGCAGGTTCCTGACCTTCCAGGTCTCGGTGCCCGGCCGCCACTACGCGAACAACGCCGTCGCCGCCCTGGCCGCGGGCATCGCCCTCGGCATCCCCGCGCACAACCTCGCCTCCGCGCTCGGCTCCTACACGGGCGTCAAGCGCCGCCTCCAGCTCAAGGGCGAGGCGGCGGGCGTGCAGGTCATCGACTCGTACGCGCACCACCCCACGGAGATGACGGCCGACCTGGAGGCGATGCGCTCCGCCGCGGGCGACTCCCGCATCCTCGTCCTCTTCCAGCCCCACCTCTTCTCGCGCACCCAGGAACTGGGCACCGAGATGGGCCAGGCCCTCGCCCTCGCGGACTCCTCCGTGGTCCTCGACATCTACCCGGCCCGCGAGGACCCGATCCCCGGCGTCACCAGCGCCCTGATCATCGACGCGGCCCGCGCGGCGGGTGCCGAGGTGACGGCCGCGCCGGACAAGGACGCGGCGGTCGCGGCGGTCGCGGGAATGGCGAAGCCCGGTGATCTCGTTCTGACCATGGGAGCGGGCGACGTCACGGACCTCGGCCCGCGCATCCTGGCCGAGCTGTCGAAGTAGAGGGGACCTCACCCATGTCGTACGACGTCGAGAAGCCGGACGAGCAGTGGCGCGCCGAGCTGACCCCCTCGGAGTACGCGGTGCTGCGCCAGGCCGGCACGGAACCCGCCTTCGTGGGGGAGTACACGGACACGAAGACGAAGGGCCTCTACTCCTGTCGCGCGTGCGGCGCGGAGCTGTTCACCTCGGCGGAGAAGTTCGAGTCGCACTGCGGCTGGCCGAGCTTCTTCGACCCGAAGGACACGGACGCGGTCGAACTGCTCCAGGACACCTCGCACGGCATGGTGCGCACCGAGGTGCGATGCGCGCGCTGCGGCTCGCACCTCGGGCACGTCTTCGAGGGGGAGGGGTACCCCACGCCGACGGATCAGCGGTACTGCATCAACTCGATCTCGCTGCGGCTCACGCCGGAGGATGACAACGAGAGCTGAGTCCGGACCGGGGCCGGGCCCCGGACGTCAGCTCCTCAGAACGTCAGCTTCCAGCTGTTGAGGTAGCCGGTGTCCTGCGACGCCACATCCTGCACCCGCAGTTTCCAGGCGCCGTTGGCGCTCTCGGTGGACGCGTCGACCGTGTACGTCGCGATGACGTTGTCCGCCGAGTCGTTGCCGCTGGAGTTCTTCAGGCGGTACGCGGTGCCGTCCGGGGCGAGCAGGTCGACGACCACGTCGCCGCGCCAGGTGTGGCGGATGTCGACGTCCACCTTGAGGGCGGCCGGGGCGCTGCCGGTGCGGCCGCTCACGTTCACCGTCGAGGTCACCGCGGCGCCGTTGTCCGGGATCGCGACGTCCGTGGTGTTCTCGTACGTGTCCCCGGGCGGGACCGGGGTGTCCGTGCCGAGCGTCCAGACGGCGTGGGCGACGGCGTCGCTGTTGCGGTCCAGGGCGGTGTCGCTGATGTTCGTCGTGGTGTCGCACGACGAGTGGTAGCAGCGGTCGAAGGCCTGGCCCGCCGTGCCGCCCCACTTCTGCGCCTGCGCGCTGGACTTGGCGCGCTCGGCGCCGCTGAACAGGCCGCCGACGGGGATGCCGGCGTTCTTGAACGGGGCGTGGTCGGAGCGGCCGTCGCCCTCGGTGTCGATCTCCGTCGGGACGTTCAGACCGGCGTAGTAGTCCTTGAACGTCTTCTCGATGACCGGGTCGTCGTCGTAGACGAAGTAGCCGGGGTTCGGTGAGCCGATCATGTCGAAGTTCAGATAGCCGCTGACCTTCGCACGCTCGGCCGTGGGCAGGTTGTTGACGTAGTGACGGGAGCCGACCATGCCCAGCTCCTCGGCGCCCCACCACGCGAACCGCAGGTGCTTCGCCGGCTTGAGCTGCGCGCGGGAGACGGCGAGCGCGGTCTCCAGGACGCCCGCCGAGCCCGAGCCGTTGTCGTTGACGCCGGGGCCCGACGAGACGCTGTCGAGGTGCGCGCCCGCCATCAGGACCTTGTTCGGGTCGCCGCCGGGCCAGTCCGCGATGAGGTTGTAGCCCGTGGCGCCGCCGGACGTGAACTGCTGCACGGTCGTGGTGAACCCGGCCGCGTCCAGCTTGCCCTTCACGTAGTCGATGGAGGCCTTGTAGCCGGGGCGGCCGTGGGCGCGGTTGCCGCCGTTGGCCGAGGCTATGGACTGGAACTGGGTGAGGTGCGCCTTGACGTTGGCGAGCGGGAGGTCGGGCGCCGCGAGCGCGTTGGACGGGGCGGCGGCCGAGGGGGCGGCGGTGGCGAGCAGGCCGCCGATGGCCAGGGTGGCGGCACCGACGGCCGCACGTCTGAAGAGATTCATGTGTGGGGCTCCGTATTCCGAACAGCGAGGGGGACGGAACGTGCGAGACGCCCCGCGACGCGGGTGCCGCGGGGCGCCGTTGGAGCTGTGCGTTGCCTGATGTTGAGGGTGCGACGATCTCCCGTCAAGAGAGGAAACCGGTCAGAATACGGTCAGCTGCGTCCGTATAACGGACGTCTCGTCGGCCTCCGCTCGGTGCCGGCCGGCGTCAGAAGAAGACCCCGCACGTCAACAGCACATTCGCGTACGGCCGGGCCTCCCCGGTGCGGACCACGAGGCGGGCGCCCGCCGAGAGGCGTTTCAGCTCCTCGTGGGCGACCAGCTCCAGCGCCGGCACCCGCTCGCGCAGCAGCACCGCCACGTCCGGGTTCGCCTCCCGGACCTCGCGCGCCGCCGTCCCGCCCTCCACCACCAGCTCGGCGAGCAGGCCGTCGAGCACCTCCGCGAAGGCGGGGACCCCGGCGCGGAACGCCAGGTCCACCACGCGCGGCCCCGCCGGGACCGGCATACCCGCGTCGCAGACCAGGACCGTGTCGCCGTGCCCCAACTCCGCGAGCGCGCCCGCCAGATGGCGGTTGAGGATGCCCGACTTCTTCACGGAGCCGGGACCTCCGGGACCTCCGGGGCCTCCGGGGCCTCCGGGGCGTCCGGGGCGTCCGGAGCGGCCGCGGGGAGTTCCGAAGCCGTCGGGTACGAGGCCTGCGCCCCCTCGCGCGTCACCGCCGCCGCCCCCACCCGCACCGCGTACGCGGCCGCCGTCGGCAGGTCCTCGCCGAGGCCGAGGCGCCAGCCCAGGGCCGCGGTGAAGGCGTCGCCCGCGCCGGTCGTGTCCACCGCGTCGACCTTCGGGCTCGGCACCCGTACGACGTCGGAGCCGTCCGCGGTGAGCGCGCCCGCCGAGCCGAGGGTGATCACGACCGACCGGGGCCCGAGCGCGAGCAGCCCCCGCGCCCACTCCTCCGGAGCCTCGCCCGCGTCCTCACCGAGGATGACGCGGGCCTCGTGCTCGTTGACCACCAGCGGGTCGCAGGCGGCCAGGACCTCGGCGGGCAGTGCCGTCGGCGGCGAGGGGTTGAGGACGAAGCGGGCGCCGGGCCGCAGCGCGCGCACCACCTCGGCGACCGTCTCCAGGGGGATCTCCAGCTGGCTGGAGACGACCGGCGCCGCCGCGAGCAGGGCGCCCGCCGCCCGGATGTCCTCGGGGGCCAGGCGGCCGTTGGCGCCGGGCGAGACCACGATGCTGTTGTCGCCCGACGGGTCGACCGTGATCAGCGCGACGCCGGTCGGCGCGCCGCCCACCAGGACGCCGGCGGTGTCCACGCCGGCCGCGCGCTGCGCCTCCAGCAGGAGGGTGCCGTGGGCGTCGTCGCCGACCCGGGCGAGCAGCGC
>NZ_JAFEXF010000306.1 GCF_016905445.1 Streptomyces sp. G44
GCCGCGGGCCGCGCGGCGGCCGGAGAGGCGTCTCCGCCGAGCGAGGGCGCCGAGGCCGCGGGGGCCACCGCCTCGCGCTGCGCGGCCCTCGCGGCCTTGCGCTCCTTGCGGGTGCCGCCCCTGCGGCGCTCCACCGCGCGGGTCCCGACGAAGATCAGCCAGGCCGCGCCGAGCACGCCGAAACCGACCCACGCCCTCAGGCTGAACGCGGTGTCGGCGGCCCATCCGACGACGCCCGTCAGGACGAGGCCGACGGGCACCAGGGAGTACGCGGCGAGGCGGGCCGCGGTCAGGAAACGCTTGCGGTAGGCCGTGACCGCGGCGATGCCGAGCCCGGCCGCGGATACGGCGGAACAGACGGTCTCGGCAATCATCCGGCCCTCCAGGCTTTCAGGCGTACGTCATGCGTGACGCGGTCGTCCCTTCCATCCTGCACCGCCCGGGTGCCGCGGGGCCACGCCCGGCCCGGACCTCAGGGACATATCCGGGTCATCTCGGGGTGCGGGCTCCTCCCCAGGTGCCGGTCCGCTGGTGCCGGTCCGCGCCTCAGGTCCCGGTTGGGAGGCGGGCCGGGGGGCTGGGAGACTGGGCCCATGAGCGACTCCTCTCCCGAACACCCCGCCCGCCCCGTCGTCCTCGACGTCTGGTGCGAGCTGCAGTGCCCCGACTGCCGTACCGCCCTGGACGACGTGCGCGCCCTGCGCGCCCGTTACGGCGACCGCGTCGAGCTGCGGCTGCGGCACTTCCCCCTGGAGAAGCACAAGCACTCCTTCGCCGCCGCGCAGGCCGCGGAGGAGGCCTTCGAGCAGGGCAAGGGCTGGCCCTACGTCGAGGCGGTGCTCGCCGGGGTCGAGGAGCTGGGCCGCCGGGGCGAGCCCTTTCTGGTGGACACCGCCCGGGAACTGGGCCTGGACGCCGAGGAGTTCGACACCGCCCTCATCGACGGCCGGCACATCCTGATCGTCGACGCCGACCAGGCCGAGGGCAAGGCGATCGGGGTCACCGGCACACCCACGTACGTCGTCGACGGCGAGCGGCTGGACGGCGGCGAGAGCCAGGAAGGGCTGCGCGAGCGCGTCGAGGAGATCACCGACCGCCTGCTGGCGGCCGAGGGCTCCTAGCCCCGGCAGCAGCGGCTCCCTACAGCAGCGGTTTGTAGAGGGAGTACGAGAAGGGTTCGTAGCCGAGCGATTCGTACAGGCACAGGGCCGTGGCGTTGCCCGCGAAGACGTTGAGGCCGATGCGGTCCCGGCCTCCCGCGCGGGCCTGCGCCTCGGCCAGGAGCATCAGGGACCGGCCGTGGCCGCGCCCCCGGCAGTCCTCGTCGACCTCGACGCGGAAGACGAACGCGTCGTCGTCGCGGAGCTGGAGCCACAGGGTGCCGGCCTTGGCGCCGTCCTTGGTGAGCACGCTCAGCAGGGCGCCGGGGGTGGCCTGGCCCTGGGGCAGGAGTCCGGCGTAGTCCGTCTCGGCCTTGGCGTGCGCCTGCGCCTCGGGCACGCCCCGGTCACTCCAGTTGCGGGTGTAGCTCCGCTTGGCCCGCGCCAGCCACACCTCGTACTCGCCCTCGGTCATCGGCCGCCCCGCGACGCCCGGCGGCAGCGCGGCGGGCCCGGCCGGCACCGGCTTCGCCATCCGGCGGTTGCGCTCCACGTAGCCGAGCGCCGTCGCCAGGCGCAGTGCGCCGGCGGCCTCGGCCGGGATGTCCGCCTCGACGCGCTCGCAGCCCCAGCCACGGGCGACCTCCTCGGCGGCGAGCGCGGCGACGGTGGCGCGGCCCCGCCCGCGGTCCGGCTCGGCGATCCGCAGGTCCGTGACCCGGCAGACGCCGGCGCCGAAGACGGCGTCGGTGGCGAGGGTGATCGAGCCCACGGGCCTGCTGTTCACGCAGACGTCGTATGTGCGCGCCTTGGCGCCGTCGGCGCCCCGCTGGAGCGGCCCGGCCGGCCGCAGGGTCGTGGTCATCACAGGTGTTCTACCCATCCCGGCCCCGCCGCGTCACGGGATTTTCGCCGGGCCGGGGCACTCTCACGGATCGAGGTCGTCCGCGGCCCGCTCGTCGAACGTCCGCATCGCCTTGGTCGTCATCGGGCCCGGGGCGCCGGGCAGTTGGCGCCCGTCCAGGCGGTGCACGCCCTGGATGTCGCGCAGCGTCGACGTCAGGAAGATCTCGTCGGCGCGCTCCAGGACGTCCATCGGCAGGTCGCTCTCGCGGGCGCCCGTCCACTCGACGGCCAGCGCGCGGGTGATGCCGTCGAGGCACCCGGAGGCGACCGGCGGGGTGAGGAGCTCCCCGTCGAGCACGACGAAGACGTTGGAGCCGGTGCCTTCGCAGAGCTGCCCGACGGTGTTGGCGAAGAGTGCCTCCGAGGCGCCCTGCTCGCGGGCGCGGGCGAGGGCGACGACGTTCTCCGCGTACGAGGTGGTCTTCAGGCCGGTCAGCGCGCCGCGTTCGTTGCGCGTCCACGGCACCGTGACGACGGCGGTGGAGTCGGGGCGCCGCGCGGCCTCGCCGAGGGCCACGATGAGCGTGGCGCCCTGGTCGCCGCGGTCCGAGCCGAGCGGCGAAAGGCCCCCGGTGTACGTGATCCGCAGCCGCCCGAGCGGCAGCGGGTTGGCTTCCAGGACCGCGGCGCAGGCGCGGCGCACCTCGTCGAGGTCCGGCTCGGGCAGCCCCAGGCCGCGCGCCGACCGGGTGAGCCGGTCCAGATGCCGGGTGACGGCGAAGGGGCGGCCCTCGACCGTCTTCACCGTCTCGAAGATGCCGTCGCCCACCGTCAGCCCGTGGTCGAACACGGAGACGTGGGCGGTGTCGACATCCCGCAGTGCGCCATTGAGCCAGATCTTCACGTGAGGGTTCCTCCGCTCGCTTCGTACGCCCCTGACGCTACCGCCAGCAGCCGCGCGGCCTTCAGCTCGGTCTCCCGCCACTCTCCCGCGGGGTCCGAGCCCCATGTGATGCCCGCTCCGGTGCCGAAGCGCAGGACGCCCTCGGCCCGGTCGATCCAGAAGGTGCGGATGCCGACGGCCAGCTCCCCGGTGCCCCGGTCGGCGTCGACCCAGCCGATGCCGCCGCAGTAGGGGCCGCGCGGCGCTGTCTCCAGCTCGTCGATGATCCGCAGGGCGCTGGACTTGGGGGCGCCCGTGACGGAACCGGGCGGGAAGCTCGCCTCGAACAGGTCCGGCCAGCCCGCGCCGGGGCGCAGCTCGCCGTGGACGGTGGAGACGAGGTGGACGAGGCCGGGGTGCTTCTCGACCACGCAGAGGTCGGGGACGGTGACCGAGCCGGTCGCGCAGACGCGTCCGAGGTCGTTGCGGACGAGGTCCACGATCATGACATTCTCGGCGTAGTCCTTCTCCAGGAGGTCCGCCTCCGTCCGTCCGGTGCCCTTGATGGGACCCGACTCCACGACGCGGCCCGCGCGCCGCAGGTACAGCTCGGGGGAGGCGGTGGCGATCTCCACGCCGTGCGCGGGCAGGCGAATCGTTCCTGCATACGGAGCGGGGTTCCCGCGCGCGAGGAGGGCCGTCAGGGCGTCCACGTCGGCGCCGGGCGGGACGGGCGCGGACAGGACGCGGCAGAGATTCGCCTGGTAGACCTCGCCGGCCGCGATGTACGCCCGTATCCGCCGTACACCTTCCGTGTACGCGGCGCGGTCCAGGGACGACGTCCAGTCATCAGCCGCCGGACCCCGCCACCTCCCCGGCGCGGGGAGCGGCACGGCCTCTTCGCGTACGTCGTCGAAGCGGGCGCAGACCAGACCCCCCTCGAAGTCGGCGGTGACCGCCCAGAAGCCGGTGGAGTCCAGAGCCGCGGGGTCGCTGGTCACGTCGCGCAGGCCGGTGGCGACGAGGCCACCGAAGCGCGCCATGGGAGGGAGCGCCGGAGAGGACGTCTGAGGGGGGTTGTGCACGCCTGCGAGTCTATGACCGGCGTCCCGGCCGCGCCCCGGGCCGACGACAGCGCAGCACGCTGCGCAAACGCGTTTTTGTACTGGCCCGGGAATCCGCTAGAGTTCAACACGTCACCGGGACGCGCAAGCGGACCGGGAAAGACAAGCGGACGTAGCTCAGTTGGTAGAGCGCAACCTTGCCAAGGTTGAGGTCGCCAGTTCGAACCTGGTCGTCCGCTCGCAGGAACGTGGGGGATCTTCCCGAACCCCCGCACTCCTGGTGGAGTGGCCGAGAGGCGAGGCAACGGCCTGCAAAGCCGTCTACACGGGTTCAAATCCCGTCTCCACCTCCAAGGACGATTAGCTCAGCGGGAGAGCGCTTCCCTGACACGGAAGAGGTCACTGGTTCAATCCCAGTATCGTCCACTGATCTTCACGAGGACCGTCTCGGCGGTGCCTTCATGAGGGTCGTCCCGCGCGATTAGCTCAGCGGGAGAGCGCTTCCCTGACACGGAAGAGGTCACTGGTTCAATCCCAGTATCGCGCACGCAGTACGCAGCACACGCAGGTTGACCTGCGCGATTAGCTCAGCGGGAGAGCGCTTCCCTGACACGGAAGAGGTCACTGGTTCAATCCCAGTATCGCGCACCACACACCGGAGCCCCCGGCCGTTCCCACGGCCGGGGGCTTCGTCGTTCCCGGGTGCTCAGGAGGAGAAGAGCATGTGCCCGAAGCTCTTGTGGCGCTTGCCATGGCCGTAGTGGTCGCCGTGGCCGCCGTGGTGCTGCGGGGCGCCCCAGGCGGGGGCGGGGGGCGCGGGGTAGCCCTGCGGGGCGGGGGGCGCGGGCGGCGGGGCCTGCTGGCCGCCCCACTGGGCCTCCAGGCGGGTCAGGGACTCCAGCTCGCCGTAGTCCAGGAATATGCCGCGGCACCCGCCGCACTGCTCGATCTGGACGCCGTTGCGGTTGTACGTGTGCATCGGTGCGTGACACTTGGGGCACTGCATGGACGGCTCAACTCCTCGACGGTGGTGACTGCTTCACCGGATCCCTGCCCGGCTTCGGTGCGTTGCACCCTACTTCGTCGCGTCCCGGGGCAAGTCGGGCGGGCGGGCGCCCACTCGGCTCAGTTCCGCGCGGTGGTCCGGCCCATCCGGTCGCAGGCGTCGATCAAGGCCTGCTCGATCTCGTCCAGGGGGCGGTCGGCGGCGGCGGCCTTGGCGATCACCAGGGCCGCCGTCTGCACGGTCAGGGCGCGGGCCGGGACGTCGAGGTCGTGCCAGGGGTCGGCCCCGTCCGCCGGGACGGCCGGGCCGCCCGCCTCGCGGTAGGCGTCGAGGAAGCGGGTCCACTCCTCGGGGGCGAGCAGGCCGCAGGCGTACCAGGCGGCGGGGCGGGCCAGGTCCCAGGCGGGGTCGCCCGCGCCGAGGTCGTCCACGTCGATCAGCAGCCAGGTGTTGGCCGGGGTCCGCACGAGCTGCCCCAGGTGCAGGTCGCCGTGGCACAGGCGGGGGGGGGCCCGGGGGGGGGGGGGCGCCCCGGGGGGGGGGGGGGGGGGGGGGCCCAGCGGGGGGGGGGGGGGGGGGGGGGGGGGGGGGGGCGGGGGCGGGCGCCCTTTGCATCCCAAGTGTCCCCCCCGCCGCCCCCGCGGCCGCGGCTCATTGCTCAGCAGGCCCATCCGTGTGCAGCACCGCCG
>NZ_JAFEXF010000307.1 GCF_016905445.1 Streptomyces sp. G44
GGCGGTGATCTCGTAGCCGTGGGCCGGCCGGTCCGACAAGGACGCCAGGACGATGCCTTCCAAGGTGCCCTTGAGCATCTCCGTCAGCGGGTTGGCCATGGGGGACACCTCCTTCGTGCGCTACTAAGCGCTGTTGAGTACCAGTACAACGTAACACTGACTACCGGTACCTAGCAAGACGGAATAGCGAGGGCGTGGCCCGGCACCGCGCGGAGAGATCCCGGGAACGCGAAAGGCCCCCGGCCCGGCGGTGTCGAGCGCCGAGGCGGGGACCGTGCGTGGACGGCGGCGAGCCGGGGGCCGCTAGTGGTGCCGCCACCCACGGTCGTGCAGGGTCGTCACCAGTACCTCACGCAGCTCCCGGGCGACGCTGAGCCGGGCGCGGCCGGTCGGCCGGCCCGCCGAGTGCTCCAGGTGCACGTCTTCGACGTTGACGCCGGCGCTGGAGGCGTCGGTGAAGAGCCGGGCCAGTTCGCCCGGCTGGTCCCCGATCGTCACCGTCACCGTCTCGTACTCGCCCGGGACGGTGCCGCGTTTGGCGGGGATGCGGGCCCGGCCCGCCTGTCCGCGGCGCAGCAGGTCCTCGACGATGCGCGCGCCCTTGCCGCGCTTGTCGTCGTCGGTCGCGCCCATGGCCCGCAGGCCCATGACGGCGTCGTCCACTCCCTCCGCCAGCTCTTCGAGCAGGTCGGCCACCACCAGCGCGTTGGCATCGAGGATGTCCACCCACAGGCCCGGGTCCGCGGCCGCGATGCGGGTGAGGTCGCGCACGCCTGAGCCCGCGAGGCTGACCATGCGCTCATCGGCCGGTTCCAGGAGGGCGGCGACCAGACTCGCCACCAGGTGCGGGGCGTGCGAGACGAGGCCGACCGCGCGGTCGTGGGCCGCCGCTTCCATCAGCACGGGCACGGCCCCGCACACCGCCACGAGCTGGAGTGCGGCGTTCAGGGTGTCGGTGTCGGTCTCACGCGTGGGAGTGAGCACCCAGTTGCACCCGTCGAAGAGGTCCGCCCGGGCGGCGAGCGGCCCGCTGCGCTCGCTGCCCGCCATCGGGTGGCCGCCGACGTAGCGCGCGTTGTCGCAGGCGAGAGCGATGGCATCCTGCTGTGGCCGGGCCTTGACGCTGGCGACATCGGTGTAGTGCCGCGCCACGTCCTCGGCCTGTAGGCGTACGAGGACGTCGGCCACCAGCGCAGGCGGGACGGCGACGACGGCCAGATCCACCGTCCTCGGCGGTTCTGCCACGGAGCCGGCGCCGAGCGAGGACGCGATCGCGGCCGAGACGGGGTCCGCGTCCCGCAAGTACACGCCGACCCCTTGGGCCTTGAGGGCCAGCGCGACCGAGGTTCCTATCAGACCGGTGCCGACCACCAGGACATCTTTCATCGCGGCCATTTCCACTCCTGGGCCGGCGGCGGGGCGGATGCCGTGGACGCACCCGTGCGCTGCTCGACGTACCGATGGTGCCTGTCAACGGACGGTGCTCACCGGGGTGCGGTCGCCTCGATGAGGCTGAAGCTCGACTCCCCGACGGGCGTCACCCCGGTCCGGACGAGCCCCACGGTGGCGAACAGCTTGTCGAACTCCGACAGCGTGCGCTCCCGGCCACCGAGGAGCACCAGCATGCCGAGGTCGCTCCAGCGCGCCGGATGGGGTTCGGTGGCTTCGGGCACGAGGAGTTCACACACCAGTATCCGGCCGCCCGGGGAGAGCGCCCTGAGGCTGGCACGCAGGATGTCGGCGGCCTTCTCGTCGTCCCAGTCGTGCAGCACGCTGCCCAGCACGTGCACGTCCGCACCCTGGGGGAGCTCGTCGAAGAAGTCGCCGCTCACCAGCGCGCACCGGTCCCGGACCGGGTCGAGCGGGGTGTCGTGCGCCGCCAGCTCGATGACCGGCCGGCGGTCGAACAGCACGCCGCGCACGTGTGGTTGGGCCTCCAGGATCGCGGAGATCACCGTGCCCGTGCCGCCGCCGATGTCCATGACCGTCCGCGCCTCGTCCCACACCGGCAGTGCGGCCAGGCCGCCGTACAGGCGCTTGGCCCGCTCCTTCATGCGGGTGTTGAAGGCGGCCTCGGTCGTGGGCTTCGCGTCCTGGTCGACGAAGAACGTCTCGCCGTCGGCCGCCGGGAGCGGCCGCCTGTCCGCGGCGGCGTCGGCCGCCCGCAGCCAGGCCCGGTACGAGTCCAGGTTGGACAGCGTGGCCCGCATCGACACGGCCGAACCGGCCCGGAGCACCGCGCCCAGCTCCGTGGGGGTGAATCTCCCCCGATGGTCCCGGGCGAAGAAGCCCGCACCGGTGAGGGCGTTCAGCAGGCTCATGAGCGGCTCCGCCGCGAAGCCGACGGTGTCCGCGAGTTCCTCGGGCGTCGACCCGTCCGGCGCGCAGGCGTCGGCCACACCGAGCCGCGCGGCGATGGCCAGCGCGTAGGGGAGCACCGTGACGATGCTGTCGTCCGCCATCAGCAGGAATTCGCGCACGACCGGATCGGGCACGCCGCGCACCAGCTTTTCCAATTCAGTCAGCGTACTCGCCCCACTCTTGGTCGATGCCTGTCGGGTTGCGAAATCGGATTCGCCGTCCGCCGGCAGAGATGTGCAACGCGGGTTCATGGAATCATTTCCGTCCTCGTGTGCCACGCATACGAGGATTCCAGAAGACGACCGCAAAGCACAGATTCACCCCCGGATTTGGGCCCTGCCCGCCCGTTCTTATCGCAGGGCGGACGTGGCCGCGGTGCGACCTTCCGTGAAGTAATGGACGCACGGCCAGGACGCGTTCTATGGTCGGCCGCGACGAGGTATCCGCTGAACGCCGGCGGACGTGGGCGTTCGCATCGCTGTCCTGTCGACGGGACAGCGGGAAGGCCGGGCAGGGCAGGACGCGCCGCAATGCGCGCCGGAGTGACTGCCCATCGAGAACATCGAGGTTGCCGAACGCCTGATGCTCGCTCTCGCGCCGGTCGGTGGTTTCGCCGTCATGGCCGCTTCGGGCACATATCCCGTTCCGCAAGGCATGCAGTACCTGAAACGCCTGAAAAGGAGCTGACGCATGAACCCTCTCGGCGATGGTGTTCTGGAGAAGGCTGCGGCGGAGTACGCCGAGCAGGGCTTCTCCATCATTCGCAACGTCGTGTCGAAGGAACTCCTGGAAGAGGTGAACGCCCATGTCGAGTGGCTCACCCGCAAGTACCCGGACCTTCGTCCCGAGCACTTCCACCACCCGCTGATACGCAACGACGCGTTCTGGGCGCGCCTGGTCTCCGACTCCCGTCTGGTGGACATCGCGGAGTACTTCCTCGGCCCGGACCTGGCGTCCTTCACCGCCCACTACATCTGCAAGCCTCCGTACGACGGGCAGCCCGTCCTGTGGCACCAGGACGGCGCGTACTGGCCGTTGAGCCCCATGGAGGCGCTCACGGTGTGGCTGGCCGTCGACGAGTCGACCACGGAGAACGGCTGCCTGCAAATGATCCCGGGCAGCCACGCGCTGCCGCTGCACCAGCCGTCGTCCCGCACGGACACGGACAACATGCTGTTCTCCTCCTCCGACGAGAACCTGGTGCGGGAGTGGATCGAGGAGCGCGGCATCGTGCACATCGAGCTCCAGCCGGGGGACGTCTCGATCCACCACCCCAACCTGCTGCACTGCTCGGAGCCGAACACCTCCGCCAAGCGGCGGTGCGGTCTCGACATGGGCTACATCTCGACGAACACGCGGACCCACGGCAAGGGGGTCTACATCGACCCGCTGCTGGTACGCGGCGGCGACACCAAGGGCCTCAACAGCTACCGCCCCTTCCCCACGTACCAGGAGGGCGAGACGATTCCGTTCGCGGGCCAGGACGAGTGGGACGAGAGGGCGGCCAAGCTCAACGCGGCCCTGCCGGTGCGTTCCCAGGAGCTCTCCGAGAGCCCGATCGAAACGACCCGGCACATGATCGACCGGCTGCGCGAGGGCACCACGTCCCGCTGAACGCGGCGGATGCACAGCGGCGTCCGGCCGATGGCCCACCGCGGAGACCTCCGGTGGGCCATCGGCCGTCGGCTGCCCGGAGGCGGCCAACAGGACGCGCGTCCCGGCAGTCGTTCAACGGCCGGCCGGAACGCGGCACGAGCTGTTCCGGCAGGCCGGCGGCGAGGTTGTCATAGGTGTCGTGGCGAGGTGCGGCCCGCCGGTTCTCGCGGCCGGG
This sequence comes from Streptomyces sp. G44, assembly GCF_016905445.1. Taxonomy (GTDB): domain Bacteria; phylum Actinomycetota; class Actinomycetes; order Streptomycetales; family Streptomycetaceae; genus Streptomyces. The sequence goes on from NZ_JAFEXF010000307.1 coordinate 4,193, forward strand.
GAAATGCACCCATGGCTGAAAAGGAGCCCGGGGAATTCCGTCGGGTCCGCTCAAGAATTGCTCAAGGAATGCTTGACGGCTGCTAACGGCCGGTGTGCGCGGCGAAGCCGACGAGTCTCCGGAGAGTTACGGTGACGTACGGAAAAGACATGCCCGGCAGGCTGCTCGGCATGCCGGACAATTGGACTGCTGAAGGGGAGGGGTTTCCTTGCTCAAGTCACAAAGGCTCGCAGTGCTGCCCATCGACTCGTACGACCTGGCTTCCGAGTTCGCCGTCGTCGACGACCACCAGTACGGGGGGGAATACGATGCCTTCACCTTCGGGTCGTGGTCGTCCCATGTGCTGGCCAACGGCACCGGCGCCGACTCCGACACCTCCTTCCGCCCCCACGACGGCCGTATGACACTCACCGAACTGGGCAAGCAATTGCCGGGCATCATGTCCCTGGTGACCGAGCACTTTCCTCTGGACCGGTTGCAGTGGGTGCGCATCTTCCGGGCCCAGGACGCCATCCTCGCCCCGCACGTGGACTTTCTCGAATGGGCCGAACCGGGCACCAGGTTGCAGATCCCGCTGCGCACGAGTGAGGAAAACCTCCATTCCGAGAACGACATCGTCTACCATCTCCGCCGCGGCGAGGTGTGGAAGATACACACGACCGATCCCCATTCGACACGCAGCTCCGCCGAGACGGCGCGGCTCTCCCTCTGTCTCGACTTCTCGGGCGCCGATGAGCCCATCGAGATCCGCAAGGCGATCCCCGCGACCGAGCCGGTCCGCGTCATCGAACGGCCCAAGGCGACCGATGCGGAGCTCAAGGAACTCCTCGGCGTCGGCGGCGACTTCTCCCCGGAGACGATGCGGTCGCAGTTCCGCCGGTTCGTCGAGTTCCACTTCGAGCGGCGTTCGCACGCGGCGGCGACGTACGACTGGTACGAAGAGGCGGCGCGGCTCACCGGGAATGCCGACCTGGCCGCGAAGGCGCGCGCGTTCGGCACGTACTGCGTCGAGAAGCGGGCCGACGGGGAGACGTTCCTCTGGTGAGCGCCCTCGTCGCGGCCGGGCACGTGGGGCCAACTGCCTGACCGGGACACCGAGTTGCCGGTGAGCCGCGCCGCGACCGGCGCCGCTGGACCCGGCCGCCGACCGCGGGAAGACCTCCGCTATTCCGTCTTGCTAGGTACCGGTAGTCAGTGTTACGTTGTACCGGTACTCAACAGCGCTTAGTAGCGCACGGAGGAGGTGTCCCCCATGGCCAACCCGCTGACGGAGATGCTCAAGGGCACCTTGGAAGGCATCGTCCTGGCGTCCTTGTCGGACCGGCCGGCCCACGGCTACGAGATCACCGCA
>NZ_JAFEXF010000308.1 GCF_016905445.1 Streptomyces sp. G44
GGCCAGGACGCCCTCCGCGGGCGACGCGGCCGGGCCGGACGGCGGCGGTGGGCGGTCCGCCGCCGGGGAGGTCTGACATGGGGGCGGGGCACGCGCACCGGCTCTACCGGCACGCGCACTCGCCGGTGCACGCGCTGCCGCCGCACACCAAGCTCGCCGCGGTCTTCTGCTTCGTCGTCGTGGTGGTCTCCACGCCCCGCGAGGCGATGTGGGCCTTCGGGCTCCACGCGGTGCTCCTGGGCGTGGTCGCCCGTGCCGCCCGCGTCCCCGCCGGGTTCCTCCTCAAGCGCCTGCTGATCGAGGTCCCGTTCGTGGCCTTCGCCGTCCTGATGCCGTTCGTGGCCCAGGGGGAACGCGTCGACGTGCTCGGCCTCTCCCTGAGCGTGAACGGTCTCTGGGGCGCCTGGAACGTCCTTGCCAAGGGGACCCTCGGCGTCGCCGCCTCCGTGCTGCTCGCCTCCACCACCGAGCTGCGCGAGCTGCTCCTCGGCCTCCAGCGGCTGCGGCTTCCCCCGCTGCTCGTCCAGATCGCCTCGTTCATGATCCGCTACGGCGACGTCATCACGGACGAGATGCGCCGCATGCGGATCGCCCGGGAGTCACGCGGCTTCGAGGCGCGGGGCGTGCGGCAGTGGGGCGTCCTCGCCAAGTCCGCCGGGGCCCTCTTCATCCGTTCGTACGAGCGCGGGGAGCGCGTCCACCTGGCCATGGTCAGCCGGGGCTACGCCGGGTCGATGCCGGTCATCGACGAGGTGACCGCCTCGCGCGCGCAGTGGACGTCCGCACTGGCCCTGCCGCTCTCCGCCCTCGTCGTCTGCCTGTCGGGATGGACCCTGTGACCTCCACGCCGCCGCCCTCGCTCGAAGTGGCCGGGCTGGCCTTCGCCTACCCCGACGGCCACCAGGCGCTGTTCGGCGTCGACTTCACCGTCGCGCGCGGCGAACGCGTCGCCCTGCTCGGGCCGAACGGTGCGGGCAAGACCACCCTCGTTCTGCATCTGAACGGCATCCTGACCGGCGGCGCGGGCACCGTGACGGTGGCCGGGCTGCCCGTCGGCAAGAAGCACATGGCGGAGATCAGGCGCCGGGTCGGCATCGTCTTCCAGGACCCCGACGACCAGCTGTTCATGCCGACGGTCCGCGAGGACGTGGCGTTCGGGCCCGCGGCGGCCGGCCTGCGGGGCCCGGAGCTGGAGGCCCGCGTGCTGACGGCGCTGGGCCGGGTCGGCATGGCGGAGTTCGCCGACCGCCCGCCGCACCACCTCTCCTTCGGGCAGCGCCGCAGGGTCGCGGTCGCCACGGTGCTGGCCATGGAGCCGGAGATCCTGGTCCTGGACGAGCCGTCCTCCAACCTCGACCCGGCCTCGCGCCGCGAGCTGGCCGACATCCTGCGCTCGCTGGACGTGACGGTCCTGATGGTCACGCACGACCTGCCGTACGCCCTCGAACTCTGCCCCCGCGCCCTTGTCCTCAGTGACGGCGTGATCGCGGCGGACGGCCCGACGGGCGCGCTGCTGGCCGACGGGGCCCTGATGGGCGCCCACCGTCTTGAACTGCCGTTCGGGTTCGATCCGAGGACCGTGAGTCCCAGGGCTTCGATGTGAAGCCTGGGGGCGTGTGCCACCCGGGAATCCCCGGCCGAAAGCCGCTGTTGGCCTTGTCATGAGCGACAAGGGCGGCGTGGACGGTATAGCCGGTGTGGACGGTATAGCCGGTGTGGGCGGTATGGGCGGCATGGACGTCCCGGGTGGAGTGCACGGCACGGTGGACGCCGGCTTCGAGCCGGTGCGCGACGCCTTCGTGCGCAACTTCGGTGAGCGGGGGGAGCGCGGCGCCGCCGTCGCCGTCTACCGGGACGGGCGCAAGGTCGTGGATTTGTGGGGCGGCGTGCGGGACGTCGACGGGAACGAGGACGCCCCGTGGGAGCCCGGGACCGCGCAGGTCATCCGCTCGGCCACCAAGGGCGTGGCCGCCGCCGCCCTGCTCCTGCTCCACCAGCGCGGCGAACTGGACCTGGAAGCGCCGGTCGGCGCCTACTGGCCGGAGTTCAAGGCCCACGGCAAGGACGGCGTCCTCGTGCGGCACGTCCTCACGCACCGCGCCGGGGTGCCCGCCCTCGACCGGCCGCTCACGCCCGCCGAGGCGCTCGACCCGGACCTCGCCGCCGCGGTGGTCGCCGCGCAGGCCCCGTTCTGGGAGCCGGGCACCGATCACGGCTACCACGCGCAGACCTACAGCTGGCTCACCGGCGAGCTGGTGCGGCGCGTGACCGGCCGGGCCGTGGGGGAGTGGATCGATGCCGAGATCGCCCGGCCGCACGGCCTCGGCCTCTGGGTGGGGTTGCCGGAAGCGGAAGCCGCGCGGGCCGGCCGGATGGGCCGCATCGAGCCGCCCCCCACCGCGCCGGGCGGCCTGCGGACCCGCCCCAAGCGGAACGTGGCGCAGGCCTACGCCGACCCCGCATCCCTGACCCGCCGCGCCTTCGGGGCCATCGACCCGCTGCCGGACGAGAACGACCCGGCCTACCGGGCGGCGGCCCTGCCCGCCTCCAACGGCATCGCCACGGCGGACGGTCTGGCCCGTTTCTACGCCGCGCTGACCGGCGAAGTGGACGGCGTGGCCCCGCTGTTCACCCCCGAGACGGTGGACGCGGCCCGCGCCGAGGCGTCGGCGGGCCCCGACCGCGTCCTGGTCGTCCCCACCCGCTTCGGCCTCGGCTACATGCTGCACGGCGGCGCCTCCCCGCTGCTGGCCCCCGGTTCCTTCGGCCACCCCGGCCGCGGCGGCGCCCTCGGCTTCGCCGACCCGGAGTCGGGCATCGCCTTCGGCTACGTCACCAACGGCATGAACAAGGGCGTCACGGCCGACCCCCGCGCCCAGGCGCTGGTCACCGCCCTGCGCGCGGCGCTCTAGGGCTGGGTCACCCGGCGGCGGCCCGGCCGTCCCCGATCCGCCGCAGGACGAGCAGGCCGCCGACGCCGGGGACGAGGGCCCGCCACCGGGTGCCCGGCGCCGCGGCCGCAGGCGTCGTCCACGTGGCCGCGATGACGACGAGATACGCCGTGCCGTGCAGCGGGCCGAGGAGCGAGGAGAGCGCCGGGGCGTGGACGGTGCAGAGGTTGCCCAGGAGCAGGGCGAGCGAGGCGGCCTCGGCGGCGGCCGCGATGCGGAGCGTGCGCACGCTGCTCACGCTCCCGTCGTGGAGCCGGGGCGGACGATCATCAGGACCACGACGACCGCCCAGAGCAGGTTGAAGACGCCGGTGAGCATCGTCAGCCGGGCCGCGACGGGCCGCGCCGCCTCGATGTCCCCAGGGGCCTGCGCCAGCGTGAGCAGGGTCCGCTGCCCCGGCAGGATGGCCAGCGCCAGCAGGCCCGCCGCGCCCGCGGTCAGGACGAGCGAGACGATCAGCCACGCGTCGCCGAGGACGCCGAGCCGCGCGCCGGTGGCGATCCCGAAGACCGGCACGGCGATGCCGGCGACCGCGTAGCCCCGGCAGACCCGGTGCAGCAGCGCGGTCACCCCCGGTCCCTCGCCGCCGACCGCCCGCAGCGCCTGGCGCGGGAACATCGAGGCGGCCACGGTGATCGAACCGACGGCCAGGATCGCCACGAGCACGTGGACGGACAACAGCAGTTTGGTCACGCCGGACCTCCGGGGAGCGGGACTGAGGGCTCATGTGTTGGCTGCCAATACATACACTGCCTACGGTGGTTTTGTGTAGGCTGCCTACTCATGAAGGCGGATGCGGTGCGAGGGCACCTCGACGGACTGCTGCTGGCCGTACTGGAACCGGGCCCCCTGCACGGGTACGCGGTCATCGCCGCCGTGCAGCGCCGCAGCGGCGGCGCGCTGGAGCTGCGTACGGGCACGATCTACCCGGCCCTGAACCGCCTGGAGCGGCTCGGCCTGCTGAGCAGCGCCTGGGAGTCGTCCGGCGAACGGCGGCGCAGGTGCTACGCGTTGACGGACGCGGGCCGGGCGACCCTGGCCGGTGAGCGCGCGGCCTGGGCCGAGTTCACCGAGGCGATCGGCTCGGTCCTGAACCCCGGCCCGACACCCGGGCTCGCCACATGAGCCCCGCCGACCGGCTCGTCCAGGAGTACGCGGCCGACCTGACCGCCACGCTGCACGGCCCCGCCAAGGCCAAGTCCCGCCTGGTCGAGGAGGTGCGGGACGGCCTCGCCGACACGGCCGCCGCGTACGCCGACGCCGGGCTGCCCGAGGAGGAGGCCGCCCGCCGGGCGGTACGGGAGTTCGGCACGGTCCGCGAAGTCGCCCCCAGCTGCCAGCGGGAGCTGACCGTCGCCCAGGCGCGGCACACGGCGCGGGCCGTCACGCTCACCGCGCCCTTCCTGCTCGGCTGCTGGTACCTGGCAAGGACCGCGGGCCACGACCCCGCGTCGTGGCAACTGCCCGCCGCCGCCCGGCTGCTGGCCGTCCACCTCGCCTTCGTCGCGACCGTCGCCGCGCTGCTCGCCGCGGTGACCCTGGCCGCCACCGGCAGCCTCGCCCGCCGCCTCCCGACACCGGAACGCCTGCCACTGGTCGTCGCCTGGGCGGGCACCACGGCCAGCGGGGCCATGGCCGCCGCGACGCTCGCGCTCGCCACGGCGGCGGCCCTGGCCACGGACTGGTCGCTGCTCACCTTCGCCGGGGCGCTGGCGGCCGCCTCACACGCGGCGGTGGCAACCTCGGCCCGAGCCTGCCGCCGCTGCGCCCGGCTACCGGAACCGGCGACGGGCTGACGCGATGTCCTCCGGAGCGCCACGACCGCGCACCGGTCACGCAGCCGCCGCCGCCCCCCCCGGTCGCCTGACCCGGCGCCCTCCGGCGCGCCACGGCCACGCCCCGGCCGCGCAGCCGCCTTCCCGGTGGGCTGACACGGCGTTCTCCGGCGCGTTACGTCCGCACACCGGGCACGCCGCCACCCCGCACCGGCCGGCCGCCATCCTGGCCACGCGACGGCCTTCGGCGAGCTGATGCGGCGTCCCCGGCGCATCACTGTCCCGTACGGTCGCGCAGCCGCCGTCCCGGTGGGCTGGCACGGCATTGTCCGGCGCGTTACGTCCGCACACCGGGCACGCCGCCACCCCGCACCGGCCGGCCGCCACCCTGGCCACGCGACGGCCCTCGGCGAGCTGACGCGGCGTCCCCCGGCGCATCACTGCCGTGCACCGCGGCCACATGGCCGCCCCGGGGCACGCAGCCGCCCCCGCCGGGTGGGCTGACGCGACCTCCCCCGGCGCATCACCGCCCTGCACCGCAGCCACGTGGCCGCCCCCTCCGGCCACGCAACCACCCCAGCCGGGTGGGCCGCAGCCGCCCCCCCGCCGAACGGCCCCCCCCCCCCCCGCGTCGGCGCCACCCCCCGCCCGCCCGCACCCCCCCCCCCACCCCCCCCCCCCGCCCCCCCCCCCCCCCTCCCCGCCCCCCCGCCCACCCCCCACCCCCCCCACCCTCCCCTGCCCGCCACCGCCCGCACAAACCAAAACACCCAACCCC
>NZ_JAFEXF010000309.1 GCF_016905445.1 Streptomyces sp. G44
CCCCCCACCCGAGGCCCCGCCAGGATGACCCCATGGCCCCTCACCTGCGATCCCGCTGCCGGTCCATGATCGCCGCGGCGCTCACCACGGCCCTGCTGACCCCCATACCCGCGGCCGCCGCCGACGCCAGTGACCAGCAGGGCGCGACCCTCTGCACGGCCGGCCGTGACGCCACCTTCGCCGCCCGGGTGTCCCAGGACATCCGGGCGGCGCTGTCGTCCAGGGCTGGCAGCGTCTCCGTCTCCGTGCACGACACCCGCACCGGCCTCGTCTGCGAACTCGCGAGCCACCACCGATACGACGCGGCGAGCGTCGCCAAGGTGCTGATGATGGAGGCCGCGCTGCGCCGCGCCCAGGAGTGGGGCCGTGGTCTCACCGCCTGGGAGCACCGACGGATCCGCCCCATGATCACCCGCTCGGACAACGACGCGGCCGGCCGGCTCTGGAGCAACCTGGGCCGCCCCTTCCTCTCCCGCTTCCTGCACCGTGCCGGCACCACCGGCACCACCCTTGGCCCGTACGGCTATTGGGGTCTGACCCGCACCACGGCCGCCGACCAGCAGCGGCTGCTCGGCGTGCTCACCGGCGCCCCGGGCGTCCACGGGGTGCTCGGGCCGAACGCCCGCGCCTACGGGCTCCGGCAGATGGCGGACGTCCGCAGCGACCAGCGCTGGGGCGTGCCCGCGGGCATGCCGCGCGGTGTCCGCGCCCACCTCAAGAACGGCTGGCTGCCGCGGGCCACGCACGGCTGGCGCGTGCACAGCGTCGGTGTGTTCACGGGCGGCGGCCGCACGTACCGCATCGTCGTCCTCAGTCACGGCAACTCCACGATGGCCTATGGAGTGCGCACCGTGGAACGCGTCGCGTACGCCGTGCACCGAGCTCTCCACAAGGGCCGCGCCATCGCCCAGGGCTTCACCCCCGAGAGCGAGATCAGCGAGGTCCCGGACGGCTCGGCCCCGCCGGAGGACGCCTTCGCGACGCCCGGCGAGAAGCCCGGCCATGAGTTCGGCGAGAAGCCCGGCCAGCAGGGGCAGAGCCCCGCGGCGTAACAGCCCTGTCGCGGCCCATTGGCCAACTGGTAAAAACCGGGCACGAACAGGTGCCTGGGCGCGACAAGTTGTCGTAGTGTCGCCAGAGCCGCCCCGCTGGGGAGCACGCGCGTACGAAGACAAGCGTGTACGGAGGTGGGTCGGCGCGCAACAGTCGTCAATAGGGGAGGGGTGGCTCGGTCATGGCGCCGGTATTCGGCAGGCGACTGCGCAGGGGGGCGGTGACCAGCGCGGTGGCCGCGGCGGCGGTGGCGGCACTCGCCGCGTCGCAGGCGCCGGGCGTGACGGACGTCCCGCGCGACGGACGCACGGCGGGAGCGGCGGACACACCGCCGGGTGACTCCGCGACCGGCGACTCGCCCTACTACACCGATCTGCCGCGCCTCAAGAGCCCCGCCCCCCTCCCGCCCAACGGCGGTGACAAGGAGGCCGAGGCGGGCGTGCCGGCCACCGTCCTCGACGCGTACAAGAAGGCCGAGGCCACGCTCGCCGACGCCAAGCCCGGCTGCAACGTCCCCTGGCAACTGCTCGCCGCCATCGGCAAGGTCGAGTCGGGCCACGCCTGGGGCGGCCGCGTCGACGCGAACGGCACGACGCTCAAGTCGATCACCGGTCCGCCCCTGAACGGCGACGGCTTCGCGAAGATCACCGACACCGACCGCGGGGTGCTCGACGGCGACACGACGCACGACCGCGCGGTCGGCCCCATGCAGTTCATCCCGTCCACGTGGGCCACCTCGGGCCGGGACGGCAACGACGACGGCAAGAAGGACCCCAACAACATCTACGACGCGGCGCTCGCCGCCGGCCACTACCTCTGCGCGAACGGCCGCGACCTGGCCGACGAGGACGACCTGCACAAGGCGATCCTGAGCTACAACCGCTCGACGGAGTACCTGAACACGGTCCTGTCGTGGCTGGAGTACTACCGCAAGGGCATCCACGAGGTCCCCGACGGCACGGGCGTCCTGCCGGACGACCGCAGCGACGACCGCACGCACAGCCCGGTCCTGCGGCCGGGGGGCTCCGGCGACGACGGCAACCGCGACATGACGGGCACCTACGAACCGCCCCGCGACGACGACAACGCGGGCAACGGCGGCAAGCCCGGCAACGGCGGCCACCCGGGGAACGGCGGCAAGCCCGGCAACGGCGGCGACAAGCCCGCCCCCACGCCCACCGAGCAGGTCGCGCGGCTGAAGGACGCCGGTACGGGCACGCTGGCCGCGACGGCGGGCGACGCCTTCGCCGGACGCGTGCAGGTGCGTACGGAGTCCAGGGCGGGCTCCGGCGTCGCCAAGGTCAAGGTGAAGTTCCGGGTCGTCGGTGACACGGACACCCGCTTCGAGGGCGGCGCGAGGAGCGTCGTCGTCACCACGAACGCCGCGGGCAGGGCCACCGCGCCCGTGCTCCAGGCAGGTGAGAAGACGGGCGAGTTCGCGGTGCGTGCCACGGTCGTGGGCCGCAAGCTGACGGGCCTCGACTACGCCGCGAAGGTCACCGCGCGGCAGGCCGACGCCCTGGTCAGGACCAGCGACAAGCCGCTGGTCTGCGAGGCGGGCAAGGAGTTCGCCGACCTGGTCGAGGTCAAGGCGACGTACAAGGGCCGGGCGGCCGCTGGGGTGGCGGCCACCGCCACCCTGGTCAAGTCGGCGACGGACACCACGCCCAACGACAAGGGCCCCCACTTCAAGGACGCGAGCGGCAACCCGGTCCGTGTCCTCAACGGTCTCAAGACCGACGCGAACGGCCGGCTGAAGCTCCCGAAGCTGTACGCCGACGACGCGGCGGGCACCTACCTGCTGCGGGTCGTCACGGTAGGCGGTGCCACCGTCACCGTCGAGCTGAAGGTGACCGCGCCGACCACCCCGACGAACCCGGCCGATCCGCCCACCCCGCCGGCCTCCACCACCCCGACCGCTCCCACCACCGCGGCCACGCCGACCGCCTGACCGGATCCCCGCAGGCACCGCAGGCACCGCAGGCACCGAGGAACGCCCCCGCGCCGACAACGGCACGGGGGCGTTCCCGTGCCGCGCGACGTGTTCTCATCTCGCCTCCGCGTTGCTACGGTGCCCGGCCTGACGCCCAATCAGTTCCGGTCGGCGGCCCACGGCCACCGGCCGACTCGGGAGGCCCCGTATGCGCGCCCTCATCGCCGCCGCCACCGGTCTCGCCGTCGCGCTCGCCCTGGTCCTGACGATCACGGCGATCGGCGCCCCGTCCGGCGAGACGTCCCCCGAACCCCTGCTCACCACCGTCCCCGAGCACCCGTAGACGCACGGTCCCACATACCCGTAGACGGAGGGAGGGTCGCCGCGATGCGCCGCAAGGCCGGCCTCGTCCTGCTCGCGTTCGCCGTGTTCTTCACGGCCATGTCCCCGCTCACGCGCTGGTACGCCTTCCCGCGCCTCGCGAAGGTCCCGCCCGGCCAGTACCAGGAAGCCGTCCTGGAGGCGAAGAACCCCACCCTCATCGACTACGGCACGATGAAGGCCGAGAAAGTCGACAAGGTCACCATCGTGCAGACCCTCAAGGGCAACGTGGAGGCCTCGGAGGAGATCGAGAAGAGCGCGGACCGGGACGTCGTCGTCTGGGACGCCCTCTCCTACGTCCAGGACTCCGACGGGAAGATGGTCTCCAAGGTCCCCGAGCGCTACATCTTCGACGCCCACAGCCAGGAACCGGTGCACGCCACCGGGGAGTCGGTCGACGGGGACCCGGTCGAGCGCCGGGGCATCGAGTTCAAGTGGCCCTTCCTGACGGAGAAGCGGGACTACGAGTACTTCGACGCGCAGGCCCGCGTCACCGAGCCCATCCACTACAAGGGCACCCGGACCTTCCGCGGCCTGGAGGTCTACTACTTCGAACAGACCATCCCCTGGACCGAGGTCCCCTTCCCCAAGACGATGCCGGTCAAGGGCATCACCCCGAAGTCCCTCGCCAGGACCGGCACCACCCGCTGGTACACCACCGTCCGCAAGTTCTGGGTCGAGCCGGCCACCGGCGCCCCCGTCTACGGCGAGGAGATCCAGCGCAACGAACTGCGCGGCGGCACACTCCTCGGCGGACGCGACAAGGTCACCGTCTTCGCCGGGCACGTGAAGATGCGCGAGGACTACGTCGAGAGCACCGTCGACCTGGTCACCTCCCAGCGCGTCCTGGTGCTCCTGCTGGCCTCCTGCCTCCCCTGGGGCTTCCTCGGCCTCGGCCTGCTCCTGCTCGCCCTCTCCCTCTGGCTGGAGGCCCGCGGACGCAGGACGAACGGCCCCGGGCCCACGGCGACGACCGGCCCCGAACCCGAACCCGTCGACGCCTAGGCGCTCCCGCCCTCCCGGGCCTGGCGCGCCTTGGTGTACCGCGTCGGTTCGGCCGACGCCGGATCCTGCGGCCACGGATGCTTCGGATAGCGACCGCGCAGCTCCGCCCGCACCGCGCGGTACCCCTCCCGCCAGAACGAGGCGAGATCGGCCGTGACGGCGGCGGGACGCCCCGCGGGCGACAGCAGGTGGACGACCACGGGCACCTGCCCGGCCGCGATCCGGGGAGTCTGCGCCAGCCCGAACATCTCCTGGAGCTTCACCGCGAGGACGGGCCGCCCCGGGTCGGAGTAGTCGATCCGGATCTTGGACCCGCTCGGCACCTCCAGCCGCTCCGGAGCGAGCTCGTCCAGGCGCACGGCCTCACCGGTGGCCCACGGCAGCAGCCGCCCGAGCGCCTGCCCCGCGTCGATACGGCCGAGGTCGGCCCGGCGCCGCGCCGTGGACAGCTCGGGCTCCAGCCACTCGTCCACGCGCGCGTGGAGGGCGCCTTCCGACACGTCGGGCCACGGCGCCCCCAGGTGCCGGTGCAGGAAGGCGAGCCGCTCCCGCAGCTCCCGCGCCCCTCGCGACCACTTCAGCAGCCCGGTCCCTTCCTCCCGCAACCCGGCCAGCAGCGCTTCCCGTACGAGAGGGGGGTCGGGGTCCTTCAAGGGGCGCACCGCCAGCTCCACCGCCCCGAGGCGCTCGACGTGCCGCGCCACCAGGTCCCCGCCGGACCACGCCACCTCGTCCCGCTCCGAGTGCAGCGGCGCGGCGGCGTCGCGTGCCGCGTCCTCGTCGATGTGGGCGCCAAGCAGTACGCGCGCGTGCCCGGCGCCCACCGGACGGTCGGCCACGGCCACGGCGATCCATGCGGCCCCCGTCAGGGCGGAGCCGGGGCGCAGCTCGGCACGGGTGCCGTTGGCCATGAGGTACACCCCGCCGCCCGCCGCGCGCGCCACACGCTCGGGAAACGCCAGGGCGGCGACCACCCCGGCGACCCGCTCCTCACCTTCGAAGCCGGGCGCCGCCGCGTGATCCGGGACCCCCGCCGAAGTCAGGCGCCGCGCCTCCGCGCGCCAGCGCGCCGCGTAGCCGTCCTGGCCCCGCCGAGCGGACCGCCAGGC
>NZ_JAFEXF010000030.1 GCF_016905445.1 Streptomyces sp. G44
GCGTGCGGCTGGGCCGGGCGGCGGTGACGCGGCGGAGCCGGGCGGGCCCAAGGCGGCGGACGCGGCGGTGTGGCGGGGGGGGGGGGGGGGGCCGCCCCCCCCCCCCCCCGCCCCCCCCCCCCCCCGCCGCCGGGGAGGGCCGGGCTCGGGCGCCCCCCCCGCCCCCCCCCCCGCGCCCGGGCCGGCGCCGGGGCGCCGCCGTTCCTGCTGGCGCACGGGGACGCGGACTCGGTGGTGGACCACTCGCACAGCGCGGCGCTGGCGGCCGCGCTGGAGCGGGCCGGGGTCCCGGCCGAGCTGTGGACGGTCCCCGGCGCGGACCACGGCTGGCACGGCCTGCCCGAAGCCGAGGTGGAGCGGATCTTCACGCGCTCCCTGGACTTCGTACGCGCGCGCACGTCGAAGGCGTGAACGCCGGTCGCCGGACAGGGCCGAGGGGAGTCGGGCCTGTCCGGCGAGGGAGGACGAGCCGGGCGCAGCCCGCGGTCAACGGCGCCCGAAGACTCCCCGGCGGCTAGAGATTGCCCCGCTTCTCCTGCTCCCGCTCGATCGCCTCGAACAGGGCCTTGAAGTTGCCCTTGCCGAAGCCCATGGAGCCGTGCCGCTCGATCATCTCGAAGAAGACGGTCGGGCGGTCCTGGACCGGCTTGGTGAAGATCTGGAGCAGGTAGCCGTCCTCGTCGCGGTCGACGAGGATCTTCAGCTCGCGCAGGGTCTCCACGGGCACGCGGGTCTCACCGGCCCACTCGCCGAGGGTGTCGTAGTACGAGTCGGGGGTGTCGAGGAACTGGACGCCCGCCGCGCGCATCGTGCGCACCGACTCGACGATGTCGTTCGTGGCGAGCGCGATGTGCTGGACGCCCGCGCCGCCGTAGAACTCGAGGTACTCGTCGATCTGCGACTTCTTCTTGGCGATGGCGGGTTCGTTGATCGGGAACTTCACCTTGAGGGTGCCGTCCGCGACCACCTTCGACATCAGCGCGCTGTACTCGGTCGCGATGTCGTCGCCCACGAACTCCTTCATGTTCGTGAAGCCCATGACCTTGTTGTAGAAGTCGACCCACTCGTTCATCCGGCCGAGCTCGACGTTGCCGACGCAGTGGTCGATCGCCTGGAAGGTCCGCTTGGCCGGCGGCTCGACGAGCGGCTGCGCGGAGACGAAACCGGGCAGGTAGGGGCCGTCGTAGTCGGCGCGCTCCACCAGCGTGTGGCGGGTCTTGCCGTAGGTGGCGATGGCGGCGAGCACGACCGTGCCGTTCTCGTCCTTCTCCTCGTACGGCTCGACGATGCCGCGCGCGCCGTGCTCGACGGCGTACGCGTACGCGGCGCGGGCGTCCGGCACCTGGATGGCGAGGTCGACGACGCCGTCGCCGTGCTCGGCCACGTGGGAGGCGAGGAAGCGGCCCCAGTCGGTGGAGGGCTTGATGACGGAGGTGAACACGAAGCGGGCGGCGCCGTTCGTGAGCACGTAACTGGCGGTCTCGCGGCTGCCGTTCTCCGGTCCGGAGTAGGCCACGAGCTTCATGCCGAACGCCGTGGAGTAGTAGTGCGCCGCCTGCTTGGCGTTGCCCACGGCGAAGACGACCGCGTCCATTCCCTTGACCGGGAAGGGGTCTGCCTCACGCGCGGTGTCGGGGGTGGTGTGGGTGGGGTTCGTCGAAGTAGCTGCCATGTCCTGAGGCTCCCGCCGAATGACAAGGTGCGCAATAGTTCGCGTTTTCAGTGGTCAAACTGCTCAGTGCGAGGCCAGGATGAGCGGGCTATCTGTACATCATGACCACCCGGGAGTCCTCCATGGCGATCGATCATCTGGACGGCAGGCTCATCGTGCTCCTGGCGCGGGAGCCGCGCATCGGGGTTCTTGAGGCGTCCCGCAGGCTCGGGGTCGCGCGCGGCACGGTGCAGGCGCGGATGGACCGGCTTCAGTCCAATGGAGTCATCCGGGGGTTCGGCCCGGAGGTCGACCCGGCGGCGCTCGGCTACCCCGTGACCGCGTTCGCGACGCTGGAGATCAAACAGGGGCAGGGCCCGGACGTGCGGGCCCACTTGGCGTCCGTCGCCGAGGTGCTCGAACTGCACACCATCACGGGCCACGGCGACATGCTCTGCCGCCTCGTGGCGCGGTCGAACGCCGATCTCCAACGTGTGATCGACCGGGTCGTGGGTTTTGATGGCATCGTCCGGGCCTCCACCGCGATCGTCATGGAGAACCCCGTTCCGCTGCGGATCATCCCGCTCGTGGAGCAGGCGTCCCAAGATGTCTGAGGAGGATCCCTGAGCCCGGGAGGAGCACTCCTGAGAGGCGAGGTGAGCACGTCAGTGGATTTCTGGGACTACCTCGGCACCCGGCACGAGCAGTTGCTGACGGACGCGTACCAGCACGCCTCGGCCGTCTTCCAGTGCATGGTCGTGGCCACCGTCCTGGGGGTGCTGATCGGCGTGCTCACCTACCGCAGCGGCTGGGCGGGCAACGTCGCCACGACGGTCACCTCCACCGTGCTCACCGTCCCCTCGCTCGCCATGATCGGCCTGCTGATCCCGGTGGTGGGCCTCGGCGTCGCCCCGACCGTCGTGGCGCTGACCCTCTACGGCCTGCTGCCCATCGTGCGCAACGCCATCGTCGGCCTGCGGGGCGTGGACCCCGCGCTCGTCGACGCGGCGAAGGGCATCGGGATGTCCCGGGCCGCCCGGCTCTTCCGGGTGGAGCTGCCGCTCGCCTGGCCGCCGATCCTCACCGGCATCCGGGTCTCCACCCAGATGCTGATGGGCATCGCCGCCATCGCCGCGTACGCCTCCGGGCCCGGCCTCGGCAACGTGATCTTCCGCGGCATCGGCTCGCTCGGCAGCAGGAACGCGCTGAACCAGGTGCTCGCGGGCACGCTGGGCATCATCGTCCTCGCGCTGCTCTTCGACGCCGCGTATGTCCTGATCGGCCGGCTGACGATCCCGAGGGGTATCCGTGTCTGAGCCCACCGCGCCCGGTACCGCCGCCTCCGGGGCGACGATCGAGCTGGAGAACCTCACCAAGCGCTACCCGGGCAGCCCCGAACCGGCCGTGGACAGCGTCAGCATGGAGATCGGGGCGGGCGAGACGGTGATCTTCGTCGGCCCGTCCGGCTGCGGCAAGTCGACGACCCTGAAGATGATCAACCGCCTGATCGAGCCGACCGGCGGCCGCATCCGTATCAACGGCGAGGACGTCACCGACATCGACCCGGTGAAGCTGCGCCGCAAGGTCGGGTACGCCATCCAGTCCTCCGGGCTCTTCCCGCACATGACGGTCGCCCAGAACATCGCCCTGGTGCCGAAGATGATCGGCTGGGGCAAGGCGCGCATCCGCTCCCGGGTGGAGGAGATGCTCGACCTGGTCGGCCTCGACCCCGGCGAGTTCCACGACCGCTATCCGCGACAGCTCTCCGGCGGCCAGCAGCAACGCGTCGGCGTGGCACGGGCGTTGGCGGCCGATCCGCCGGTGCTGTTGATGGACGAGCCGTTCGGCGCCGTCGACCCGATCACCCGCGACCACCTCCAGGACGAGCTGATCCGGCTCCAGAGCGAGCTGCACAAGACCATCGTCTTCGTCACGCACGACTTCGACGAGGCCATCAAGCTCGGCGACCGCATCGCCGTGCTGCGCGAGCGCTCGCACATCGCGCAGTTCGACACGCCCGAGGCGATCCTCACCAACCCCGCGGACGATTTCGTCTCCGGTTTCGTCGGCGCGGGCGCGGCCCTGAAGCGGCTGAACCTGACGCGCGTACGCGATGTGGAGATCGCCGACGTGCCGACGGTGACCGTCGACGATCCGCTCCAGGACATCTTCGACAAGTTGCGCGGCGGCGCCACCAACGAACTGCTCCTGCTCGACAAGCGGGGCCGCCCCTACAAGTGGCTGCGCCGCGGCGACCTGATGCGCGCCCGGGGCTCCCTGGCCCGCGCGGGCACCCTCGTCCACGACACGGTGACCCGTGACGCCACGTTGCGCGACGCGCTCGAAGCCGTCCTCACGGACAACGCGGGCCGGGTCGCGGTGACCGGGCGGCGCGGCGAGTACACGGGCGTGGTGGACATGGAGACGCTGCTGAACTCCGTCCACGAGATGCTGGAGGCCGACCGCCTCGACGCCATCGAGCACCAGCACGACCTGGAGGAGCAGCGCGCCGGGCTGACGCACCAGGAGCAGGAGGGCGCGGGTCCCGGCCCCGGGGGTCTCGGCGGGGCGGCGCGGGCATGAGGCCGCGCGGACACCGCCCCGAGGGGGAGCACGAGGTCAAGGGTGTCGCCTTCCGTGACGCGGGCGGCAGCGAGCAGGAGGTCCCGCCGCCCCCGGCTGCGGGACGGCAGGCGCGCCGGGTCACGTGGCAGAAGGTCACGTTCCTGCCCGCCGTGCTCGTGGCGGTCCTGCTGCTCACCTGGGGGTGGTTCCAGCAGACGGACCTGGACTCGATCTCCAGGAACGCGCTGGCGGACGGCAACGTCTGGCTCCGGCTCCGCCAGCACATCCAGCTGACCGTGATCTCCACCTTCTTCGTGCTGGTCATCGCCATCCCGCTCGGCATCCTGCTGACCCGCGGGAAGCTGCGCAGGGCGGCGCCGGCCGCGATGGCGCTGGCCAACATCGGCCAGGCGACCCCGGCGATCGGCCTGCTGGCCCTGCTGGTGATCTGGCTGGGCATCGGCGAGAAGGCGGCCCTGATCGGCATCATCGTCTACGCCGTCCTGCCGGTCCTGTCCAACACGATCGCGGGCCTGAAGGCGAACGACCCGACGCTGCTCGAAGCGGCGCGCGGCATCGGCATGTCGCCGCTGGGCGTCCTCGGCAGGGTCGAACTTCCCCTGGCGGTCCCTCTGATCCTCGCGGGCGTGCGGACGGCGCTCGTGTTGAACGTCGGTACGGCGACCCTCGCCACGTTCGGCGGGGGCGGCGGCCTCGGCGACCTGATCACGACGGGGATGACCAACCAGCGCATGCCGGTCCTGCTGCTCGGCTCGATCCTGACGATCGTGCTGGCGCTGCTGGTGGACTGGCTGGCGTCGCTGGCCGAACTGTTCCTGCGCCCGCGCGGGCTGGAGGCGGGCTCATGAGGGTGACGACGCGGACGGCCGCCCTGGCGGTGCTGGCCGGCGCCCTGCTGGCGAGCTGCGGCCTGACCAGCGGCAGCCCCATGGTGGACGACGTGCAGCCCGGCTCCGTCGGCCGGGGCCTGCCCCTCAAGGGCGCCGATCTGACCGTCACGTCCAAGGAGTTCACCGAACAGCTGATCCTCGGCGCGATGATGGGCATCGCCTTCGAGGCGGCGGGCGCGAACGTGCTGGACCGCACCGGCATCCAGGGTTCGATCGGCGCCCGCGAGGCCGTCAGAAGCGGTGACGCGGACGCCATGTACGAGTACACGGGCACCGCCTGGATCACCTACCAGGGCAACACGGAGCCGATCGACGACCCGCGCGAGCAGTGGGAGGCGGTGCGGGACGCGGACCGGAGGAACGGCGTCACGTGGCTCGCCCCGGCCGCGCTGAACAACACGTACGCGCTGGCGACGAACGCGCGCAACGCGGCGAAGTACCGGACGAAGACGCTCTCGGACGTGGCGGCGCTGGCCAAGTCCGACCCGAAGGCCGTCACGCTCTGCGTGGAGAGCGAGTTCGCCTCGCGCGAGGACGGGCTGCCGGGCATGCAGAAGGAGTACGGGATGGGCGTCCCGGCCGGCAACATCACCAAGATGGACACCGGCATCATCTACACGCAGGCGGCCAAGGGGGCGTGCGCGTACGGCGAGGTCTTCACCACCGACGGCCGCATCAAGGCGATGGACCTCACGGTGATGGAGGACGACAAGCGCTTCTTCCCCAACTACAACGCGGCCCCGGAGATCAACAGCAAGTCCCTGAAGAAGTACCCGCAGATGGCGGAAATCCTGGCGCCCATCACGAAAAAGCTGACCAACACGGTGGCGCGGGACCTCAACGCGAAGGTGGACGTGGAGGGCCAGGACCCGCACGAGGTGGCGAAGGACTGGCTGATCCAGGAGGGCTTCGTCAAGGAGTAGCCGCGCCACGGGAGTTACAAAGAACTGCTTGCAAAGAAACCGTTGCAACCGACTCTTTGCATGGCTACGCTGACGGCATGACGGAACAGTCGCCGCCCCGCAACATCCACCACCTCGACGCCCGCACGCTGCGCGGTCTCGCGCACCCGCTGCGCATGCGGCTGCTCTCCTCGCTGCGCCTCGACGGCCCGGCGACCGCGTCCCAACTCGCCGCGCGCCTGGGCGAGTCGAGTGGGGCGACCAGCTATCACCTGCGCCAGCTCGCCGAGTACGGGTTCGTGGAGGACGACCCGGAGCGGGGCAAGGGACGGGAGCGGTGGTGGCGTTCGGCCCACCAGGGCACGCGGACCGACGAGCACCTCATCCGCGACCCGGACCCGGAGGTGCGCGGCGCGCTGAACACCCTCCTGCACGAGTACGCGACGCAGCGCGCCCAGGAGGTCTCCACCTGGATCGCCACCCGGCACGAGTGGTCGCGGGAATGGGACGAGGCGGCGGACACCAGCGACTTCACCCTGGACCTGACGCCCGCGCTCGCCGCCGAGCTGAGCGACAAGGTCCATGAACTCGTGGAGCGCTACCGCGCGTTGGCACCCGACGCGGACACCCCGGACGTGGCCAAGGTGCGCGTCCACTCCCACATCTTCCCGACGCGGCCGAAGGCCGACGGCACCTGAGAGGGGCACGGCATGCATCCCGACGTACACCTGATGCTGCACCACACGCGCGCAGAGGAGTTACGGCGCTCCGCGCCCGTACGGGACCCCCGCGCCCGGCTCCGCGACCGGTGCGGCTGGACCCTGGTCGAACTGGGGCTGCGCCTGGTCAGCAGCTCGGGACCCGCGCGCCCTTCTCCAGGGCCCGCAGCGAGTCGACCGTTCCCTTCAGTGTCGTGACCGGGACCAGCTTCAGGCCCTTCGGCAGCTCCGCCTGAGCGTCCGCGCACTCGGCCTTCGGGACGAGGAACACCGTCGCGCCGTCGCGCCGCGCGGCCTGCGTCTTCAGGGCGACGCCGCCGACGGGGCCGACCTCGCCGCCGGCCGTGATGGTGCCGGTGCCGGCGATCTTTCCGCCGCCCGTGAGGTCACGGCCGCTGCCGTCGCCGTCCAGCTTGTCGATGATGCCGAGCGAGAGGAACAGCCCGGCGCTCGGACCGCCGATCTTGCCGAGGTCGGCCTTGACGTTCACGTTCTCCGTGCCGTCGAAGCCGTTCGCCTTCAGGTACGACAGCGCCGCCTTCGTGGCGTCGTCCTGCGACCTCTTCATGTCGCCGAGGTTGTGTTCCTGAACTTCCTTGACGTTGTCACCGGTCGGGTAGACCGAGTCCTTCGGCATCACCGCGCGGTCCGTGCGGAACCAGCCGTCGATCACGTCGGCGAGGCGTACGTCCATCTGCGGGCCGGTGGCCACGATGGTCGTCATGCGCAGCTCGCCCTTCGTCTCGCGGGTGGGCGCGCCGGTGACGGTGAGCACGGGCTTGCCCTCGTGCTCCCCCAGGACGTTCGCCGTGCCGCCGGGCTGCGCCACGGCGAACGGCAGCGGCGCCAGTGCCGCGACGGCGAGCAGGGCCGCCACGGGCAGGGCGCAGACGGCGAGGGCCTGGGGGCGCGTGAAACGAGGGAGGGAGAAGACCACGGGATCAATCTAACGTGACGGGACGGCCACGCCCGAGCGGGCGGTCCATGAAGCCCGTCCGGCGCTTGAGGACGAGCTCGGCGGAGCCGGCGATCTCCCGGGCGCCCGCCCGACGCCCGACAGCGCGAGCCCAATCAAGCCCGTCCGGCGCTTGAGGACGAGCCCGGCGGAGCCGGCGATCTCCCGGGCGCCCCCAGACTCCGCTCGCCCCGCGGCCCCAGCGCAACGCGGGCTCAGCGCAACGCGTCGGCCACCTCCCGCGCCGCGTCCACCACCCGCGGCCCCACCCGCTCCGGCACGGAGTCCGCGAGCATCACCACGCCCACGCTGCCCTCTATCCCGGTCACGCCGACCAGCGGCGCCGCGGCCCCGCTCGCCCCGGCCTCCAGCTCGCCGTGGGTCAGCGCGTACCCGGGGTCGGTCACCTGGCCCTGCCGGGCGGCCAGGATGGCGCGGCCCGCGGCACCCCGGTCCAGGGGGTGGCGGAAGCCCGTGCGGTACGCGACGTGGTAGTCGGTCCAGGTGGGTTCGACGACGGCGACCGCGAGGGCCTCCGAGCCGTCGACGAGGGTCAGGTGGGCCGTCGCCCCGATGTCCTCGGCGAGCGAGCGCAGCGCGGGCAGCGCGGCCTCCCGCACCAGCGGGTGCACCTGGCGGCCCAGGCGCAGCACGCCGAGGCCGACGCGGGCCCGGCCGCCCAGGTCCCGTCGCACCAGGGCGTGCTGTTCGAGCGTGGCGAGCAGGCGGTACACCACGGTGCGGTTCACGCCGAGCTTGTTGGACAGCTCGGTGACCGTGAGGCCATGGTCGGTGTCGGCCAGCAGCTTGAGGACGCGCAGTCCTCGGTCCAGCGTCTGGGATGTCTCCGCGGTCACGACGCCCACTCCTTTGGTGAGGGTCGGCGGCCTCCTTACGCGGCGGTTGCGCCGCCGGTCCCGTGGGCGACGCGCGTCAGAGGCCGCCGGTCGGAACACCGGCTGCGCTCCGCGGCGGCGCTGCCACGGGGCGTGTGCGTGTGCGGGGACAGTAGCGAGCCCGTCCCGCTGAGCGGAAGACTCAGTCCAGAATCCGGGCATGGGGGCGCCCGCACCGCCCCCATCTGCCCCGTTACGCGTGGCGCGCCGAACCGGACGGGCGTACGACATCCGCACAAGCCCTCCGCACTCGGAACGCCCGCCTCCCGCGCCTCACGGGAACGCTGGGGTCACTTCATGCGGGTGGCCCACTCCTGGACCTTGGCGATGCGCTGCCGCAGCTGCCCCGCCGTGGCCTCCGCGCTCGGCGGCCCGCCGCAGGTGCGCCGCAGCTCGGTGTGGATCACGCCGTGCGGCTTCCCGCTCTGGTGGACGTACGCGCCGACCATCGTGTTCAGCTGCTTCCTGAGCCCGAGGAGTTCCTTGTGGGAGACCACGGGCCGCCGCTCGGCGGGCAGTTCGAGGAGGTCGGCCTCCTCGTCCGGCTTCTTGCGGCTGTGCGCGATCTGCCGGGCCTGCCGCTTCTGGAGCAGCATCTGCACCTGGTCGGGTTCGAGGAGACCGGGGATGCCGAGGTAGTCCTGCTCCTCCTCGCTGCCCGGGTGCGCCTGCATGCCGAACTCGGCGCCGTCGAAGAGCACCCGGTCGAAGACGGCCTCGGACTCCAGCGCCTCGAAGGAGAACTGCTCCTGCTCCCCGGTGTCCTCGTCCTCCTGCTTGTTCGCCTCGTCCATCTCCTTCTCGGACTCGGCGTAGGGGTCCTCCTCGCCCTCCTTCTTCGGCTTGTCGAGGGCGTGGTCGCGCTCGACCTCCATCTCGTTGGCGAAGGTCAGCAGGTCGGGGACGGTCGGCAGGAAAACGGACGCGGTCTCGCCGCGCCGCCGGGACCGCACGAAGCGGCCGACGGCCTGCGCGAAGAACAGCGGCGTGGAGATCGTCGTCGCGTACACGCCCACGGCCAGGCGCGGCACGTCGACGCCTTCGGACACCATGCGGACGGCGACCATCCACCGGTCGGTGCTCGCGCTGAAGTCGTCGATGCGCTGCGAGGCGCCGGCGTCGTCGGAGAGGACGAGGGTGGCCTTGGCCCCGGTGATCTCGCGGATCAGCTTGGCGTAGGCGCGCGCGGAGTCCTGGTCGGAGGCGATGACGAGCCCGCCCGCGTCAGGGATGGCCTTCCTGACCTCGGTGAGCCGCGTGTCGGCGGCCTTGAGGACGTTCGGCATCCACTCGCCGCGCGGGTCGAGCGCGGTCCGCCAGGCCTGCGAGACGGCGTCCTTGGTCATGGGCTCGCCGAGGCGCGCGGCGATCTCGTCGCCCGCCTTCGTGCGCCACCGCATGTTGCCCGAGTACGACAGGAAGATCACCGGCCGCACGACGCCGTCGCCGAGCGCGCTGCCGTAGCCGTAGGTGTAGTCGGCGGAGGAGCGCCGGATGCCGTCGTTGCCCTCCTCGTACGTGACGAAGGGGATGGGGTTGGTGTCGGACCGGAAGGGCGTACCGGTGAGCGCGAGGCGCCGGGTCGCGGGCTCGAACGCTTCGAGGCACGCCTCGCCCCACGACTTCGAGTCGCCCGCGTGGTGGATCTCGTCGAGGATCACGAGGGTCTTGCGCTGCTCGGAGCGGTTGCGGTGCAGCATCGGGCGGACGCCGACGCCCGCGTACGTCACGGCGACGCCGTGGTACTCCTTGCTGAGCGGGCCCGCGCTGTACTCCGGGTCCAGCTTGATGCCGATCCGGGCCGCCGCCTCGGCCCACTGCTTCTTCAGGTGCTCGGTGGGCGCGACCACGGTGACCTGCTGCACGACATGGTGGTGCAGCAGCCACGACGCGAGCGTGAGCGCGAACGTCGTCTTGCCGGCGCCGGGGGTGGCGACGGCCAGGAAGTCTCGCGGCTGCTCCTGGATGTACTTCTCCATCGCCCCCTGCTGCCAGGCGCGCAGCTTGTTGGCGGTGCCCCAGGGGGCGCGGCCGGGGAAGGCCGGGGAGAGGTGGTGGGAGGAGTTGGCGGCGGCGCTGGTGGTAGTCACGGTCTCCGGGTTTTTACGGCTCGGGTACGTACGACAACCGGGCCACCCTACCGGTGATGGGTTGACGTACCCGCGCGATCGGGGCGGCGGTCGGGGCGGGTGCGACGGGTGTCACACGGGGACGTCAGGGCTTGCGTTCCGTCAGCCGGGTGGCCACCCAGGCCCCCGCCAGGGCGACCACGGCCATGGGCAGGAAGACGGCGGCGAAGGCGCCCGGATGCGAGGCCGAGACGCCGTCGGGGCCGTGGCCCGCGCCCACCGTGCCCCCGCCGAGCGCGGCGAAGGCGGCGCCGCCGACGGCGAGCAGGAGGACGTTGGAGAGCCCGTCGGATATCTGGAGGGCGGCCGAGTTCGACCCCGCGTCCTCGGGCGGCGAAAGGCGCAGCAGCAGCACGCTCGTGGAGGCGATGACCGTGCCCATGCCGAAGCAGCCGAAGCCCCAGGCCACCGCGATGATCCAGACGGGCACGGCCTCGATGAGGACGGTGGGCGCGGCGGCTATGGACGCGGCGACGAGCACCATCCCCGCCGCCGCGAACCGCGTCCGATGGGGCTCCATGCGGGGCCGTGCCTGTACGTGCGACCCGAGCGCCCAGGTCACCCCGCCCACGGCGATCGAGAGTCCGGCCATGGTCGGGCTCATCCCCCGCTGGGTGACAAGCATCAGCGGCACGAAGGACTCGGCGGCGATGAACGACCCCGCGGCCACCCCGCGCAGCAGCACCACGGAGGGCAGGCCGCGGGCGGCGCGGTAGGTGCCGCGCGGCAGCAGTCCGAGGACGGCGGGCACGAGGACGACGGCGCCGAGCACCGCCGGGAGCAGCGAGGACCACCGCAGGTCCTGACCCGCGTACTGAAGGAGCGCCGCGCCCAGCGAGATGCCGAGCGCGAGGCGGATGCGGCGCCGGTCGAAGGGGGCGACGGGCGCCGACGCGTCGACGGGCCCGGCGGCGGTCCGCCGGATCGCGGGCAGCGCGAGGGCGAGCGGCACGGCGACGAGGACGGGGATCCCGACGAAGACCCACCGCCACCCGAGGTGCTCGGTGACGGTGCCGGACACGAGCGGCCCGACCACGGACGGCACGATCCAGCTCGCCGCGAAGGCCGCCATGATGGCGGGGCGCAGACGCTCCGGATACGCCCGGCTGACGACCACGTACAGCGCGACGATGACGAGCCCGCCGCCGAGCCCCTGCACGGCGCGCCCCGCGATGAACAGCCACATCACGCTCGCGGTCCCGCTGAGCAGCAGCCCCGCCGCGAACAGCGAGATGCCGCCCGCCAGCGGCCCGAGCGGCCCGCGCCGGTCGGCCCACTGCCCGCTGAACACCATCCCGAAGAGGCTGGTCGTGAAGTACCCCGAGAACGCGAAGGCGTACAGCGCGACCCCGTCCAGCTCCCGCGCGGCGACCGGCATCGCGGTCCCGACGGCGGTCGCCTCGAAGGCGATCAGCAGCACGACGGAGACGATGCCGATGCTGAGGGCGCGGTAGGGCCTGCCGAGGACACCGGGGCCCTCCGGGCGGGGCGGGGCGGTGGTGTCGGCGGCGACGCCAGTGTCGGTCATGCGCCTCAGAGTAAGAGGCGTAGGCGTGTTTTACCCCTGTCCGGAGGCGGGGGTTCAGTGGGCCGTTGGTCGTACGTCCGCGAGGAAGCGGGTCCAGGTGGCGGGGGTGACGGTCAGGTGGGGGGCGGTGGGGGTCTTGGAGTCGCGGATGTGGATGGTGGCGGGGGTGGGGGCGGCGACTTCGACGCAGTCGTTGGGGTCGCTGCTGCTGCTGTAGCTGCTCTTGTGCCAGCCCTGCGCGACCTCTACGCAGTCCTCGCCGTTACTGCTGTCGCTATAGCTGCTCTTTCGCCAGTCCAGGGCGACTTCGACGCAGTCATCACCCTCGCTACTGCTGCTGTAGCTGCTCTTGAACCATTCAAGTCCAGAGGCATCCCCGGCAGAGGCGTTGCGGATCATGTCTCTCCCAGCACTTGCTCGATGAAGGCCAGCGACTCCCGTGGCGTGAGAGCCTGAGCCCGGATCATCCCATAGCGCAGCTCAAGGACCCTGAGCCGCTTCGGATCGTCGACGGGGTGGCCGTTGAAAGCCCCTTCGGAGCGTCCAACTGCTGTGCCATCACGGAACTTCAGCACTTCAATCAGGCCTCCCATCCCGGCATGCACCTCACAGTCGAGCGGCATCACCTGGAAGGTGACATTGCGCAACTGAGCCACGTCGGCAAGGTGTTCAAGCTGCCGTCGCAGCACCATTCTCCCTCCGATGGTGCGTCGCAGCGTCGCCTCTTCCTGGACGAAGTGGAGGGCTGGTGCAGGATCACGCTCGAAGATCGCCTGCCGCGCCATGCGAGCGCCCACATACCGCTCGACTTCATCCTGCGAGTACGACGGCTGCCGCATGTCAAACAGTGCGCGCATGTGCTCGCCAGTCTGTAGCAACCCGTGGATGTTGTGGTTGCTGTACAGCCCGATCTCGACCGCCCGGCGCTCCAACTTCGCCAAGTCCCGCGTCTTCTTCGGGTACCTGGCTTCCTGCATCTTCGGCTTCATCGCGGAGACCAACCCCTCCGCCCGCAGCACCCGATCCGCCATGTCCAGATACTCGGGCCGAGGAATCCGGACCCCGCGCTCGATCTTCCGGACCATGTCCTCCCCGTAGCCGACCGCGTCGGCGAACTCCGCGACGCGGAGCCCCGCCGCCTCCCTCCGCAGCTTCAGGTGCTGGCCGACCATCTCGACCGCCGCACTGATCTCGTCCTCGGGGTCGACGTCCCAACCGGGTTCGTCCACACCGTCGTTGCGTTCTGCCACCGCGCCCACCTCCGACGTCCGTCCAGGTCCAACGCGCACTCGTACCCGTACGTCACCCAAGACAGCCGAGACAACGCGGGACAAGCGTGGGACAAACGCGATACGCACGGCCGGTAGCACTGTTCACGGCGCACTCGCGCGGCCACTGTGAGTGACGTGAACCAAGAGACCGCCGGGGTGCAGAGCCCCGCCCCCACACACCAGTTCACGGTTCTGCTCTCCGCCACGCGCAGGGGCGCCCGCCTGGCCCGGCTGCTCGCGCGGGAGCAACTCCGCAGCTGGGAGCGCCCGTACGAAACCGCGGAGCACATCGTCGCCGAGCTGGCGAACAACGCGGCGCTGCACGGTCATGTGCCCGGCAGAAGCTTCCGCCTGGCGTTGCAGCTCACCGCGACGGACACACTCCGTATCGAGGTGACGGACGCGAGGGCGGACCGGCACCCGCCGAGTACCGTCCGGCCGCCGCTGCCCGAGGCGGAGGCGGGCCGGGGTCTCCTCCTCGTGGAGGCCCTGGCGGACCGCTGGGGCACGGTGGACGGCCCCGTGCCCTGCAAGACGGTCTGGGCGGAGCTGGCCTCCCCGCCCTACCCTGACGGCTCAGCCCATGCTGCGCGCGCCGTCCAGAGCCTCGCGGATGATGTCGGCATGGCCCGCGTGCTGTGCGGTCTCGCCGATGATGTGCAGCAGCGTGCGCCGGGCCGACCACCGCGTGCCGGGCTTGGTCCAGGGAGCGTCCGGCAGCGGGTGGGTCACGTCGAGGGAGGGCAGGCCGGCGACGACTTCGTCGGTGCGGCGGGCGGCCTCGGCGTAGGCGTCGAGCACGCCCGCCAGGGTCTCGCCGGGCAGCATGCGGAACTCCTCGGCCCGCCGCGCCCGGTCCTCCTCGGTCATGTCGGTCACGCCGCCCAGCGCGGACGGTCCCTCCAGCAGGAAGGCGGCCCACGTCCTCTCGACCGACGTGACGTGCTTGATCAGCCCGCCCAGGCACAATTCGCTCGCCGTGGTGCGCAGCCCGGCCTGCTCGTCGGTGAGGTCGCGGGTGGTGTACCGGAGCATCTCCCGGTGTCCGGCCAACGCGTCCAGCAGATCGTTCATGGTCTCCGCCTTCCCGTACGTACTGCTCCGCCTGTTCCGTTGCCAGGAAGAAAGCTACGCACCAACTAGGTCAAGGTCGGGCCTACTTGCAGGTCGGATCGCAGCGCCCGTCATGAACGGCGCATGGCAGTCGTATTGCGGGCCCCGCCGTTCCCTTGAGGCCCCGCAGTCACCCCCGCTACGTTCAAGGCGTCAGGTCGACGACTTGGCCGTGTGCCCGAGTGGCTGAGGGGCTGGACTGCAAATCCAGTAACGCGGGTTCGATTCCCGCCACGGCCTCCACCGCCAGACGAGTGCGCCCCGCGCGTTGAGCCGCCGCTCAGGCCACCCGCGCCTCGTCCAGCCGCCCCAGGACCGCGTCCACCGTCTCCGCCACCGACATCTCCGAGCTGTCCAGCCAGAGGCCGAGCCGCGGGGTCGTCTCGCGCAGGCCCGTGTCCAGGTCCTGGACCGTCCACGCGCCGTAGCCCGTCTTGCCGCGGCCGGCCTCGCGGGCGGTGACCACGTCGGGGCGCGGGGCGAGGACGATCACGTACAGGGGGCGGGTGCGGACGAGGTCGACGTACGTCTTCAACTGCTCGCCGAGGATGACGTCCTGCACGACCGCCGTGAAACCGGCGCGCGCGTACGCGTCCGCCGTGGACGCCGACAGGCCGTACCGCAGGGCGAGTTGGGCCTCCGCCTCTCCCCCGGCCCCGGGTTCGTACTCCACGCCACCCGAGACGATCATGCGGCGGTAGACGTCGCCCCGTACGTGCGCGGCCTTCGGCAGCCGCTCGGCCAGCGCCTGCGCCACCGTGGACTTCCCGGACGCCATGATGCCGGTGATGACGACGACGCCGTGCGGGGCGGCGGGGGCCGTCACTGCGCCACCGCCGCCTGCGGGCGGATCGGCAGGCGGTTGACCGGGCGGCCCGTCGCCGCGCGCACCGCCGAGGCGATCGCCGCCGGGGAGGTGACGACCGGGACCGCGCTGGCCGCCTTCGCGCCGAAGGGGGCGACGACGTCCCGTTCCTCCACCAGCTTCACGATGCGGATGTCGGGGGTGTCCAGGGCGGTGGGCAGGGCGTACCCGGTGAGGTCGGGGTGGCGGACCAGGCCGCGCGGGGCGCGGAGGTTCTCCGTGAGCGCCGCGCCCACGCCCTGCGTGACGCCCGCCTCGATACGGGTCCGCAGCTGGGCCGGGTTGAGGATGCGGCCCACGTCCTGCGCGACGGCCAGCTCGACCACCCGTACGGAACCGATCTCGATGTCCACGTCGACCACCGCGCGGATCGCGCAGAACGCCATGCCCACGAAGGCGTCGCCCTGCCCGGCCTCGTCCAGCGGCTCGGTGGGGTGCGGGCGGCACTGGGCCGTGGCCCACAGTTCCTTGCCGTCCAGCGCCTCGGTGACCGTCGTGGAGAGCACGCCGTCGTACGAGGTGATCTTGCCGTCGGTGATCTGGAGCAGCTCGGTGGACATGCCGAACTTGTGGGCCAGCGGCTGGAGCAGCTGGGTGCGGACCATCTTCGCCGCGCGCTCCACCGCGCCGCCCGACACCCAGGTGTGGCGGCCGCGGCAGCTCGGGCCCGCCGGGGGCTGGTCGGTGTCGACGGGGGCCACGCGCACGTCCTCGATGCCCAGCGTCTCCTGGACGATCTGGCGGGCCAGCGTCGTGAAGCCCTGGCCGGTCTCGACGGCCGCGCAGATCACCGTCGCGACACCGTCGTGGACCTTCACCGTGGCGGTGGAGACCTCGTCCGCGCCTTCCGCGCCGAGGAGCTGGACCATGCCGAGGCCGTAGCCGACGCCGCGCCGCACGGCGGCCGGTTCGCCCGCGCCCTCGGGGCCGCCGGGCAGCAGCCATTCGTCCTCGGGGGTGTCCTTGGGCAGCTCGGGGAGGGGGAAGTCCCGTACGGCGGCGAGGAGTTCGGCCACCGGGGCCGGGCACGTCACCGTCTGACCGGTGGGCATGATGTCGCCGGTCGCCATGGCGTTGCGCAGCCGCAGCTCGGCCGGGTCGACGCCCAGCTTCTTGGCGATCTTGTCCATCTGCGCCTCGTACGCGGCGCACACCTGCATGGCGCCCTCGCCCCGGACGTGCCCGGACGGCGGGTTGTTCGTACGGACCGCCCAGCCCTCGATGAAGGCGTTCGGCACGACGTAGGGACCGCAGGCGAAGGAGACGGCCGCGGCCAGGGCCTCCGCCGACGTGTCCGCGTACGCGCCCGCGTCCAGCAGGATCTGCGCCTCCACCTTCACCAGGCGGCCCTCGGCGTCCGCGTGGTGGCGGTAGCGCAGCAGGGTGGGGTGGCGGTGGGCGTGGCCGAGGAAGGACTCCTCGCGGGTCGCGGTGAGCTTGACGGGGCAGCCGGTCCGCAACGCGAGCAGGCCGAGCGGGAGTTGGAAGCTCGCGTCCTCGCGGTCGGCGGTGGCGCCCGGCACGCCCGTGACGACGACCTTGACCTGCTCGGCGGGCAGGCCGTAGCAGGCGGCGGCCCGGTCGCGGTCGGCGTGCGGGTCGGTGGAGGCGACGTACAGCTCCACTCCCCCGTCGGGGCGCGGCACCGCGAGCCCCGCCTCCGCGCCGATGGGCGCCGGGTCCTGGCGGCCGATTCGGTACAGCCCCTCGACGACGAGTTCGCCCACCGCCTCCGGGTCGCCGTGCCGCAGCGGGATGTGGCGGATCAAGTTGCCGTCGGGGTGCAGCGGTTCGGCCTCGAAGGCCTTCTCCGGGTCGGTGACCGGCTCGAGCACCTCGTACTCGACGATGACGGCGGCGGCGGCCATGCGCGCCGTGTCGGGGTGGTCGGCGGCCACGGCGGCGATGGGCTCGCCGTGATGGCGTACGACATCGGAGGCGAAGACCGGCCGGTCCGGCGTCCGGCGGCCGTGCAGCGCGTCACCGGGCACGTCCTCGTGGGTGATGACGGCGTGCACGCCCTGCATCTGAAGGGCGTGGCTGGTGTCGATGGAGACAATGCGGGCGTGCGCGTACGGGGAACGCAGCACCGCCGCCCACAGCAGGCCCTCGGCCCACAGGTCGGAGGCGTACGGGAAGGTGCCCTCCGTCTTGGCGCGGCACTCCGCCGGCGGCAGGGACGCGCCGATGCCGTACTGCGGCGGCTCGGCGCCCGGAGCGGCCGCGGTGATGGTGTCCTCGCTCACGCCTGGCCTCCGTCCTCGTACGCGGTCTGGTGGACGCCGCCCGCGCCCGGGGGCGCCTGGTGCGGGATGCGGGCCTCGTCGGTCCGCTCGTCCTGCGCGGCGGCCGTTTCCGCGGCGGCGGACGCCTGCCGCTCGGCGACGACCTCGCGGACGGCGTCGAGCACACCCCGGTAGCCCGAGCAGCGGCACAGATTGCCGCAGAGCGCGCGGCGGGTCTCCAGCTCGCTGGGGGCGGGGTTGCCCTCCAAGAGGTCGTGCACGGTCATGGCCATGCCCGGCACGCAGAAGCCGCACTGCACCGCGCCGCACGCGGCGAGCGCGCGCTGCACGTCGGAGGGCCGCCCGTCGGCGGCCAGGCCCTCGACGGTGCGGATCTCGCTGCCCGCGGTGGTGGCCGCGGGCACCAGGCAGGAGGCGACGAGGCGGCCGTCCACCTGGACGTTGCAGGCCCCGCACTCGCCCTGCGAGCAGCCGTCCTTGGCGCCCGCGAGGCCGAGCCGCTCCCTCAGGACGTAGAGCAGGGACTCGCCGATCCAGGCGTCGGTGACGGGGCGGTCGGTGCCGTTGACGCGCAGGACGTAGGAGCCGAGGGGGTGGTCGTCGTGGTGGGGGTTGGGGGCGATGACGGGGGCGCCGTCCGCCGCCTCCGCCGGGCCGGCCGCCTCCGCGTTCTCACCGGCCTCGGTGGCATCGGGTGCCTCCGTCGCTTCGGGTGACTCCGTCGCCTCCGTCGCCTCGGTCGCCTCGGGCGTCCCGGTCGTCGCGGCTGTCTCTGCCGCCGCGTCGTCCGTGTCGCCCATGGCGCCCGTCTGGCCGGGCTCGGGGGTTCCGTCGGTCCCGGTGGCCTCGGGAGCCGTCTCGTTCGCCGCTTCGGGCCGGACCTCGTCCACCCGGTCCGGCTCGGGCTCGGGAACGGGCTCGGGCTCGGGCTCGGGAGCAGGCTCCACGGCGGCTTCGGGCGCCATGTCGGCCGTGTCGGCCGTGTCGGCCGCGTCGTGCTCCTCCGCGGTCTCGAACTCCTCCGTCGGCTCCGAGGACTCCAGAACGTCCGCGATCTCCGCGGCTTCGGCGGCCTCCTGAGCGGTCTCGACGGCGTCCCGGGCGGCTTCGACGGCGTCCGCCGCCTGTGCCGCCTGGGCTGCCTGCGCCGCCTCCGCGGCCCGTGCCGCCTCGGCCCCCGACTGCCCCGGGGGCGGCACGCTGACCGCCCGCAGCAGCGTCGTCTGCTCGAACCGGCTCTCGCGCGGCTCCGGCTCCGGCTGCGGGGCCTCCGCGTGCTCCGGGGCCTCCTGAAGCTGGTGCGCGGCCTCATGGAGCTGCTGCGCGGCTTCCTGGAGCTGCTGCGCGGCCTCCTGGGGCGGCGTGCCCCAGGGCGCGCCGACACCCGCGCCCGTCGCCCAGGGCGCGGGCGCGCCGCCGGGCAGGGTCGCGGGCGGAAGGGTGCCTCCGGCCCAGACGTTCGACTGCGTACGCGCCGGGTAGGCCAGGTCGCCGCCCAGCGCGGACGCCGTGTACTCGCCCGACTCGTCCGGGAGATCACCGCCGGCGACCGGGATCGACCACTGCCCGGTGACGTCGGAGGAGGGGGCGGCGACGCCGTGCCCGTACTGCTCGTAGCCCGGGTCGTAGCCCTGCTGCTCGTACCCCTGGCCCTGCTGCTCGTACCCCTGGCCGTACGCCTGCCGCTCCGCCGCCTCGCCCTCGGTGAAGCTCCACTGCCCGGTCGCCCGGGGGTCGTAGCCGTGGTGCTGCTGCTCCTGCTGAGGGGCGTGGTGCTGCTGTGCCGTGTCCGCGTCGGGCCAGCTCACCGTCTGCCCGCCGCCCGTCACACCCGTCACCTCGGGCGGCAGGACCCACGCGCCGGTCGCCGCCGGGTCGGTGGCGTCCGGCGTGGTCGGGGTGACCGTTATCTGCGGCGGCACGTAGCCATGGCCCGGCGCGGCGAGCGGGGTGTCGAGCATGCCCTCGGGGAGCTGCACGAACGCCGTGGCGTCCGAGTCGTACTCGCCCTGCGGATGCGGCTGCCAGCCGCCGCCGTTGTGGGTGTTCCGGTCGTCGCTCACGACAGCGCCCTCCCCAGTGCTCGTCGGGCCAGCGCGGCGACGGTGCGCCGCAGGTGCAGTACGGCGGGGGTCAGCGGCTGTTCGGTGCCGTCGGCCGCCGGGGGCTGGTCGGGGATGCAGGCGGCGGCGACGTACTCGCCGAAGGCGGCGACCGCCTCCGGGACGAGGCTGCCGCGCTCGCCGTCCCAGTCGATGAGGGAGGCCACCCACTGCTCGGCCTCCAGGGGCCGCAGCGGCATGGGCGCGATGGCGCCGACCGCGCAGCGCACACCGCGCCGGGCGGGGTCGAGGACCAGCGCGACGGACGCGGTGGCCCGGCCGGGGCCGGTGCGCCCGGTGGCCTTGAGGAAGACCTGGGGGGCGTGCAGCAACGGCACGCGCACGAAGCCGATGAGCTCGCCGGGGCGGAGCATCTCCATGCCCGCGAGCAGGTGGGACACGGGGATCTCGCGGCGGGCGCCGCCGGGCCCCGCGATGATCAGGACGGCTTCGAGGGCGGCGAGGACGGGCAGCGCGTCGCCGGTCGGCGCGGCCGAGGCGATGTTGCCGCCGAGGGTGCCCGCGTTGCGGATCTGGGGCGGTCCCGCGGCGCGCGCGGCGGCGGCCAGGGCGGGGATCAGCGCGGCGAAGTCGGGGCGGCCCATGCGGGCGTGGGTGAGACCGGCGCCGAGCAGGGCGTGGCCGTCCTGGTACTGCCAGCCGCGGATCTCGCTGATGCGGCCGAGGCCCACGAGGGCGGCGGGGCGCAGCTGTCCCGAGTTGACCGAGGTCATCAGGTCCGTGCCGCCAGCGACGGGCACGGCGGCGGGCATGGCGGCGAGTGCCGCCACGGCCTCGTCGAGCGTGGCGGGCAGCTTCACCGACCGCGGTGTCTGCGCCGCCTGCGGTGCGTGCGTGGTCAAACCGGCTGCCCCTTCCCGATGCCCGGCCGCGTACTTCACCTACGTCGCGTACGTGAAGCGCTCGCCGTTCGCGACGTGTCGCCGTTACGCCTGTTCCGCCGTACGGTACGTGCTCACAACCCGGACGTGGCAACTCTGGCACATCTTCGCAGGGGCCCGACGCGGGGGTCCGCTAGGAGGCATTCGTCCCCGGACCAGGGGGATATGCCGTTTTCGCACTGCTTACGGCGGCCCGTGACCAGGGCGCGGACCGCCGGTTTCACGCACCCGGACGGACCCTCACACGTTCGGGGGCGGACCCTCGATCGGGCGGCCGAGGTCGGCGTCCGTCAGCCCTTCGGGGGCGGGTCGCCGCTGCCGGGGCAGCGGGCCGCCGGGCGGGCGGTAGTCGACGCCGAGGGCGTCGAGGCGCGCGTAATGGGCCGTCATGCGCCGCTCGAAGCCGGCGAAATCCCGCTCCTCGGGGGCGGGGAGGCTGCGCCAGGCGACCTCGCTGAAGGCGGCGAGGCGCGGGAACGCCTGGTAGTCGACGCGTTCCTGGCTCTCCATCACCTCGGTCCAGACGTTGGCCTGCGTGCCGAGGACGTGGGCGGCCTCCTCCTCCGTCAGCTCCGCGGGCACGGGTTCGAAGCGGTAGACGTCTTCGAGCGTACGGACGAATCCGATGGGCATCGGCTCGTTCGGGCCGCCGTCCTGCCGGTGGTCCAAGTACACGTGCTGCTCGGGGCACATGACGACGTCGTGGCCCGACTTGGCGGCGGCGATGCCGCCCCGGTAGCCGCGCCAGGACGAGACGGCGGCGCCCTCGGCGAGGCCGCCCTCCAGGATCTCGTCCCAGCCGATGAGCCGCCGCCCGCGTGCGGTGAGCCAGGTGTCGAAGTGCCGGATGAACCAGCTCTGGAGGCCGTCCTCGCCGTCCACCCCCAGCTCCTTGATCCGGGCCTGGGCGGCGGGCGAGGCCTTCCACTGGTCCTTGGGGCACTCGTCGCCGCCGACGTGGACGAAGGCGGACGGGAAGAGGTCGAGGACCTCCTCGAAGACGCCTTCGTAGAAACGGAGTACGTCCTCGGTGGGGGCGAGGACGTTCTTGCTGACGCCCCAGGTGTCCCAGACGGTGAGCGCCCCGGTGTCGACGACGTCCGTGTTGCCGAGGTGCGGGTAGGCGCTGATGGCGGCCTGCGAGTGGCCCGGGACGTCGATCTCGGGGACGACGGTGACGTGCAGGGAGGCGGCGTACGCGACGATCTCGCGGATGTCGTCCTGCGTGTAGAAGCCGCCGTGCGGACGCTCCTCCCACAGCGGCGAGTTGCGGTGGCCCCACTTGGAGCGCGCCCGCCAGGAACCGGCCTCGGTGAGCCTCGGGTGGCGCTTGATCTCCACGCGCCAGCCCTGGTCGTCGGTGAGGTGGAAGTGGAAGACGTTGAGCTTGTGGGCGGCGAGCAGGTCGAGGTAGCGCAGCACGCCGTCCTTCGGCATGAAGTGCCGGGCCACGTCGAGCATCATGCCGCGCCACCCGAAGCGGGGAGCGTCCTCGATGAGACACGCGGGGAGGGAGTACGGGGTGCCCGGCCGCAGGTGCGCGCGCCGGAAGGCGTCGGGGCCGAAGAGCTGGCGGAGGGTCTGCGCGCCCCAGAAGACGCCCGGGGCCGCGCCGCCGCGGATCTCGACGCGGGTCGCGTCGACGGTGAGCCGGTACGCCTCCGGCTCCAGGGAGGCGTCGACGAGCAGGTAGATCCCGGAGGAAGCAGGGGAGCTCCCTGAGGAAGCGGAGTCGCCCGCGTCCTCGGCACCGGCGCCGGGGGCGAGCGGGAGCCCGAGCGCGGCGCCGAGGGTGGCGCGCAGCCAGCGTTCGGTGGACTCGGTGCCGGGGCCCGCCCACAGGGTGGTGGCGGGACCGGCGGTGAAGGAGGAACCAGGCACGGCCTCGGCGCGTGCGGGCGCCGGGATGAGCTGTTCAACGGTCATGCCGCGTAAGGCTGTCACGCGAGCGTGCCACGCAAAAGGGGCGTTGCGGTACACGCAACGCCCCTGGAGCGAAGGGTCACACGGCGGACGGAAAGGGGACTGAAGAGGGGGCTACTTCTTGCCGCCCTTGCCGTCCTTGCCGCCCTTGTCCTTGTCGCCGCCGGCGCCCATGGACTCGTAGATCTCCTTGCACATGGGACAGACGGGGTACTTCTTCGGGTCGCGGCCGGGGACCCACACCTTGCCGCAGAGCGCGACGACGGGCGTGCCGTCGAGCGCGCTCGCCATGATCTTGTCCTTCTGGACGTAGTGCGCGTAGCGCTCGTGGTCGCCGTCACCGTGCGACACCTGCGGCGTCGGCTCTACGAGGGTCCCCGTACCTGCCCCGCGCTCGGGCTCGGGCTCAAGAGTGCTCATAAGGGCCAAGGGTACTCACGCGCGCGGCGTCCCGGCAGCGGCCGCACCGCGAGCGCCACGCCCCCCGGGGGGACTCGTTCGCATCGCGCGGCCCGGTGGGGGTTGCTCGCGCAGTTCCCCGCGCCCCTGACGGGGCCCGAGGCACCGCCTCGCGCCAGGAGCACGGGGACACCACAGCACCCCCGCAGGGGCGCGGGGAACTGCGCGACACGCCCCCACCGACCCGCAGACAAAAAACGAGATCGCACCACAACGCCCCCGCAGGGGCCCGAGGAACTGCGCGACACGGCCCCACCGGCCCGCGCGTCACAGGAGTCGCCTCCGCCCATCACAGCGCCGGCGTCGGCGCCATCCGGAGCGTGCCGGTCAGTTCAGGGACGGGTCGTCCGGATAGGTGGCGATCATCGCCAGCTCACTGCGCTGGCGCCGGAGCACCGCCCGCCACAGCCGCTCCGGGTCCGGCGAGGAGACGTCCCCCGGCTCGGACTCGACCACGTACCAGGCGCCGTCCTCCAGCTCCTTCTCCAGCTGGCCGGGCCCCCACCCCGAGTAGCCCGCGAAGATCCGCAGGCTGCCGAGGGCCGGGGAGAGCAGCTCCGGCGGGGCCTCCAGGTCGACGAGGCCGATCGCGCCGTGCACCCGGCGGAAGCCCACGGGGTCCACGCGACCGGTGCGGTAGCGGATGCCGGACGGCGTGCCCTCCTCGCCGGGGATCACCGCGACGCCGAGCGCCGAGTCCAGCGAGACGGGGCCGCCCTGGAAGACGACGCCCGGCGCCCCCGCCAGGTCGCCCCAGCCCTCCAGGATGTCGGCGACGCCGACGGGCGTCGGGCGGTTCAGGACCACGCCGAGCGAGCCCTCCTCGTCGTGGTCGAGGAGCAGCACCACCGCACGGTCGAAATTCGGGTCCGCCAGGGCGGGCGCGGCCACGAGCAGCCGCCCTGTGAGCGAGGACACCTCGGTCATGGACCACATGATCCCGCATCTTCGCCGTGCGCGGGGAGCCCATGGCCGTACGCGAGCCGGTGCAGTTCAGGGCGCATGAGAGCGACCGGAGCGCACAGCCTGGGACGGTGACCCGGAGTGTCCGGTTCCGCACGGTTCGTGTTGTGGCGAACTCATGACCTGTTTTGCGCCCCCTTGGCCTTACGGAAGGGGGGTACGCGGCCATTACGCTTGCCCCTTGTTCCCCCGTCCATCCAATCGGAACGCGAGATTCATGACCGTCACCGGCATTGACGATGTACTGCTTGTCCACGGCGGAACCCCGCTGGAGGGCGAGATCCGTGTCCGCGGCGCGAAGAACCTCGTGCCCAAGGCCATGGTTGCCGCGCTGCTCGGCAGCGCTCCGAGCCGGCTGCGCAATGTCCCGGACATTCGCGACGTGCGCGTCGTACGCGGCCTGCTCCAGCTGCACGGCGTGACGGTCCGCCCCGGCGAGGAGCCGGGCGAGCTCATCATGGACCCGTCGCACGTCGAGAGCGCCAACGTCGCCGACATCGACGCCCACGCCGGCTCGTCGCGGATTCCGATCCTCTTCTGCGGCCCGCTCCTGCACCGCCTCGGGCACGCCTTCATCCCCGGCCTCGGCGGCTGCGACATCGGCGGCCGGCCGATCGACTTCCACTTCGAGGTGCTGCGCCAGTTCGGCGCCACCATCGAGAAGCGCGCCGACGGCCAGTACCTGGAGGCCCCGCAGCGCCTGCGCGGCACCAAGATCCGCCTGCCGTACCCGTCCGTGGGCGCCACCGAGCAGGTCCTGCTCACCGCCGTCCTCGCGGAGGGTGTGACCGAGCTCTCCAACGCCGCGGTCGAGCCGGAGATCGAGGACCTGATCTGCGTCCTGCAGAAAATGGGCGCGATCATCGCCATGGACACCGACCGGACCATACGGATCACCGGTGTCGACAGCCTCGGCGGCTACAACCACCACGCCCTCTCGGACCGCCTGGAGGCCGCCTCCTGGGCTTCCGCGGCCCTGGCGACCGAAGGCAACATCTACGTCCGCGGCGCCCAGCAGCGCTCGATGATGACGTTCCTGAACACCTACCGGAAGGTGGGCGGCGCCTTCGAGATCGACGACGAGGGCATCCGCTTCTGGCACCCGGGCGGCTCGCTCAACGCGATCGCCCTGGAGACGGACGTGCACCCCGGCTTCCAGACCGACTGGCAGCAGCCGCTCGTCGTGGCGCTGACGCAGGCCGCGGGCCTGTCCATCGTCCACGAGACGGTCTACGAGTCGCGGCTCGGCTTCACCTCCGCGCTCAACCAGATGGGCGCGCACATCCAGCTCTACCGCGAGTGCCTGGGCGGCTCCGACTGCCGCTTCGGCCAGCGCAACTTCCTGCACTCGGCGGTCGTCAGCGGCCCCACGAAGCTCCAGGGCGCCGATCTGGTCATCCCCGACCTGCGCGGCGGCTTCTCGTACCTGATCGCCGCTCTCGCGGCCCAGGGCACCTCCCGCGTCCACGGCATCGACCTGATCAACCGCGGCTACGAGAACTTCATGGACAAGCTCCAGGAGCTCGG
Source organism: Streptomyces sp. G44 (assembly GCF_016905445.1). Taxonomy (GTDB): domain Bacteria; phylum Actinomycetota; class Actinomycetes; order Streptomycetales; family Streptomycetaceae; genus Streptomyces. Next base: position 25,628 of record NZ_JAFEXF010000030.1, read on the forward strand.
CGCGAAGGTCGAGCTGCCGAACGGCAAGGCGGCGCTGTAGGCGCCCTCAGCGCGTCAGCGCATGGGAAAGGGGCGGTCACCCGGTGGGTGACCGCCCCTTTCAGCTGCTCAGGGTCTTTACTTCCCCTTGGCCGCTTCCTTCAGCTTGGAACCAGCCGAAACCTTGACGCTGTAACCGGCGGGGATGTTGATCGGCTCGCCGGTCTGCGGGTTACGGGCGGTGCGAGCGGCACGGTGGGTGCGCTCGAAGGTCAGGAAGCCGGGGATGGTGACCTTCTCGTCGCCCTTGGCAACGATCTCGCCGACGGTCTCGGCGAACGCGGCCAGCACGGCGTCGGCGTCCTTGCGGGTCACCTCGGCGCGGTCGGCCAGCGCGGCCACCAGCTCACTGCGGTTCATGTTTGTACTCCCGTGTTCTTTTGCCGTTGAGGCGTGATCGAAGCCGATGCTGCCAGGGTCCTCGGACAGTCCCCGGACCCGGGTCTTACGTCAGACCCTCGCGCCCGATTACGCATCCTGCCCCCACCTGCGGCGGGAAAGCCAATCCGGCACCCTCCGAAGGGCCGCAGGGCCATGGTCCGCCACCCTAAAGGGGCGTTTACGACCCGGCGTCCCGCGACGCGCCGAGGTCAGGCGGACGTGGGACCCGTCACAGCGGCGCCCGCGGCCTTGGCCGCGGTGCGCACCGCACCGGCCACGGCGCCCGCGACCTTGTCGTTGAAGACGCTGGGGATGATGTAGTTGCGGTTCAGCTCGTCCTCGGCGACGACGTCGGCGAGGGCGCCCGCGGCGGCCAGCATCATCTCCGTGTTGACCGTACGTGACTGGGCGTCGAGCAGGCCGCGGAAGACGCCCGGGAAGACCAGGACGTTGTTGATCTGGTTCGGGAAGTCCGAGCGGCCGGTGGCCACGACCTCCGCCGTCTGACGGGCGATCGCCGGGTCGACCTCGGGGTCCGGGTTCGCGAGCGCGAACACGATGGCGCCGTCGGCCATGGCCGCGACGTCGTCGCCGTTGAGCACGTTCGGGGCCGAGACGCCGATGAAGACGTCGGCGCCGACCACGGCCTCCTTGAGGGTGCCCGTGAGGCCCTCGGGGTTGGTGTTGTCGGCGATCCAGCGCAGCGGCGAGTCGACGTCGTGGGAGACCAGGTCCTCGCGGTCGGCGTGCACGACGCCGTGGATGTCGGCCACCACGGCGTTCTTGACGCCCGCGGCGAGCAGCAGCTTCAGGATGGCCGTACCGGCCGCGCCGGCGCCCGACATGACCACGCGCACGTCGCCGATGCCCTTGCCCACCACGCGCAGGGCGTTGGTGAGCGCGGCGAGGACGACGATCGCGGTGCCGTGCTGGTCGTCGTGGAAGACGGGGATGTCCAGCGCCTCGCGCAGCCGGGCCTCGATCTCGAAGCAGCGGGGCGCGGAGATGTCCTCCAGGTTGATGCCCGCGAAGCCGGGGGCGATCGCCTTGACGATCTCGACGATGGCGTCGGTGTCCTGGGTGTCCAGGCACAGCGGCCAGGCGTCGATGCCGGCGAAGCGCTTGAAGAGGGCCGCCTTGCCCTCCATGACCGGCAGCGCGGCCTTCGGGCCGATGTTGCCGAGGCCGAGGACGGCCGAGCCGTCCGTTACGACCGCAACGGAGTTGCGCTTGATGGTGAGGCGGCGCGCGTCCTCGGGGTTCTCGGCGATCGCCATGCAGACCCGGGCGACACCCGGGGTGTAGATCATGGAGAGGTCGTCACGGTTCCTGATGGGGTGCTTGGACGCCATCTCGATCTTGCCGCCGAGGTGCATCAGGAAGGTTCGGTCGGAGACCTTGCCGAGGGTCACGCCCTCGATCGTGCGCAGCTGCTCGACGATCTCGTCGGCGTGCGTGGTGGAGGACGCCGCGATCGTCACGTCGATCCGCAGCATCTCGTGGCCGGAGGCCGTGACGTCGAGGCCGGTGACCGAGCCCCCGGATGACTCGACGGCCGTGGTGAGCTGGGAGACCGCTGTTCCGCTCGCGGGCACCTCCAGCCGGACCGTCATCGAGTAGGAGACGCTGGGCGCCGTTGCCATGGCCGACTTCCTCTGCTTTCACCTTGTAGCTCTTGCCGTCCGATGGTCGCACCTACCGCCGGGTACGTGGTAGCCGCCCCGGATTGAGAACGTTTTGTTCACCGGCCGGCGCCGCGCACCGGGATGCGATTTCGGAAACTTGTTTCCACCATACGAGAAGTTGGGGGAAACAGAAAGAGGCCCACGTCACGTGGTGACGTGGGCCTCTCTCATCCGTTCATGACACCGACCCGCCATGCTCGCCTCGCGGCAAGTGGTCGCTCGTAGCGACGAAGGTTGGGCCCGGGGGCTTGGATCGGGCCGGTGCCACATCCAAGGTAACAAACGATCCCCGTAAGGCAATTCCCGTCCCGTGAACTCCCCGGGAACTCCGTCGGTCGGGAACCCCGTCAGTCCCGGAGCAGGTCCGGCACGCCCTGCGCGTCGGGGTCGTCCCGCTCGCCCGACAGGACGGTCAGCTGCTGCGTCGCGCGCGTCAGCGCCACGTACAGCACCCGCAGGCCCGCCGGGGACTCGTCGGCGATCTCCGCGGGCGAGACGACGATCGTGGCGTCGTACTCCAGGCCCTTGGCCTCCAGGCTGCCGAGCGCCACCACCCTCCCCCAGTCTCGGCTTCGCTCGCCCGGGGGGACCCCCATCCCGAGCCCGGCCAGCCAGCGGGCCGCCTGCTCGCGGCGGTTCATCGCGACGACCACGCCGACCGTGCCGCTCACCCGCTCCAGGAGCAGCGCCGCCTCCTCCCGTACGGACGCGCCGAGGTCCCCGCCGCGCACGACCTTGAAGCGGGGCTCCACGCCGGTCGAGCGGACCGCCGAGGGCGACTCGGCGCCCGGCATCGCGAGCGCCAGGACCCGGGCGGCCACCTCGGCGATCTCGGCCGGGTTGCGGTAGTTCACGGTGAGCGTGAAGCGGCGGCGGGGGCGGGTGCCGAGCGCCTCGTCGCGGGCCGCGGCCGCCTCGTCGGGGTCCGACCACGAGGACTGCGCCGGGTCGCCGACGACCGTCCAGGTGGCGTGCCGGCCGCGGCGGCCGACCATGCGCCACTGCATGGGGGTGAGATCCTGCGCCTCGTCGACGATGACGTGGGCGTACTCGGTGCGCTCCGCCGCCAGGCGTTCGGCGCGCTCGCGCTGGGACTCCTCGCGCTGCGGCATCAGCTCTTCGAGGCCGGTGAGCAGGTCGAGGGGGTCCAGTTCCTTCTTCTTGCGGGGCCGGTGCGGCGTGCCGAGGATCGCCTGGAGCTCGTCGAGGAGCGCCACGTCGTGCACGGACAGGGCGTCCCGTCTGAGGGACCGGGCGACCTTGCGGACCTCGCCGGGGTTCAGGACGCGGCGGGCCCAGCGGCCCAGGCGCCGCTCGTCGCCCATCGCGGCGAGGACCGCGCGCGGGGTCAGCTCGGGCCACCAGGCGTCCAGGAAGCGGATGAAGGCGTCCTCGGAGGTGATGTCGTCGTCGAAGGAGGAGCGCAGCTCGGCGGCGAGTTCCGGGTCGGAGTGGCGGCCCGCGGCCCCGGACTGCGCCCACAGGGCGTCCAGGAGGAGCTTGCGGGCGCGGGGGCGCAGCAGGTTGACGGGGGCGGTGCCGCCGAGGGCGTTGCGGCGGATGCGGTTGAGTTGCTCGGCGTCCAGTTCGAGGCGGCGCCCGAAGGCGACGACGCGCAGCCGCGTGGGGGCGCCCTGGGGCCGCCCGGCCTCCGGCTCCGGATCGTCGCCGAAGGCCAGCTGCTCGTCGCGGGGTGCCCCGGGCCCGGCCTGTACGCCCTCCAGCGCGCCCCGGGCCGCCTTGCGCAGCACGTGCAGCATCCGCGAGGACCCCTTGACGCGGGCCACCGCCGGGGAGTCGTAGACCGTGGCCTCGACGCCGTCGACCAGGGAGCCGACGGCGCGGATCGCCACCTGACCCTCCTCGCCGAGGGAGGGCAGGACGCCCTCCGTGTAGGCGACCAGGAGCGGGGTCGGGGAGACGATGAGGATGCCGCCCGCGTACCGGCGGCGGTCCTGGTAGAGGAGGTACGCGGCGCGGTGCAGCGCCACCGCCGTCTTGCCGGTGCCGGGGCCGCCCTCCACGTACGTCACGGACGCGGCGGGCGCGCGGATCACCATGTCCTGCTCGGCCTGGATGGACGCCACGATGTCCCGCATGGTGTGGCTGCGGGCCTGCCCGAGCGCGGCCATCAGCGCGCCGTCCCCGATCACCGGCAGCTCCTCGCCGTCGAGGTAGGCGGTGATCTCCGGGCGCATCAGGTCGTCCTCCACGCCGAGGACCTTGCGGCCCTTGGAGCGGATGACGCGGCGGCGCACGACCCGGCCCGGGTCGACCGGTGTCGAGCGGTAGAAGGGAGCGGCGGCGGGCGCGCGCCAGTCGATGACGAGCGGGGAGTAGTCCGCGTCCAGGACGCCGATGCGGCCGATGTGCAGCGTCTCGGCGATCTCGGCCGTGTTGTGCTCCGTGATCACGCCCTCGGCGGGCTCCACGGCCGTGTACGCGCCGTCGGGCCCCTTCTTGCCGTCCTTGCCCCGGAGCAGGTCGATGCGGCCGAAGAGGAAGTCCTCGAACTCGTTGTTGAGCCGGTTGAGATGGACGCCGGCGCGGAAGACCTGCGCGTCGCGCTCGGCGAGCGCGCCCGGCGTACCGACCTGGGAGCGCTTCGCGGCGTCGTTCATGAGGAACTCGGCCTCGTGGATCTTTTCCTCGAGACGTCGGTAGACCTGGTCGAGATGGTCCTGTTCGACGCTGATCTCCCGGTCGCGTGTGCCTGGCGGCTTCACTGCGTTCACGTCGGCCACCGAGGCCCCTTTCAAGCGTGCTGCTGCCCCTGTTGAGCAGCCGTCCACCGTACGCGAAAGGGACCGTGCTTGTGCACCGGGCCGCGCTACACGTCCACCTCGACCAGGCGGTCGCCGTCGAACGTCGTCACCTCGAAGCGGTCGATGTCGTTGCGGTCCATGGCGGCGCCCCCGTGGACGTACAGCGGCCCGCGCGCCCACTTGTCCGGGCTGTCCTTGATGCCGTAGCCCCACTTGGGCACGGACCAGCTGGTGACCGTCTCCTTCGTGCCGTCCTTGCCGACCGCGACGAGTGAGCACTTGAGCGGGCCCTTGACGTTCTTCAGCTCCAGGACGGCGTGGGTGCCCCAGGTCTTCTTCTCCGTGCCGACGGTGGCGCTGACCTTGGTCGCCGGGTCGGTGGCCGCCGTCTTCTCGTCCATGTGGTGGAAGAAGGCGTCCTCGGCGGGGCTGGTGGGGTGCGGGTCGGCGGCGAGGTCGTCCGGTCCGCCGCCGTCGCCGTCACCGGTCACCGCGAGGACGGTGAGGGGGCCGCCGACGATCAGCGCGACCGCCGCCGCGACCAGGAGCAGGCCGCGCCTGCGCCGCCGCTCGCGCGTGCGCGACACCTCGCCGATGAGGCGGTCGGCGAGGCGCGGGCCGGGTCGCGCGGCGAGCGGTTCGCCGGTCTCCGGTGTGCCGCGCCCGCCGGGGAGGTCGGCGAGCGCCGCGAGCATCGGCTCCACGGCGGAGAACTCCTCCAGCTGCCGCGCGCAGGGCTCGCAGCCCGCGAGGTGCGCCTCGAACCAGGCGCGCTCCGCCTCGTCCAGGACGCCGAGGGCGTAGGCGCCGACGGCCTCGTGGACGCTGCCGTCCTGCCACGCGCCCTGCTGGTCGTAGAACCCGGTCATGCCTGCACCCCCCGCTCCTCCAGTGCGAGCTTCATCGAGCGAAGCGCGTAGAAGACCCGTGAGCGGACCGTGCCGCTGGGGATGCCCAGCGTCGCGGCCGCCTCATTGACCGTACGCCCCTTGAAGTACGTTTCGACAAGTACCTCCCGGTGCGCGGGAGTCAGGTCCTCCAGGGCGTCGGAGAGCGTCATCAGCCACAGTGCCTTGTCGATCTCGTCCTCCGCGGGGATGACCTCCAGCGGCGACGGATCGACCTCCTGCGGCCGGGCCTGCCGGCTGCGGTGGCCGTCGATGACGATGCGCCGGGCGACCGTCACCAGCCAGGGGCGTACCGAGCCGGTCGCCCGGTTGAGCTGACCGGCGTTCTTCCAGGCACGGATGAGCGTTTCCTGCACCACGTCCTCGGCGCGCTGCCGGTCCCCCGCGACCAGCCGCAGCACGTACGCGAGCAGCGGTCCCGCGTGCTCGCGGTAGAGCGCGCGCATCAGTTCCTCGTCCGGCCCCGGCGGGCGCCCGAGACGGTGCCGGGGCGGCCGCGGTCGTTCATCGGCCACAGCGGAATCCTTGCGCACGTCTGCCTCCGGTGTCCGCGCTTCGGGCGGGTCGGGTGGGTCTCATGACGGAGGTACGTACGGGGGGTGCGGGGTGTTCAACGGCGTGGGGCGCGGGGCGGTCCGGGGGCCGGGCGCGACGGCGCGGGACCCGGGGTGTTCCAAGCCGTCCGGCGCGGGGCCGGTCCAGGCACGGGCGGGGATCCCGGCGCTCGACACCCCGCTGTCGACGGCGGGTTCAGGCCCGAGCGAGCGCCGCCCGGCGCCGGTGCCGGGCCACCCGTTCGCGGTTGCCGCAGACCTCGCTGGAGCACCAGCGGCGGCGGTGGCCGCGGGAGGTGTCGAGGTAGACGAGGGGGCACGTGTCGCCCTCGCACTGGCGCAGCAGGGCGCGGGCCGCGGGGTCGGTGAGCAGGTCGACGGCGTCCCTGGCGACGCAGGCGAGCAGCGCCGCGCAGGCCGGATCCTCGCGCAGGGAGCGGGCCAGGGTGCCGTCGGCGGTGCGCACCGCGCGGGGGGCCGGGGGCGCGGCGGCGGCCAGCGCGTTGACCTGTTCCAGGGCGCTGTCGGCGGGACGCCTCTCGATCTCCCCGAGCACCAGTTCCGCCACGTGGCCCCGTAGTTCGCGGAACGCGGTGAGCCAGCCCGGGTCCGCGCCGGGCAGCGGGGCCCCCGGCGGGACGAGGCCGGCGCCCGTGAGCCAGGCGCGCAGCCTGCGTACGGAATCGAGCCGTTCCACGGGGTGGTTCGTCGCCACGAGGTCCAGGCAGCTGCGCCCGGAGTCGAATCGCAGCGCGTACGGGACCGGGGCCATGCCCAACGCCATGCGTCTGTCACCGCCTTGGGGGTAACCGGTGCGTGAATGCCCTCGCCTCCCCCTACAGTGCACGCCGCCCGGCGGGTCCGGAACCCCTTCCACCGGCACACGTCCGACGAGCCGTCAGATCGTGGGTCAGTCCGCGTACTTGGCGTCCGCGGCCGGGTCGATCGCGAGCCGGTACCCCCGCTTGACCACCGTCTGGATCAGCTTCGGCGCGCCCAGGGAGGTGCGCAGCCGTGCCATGGCCGTCTCCACGGCGTGCTCGTCGCGGCCTGCGCCGGGCAGCGCGCGCAGCAGTTCCGCGCGGGCCACCACCCACCCGGGGCGGCGGGCCAGGGCGCGCAGCAGCGCCATCCCGGCGGGCGGCACGGCCCGCAGCTCGTCGGCGACCAGGACGGCGTGGCCGCGGATCTCCACGCGGCGCCCGGCGACGGGCAGCACCCTGGCGCGGGCCGGGAGTTCCTGGCAGAGCAGCTGGACGAGCGGGCCGAGCCGGAAGCGTTCGGGCTGGACGGTGTCCACGCCGCGCGACTGGAGCGGCAGCGCGGTCACGGGCCCCACGCAGGCGGGCAGCACGTCATGGCCGAGGGCGGCCAGGAACTCGTCCGCCATGCCGCGCTCCTCGGCGCGGGCCAGCAGCGAGGCGGCGGCGGGCGCGCTGGTGAACGTGAGGGCGTCGACGCCCCGCCCCACCGTCGCGTCGAGCAGCCGGTCCACGGGAGCGAGGTCCTCGGGCGGCAGCCACCGGTAGACGGGCACGCCGACGACCTCCGCCCCGCCCGCCCGCAGCGCCTCGACGAAGCCGGGCAGCGGCTCACCGTGCAGTTGCAGCGCGACGCGGCGCCCGGCGACGCCCTCGCCGAGCAGCCGGTCGAGCACCTCCGCCATCGACTCCGACGACGGCGACCACTCCTCGGTGAGCCCGGCGGCCCGCACCGCGCCCTTCACCTTCGGGCCCCGGGCGAGCAGCTCGACGCCGCGCAGGCGGCCGAGGAGCGCCTCGCCGTACCCCCAGCCGTCGGCGGCCTCGATCCAGCCGCGGAACCCGATCGCGGTGGTGGCGATCACGACGTCCGGGGCGTGGTCGATCAGCTCCTTGGTCGCCGCGAGGAGTTCGCTGTCGTCGGCGAGCGGCACGATGCGCAGCGCCGGGGCGTGCAGGACCGTGGCGCCGCGCCGCTGGAGCAGCGCGCCGAGCTCGTCGGCGCGCCGGGCCGCGGTCACGCCGACGGTGAACCCGGCGAGGGGTCCGTGCGCCGTCGGGGAATCGGGGTGCGATGGGGTCGCGCGCATAGGCCTGTCTCGTCTCGTCCCGCTCGTGGTCCGTTTCGTCTCGTCCCGCTCATTGTTGTCCTCGTGGGCGGCGGACGACCGAGCCTGTCAATCGCGCGTGACAGGCCCGGTTCGCGGCGATGTCCGCCGTGTTACGTCATACCTCGGCATAGCTGAGCTGCGACTTCACGTCCGTGCCTGCCCCGGCGGCCGTACGGCGTACCGCCTTGCCGCGAAGGTATACGGCCCAGGTGACCACCGAACACACCGCGTAGAAGCCGAGGAACGCCACGAACGCCCCCGTGCCCGACCCCACCGTCTGGAACGACTGCCGCAGGGCGAGGTTGATGCCGAGCCCGCCGAGTGCGCCGACCGCCCCGATGAGTCCCATCGCGGCCCCGGACAGCCGCCGCCCGTACGCCGCGGCCTCCTCCCCCGCGAGCCCCCTGCGCTCGGCCTTGGCCTGGAAGATCCCGGGGATCATCTTGTACGTCGATCCGTTGCCGAGCCCGGTGAGCACGAACAGGGCGATGAAGGCGCCGACGAACAGCGGCAGCGACTCCTTGACCGAGGCGGTCACGACGACGCCGGTCGCGGCGCCCATCGCGGCGAAGTTGGCGAGGGTGATGCGCGCCCCGCCGTGCCGGTCGGCGAGCCGCCCGCCCACGGGCCGGATCAGCGAGCCGAGCAGCGGTCCGATGAAGGTCAGCTGGGCGGCCTCCAGCGGCGTACGCCCGAACTGCGTCTGGAGGACGAGCCCGAAGGCGAAGCTGTACCCGATGAAGGAGCCGAACGTCCCCACGTACAGGAACGCCATGATCCACGTGTGCGCGTCCCGTACGGCGGCCCTGACGGCCCCGGTGTCGTTGCGCACGGACGAGATGCTGTCCATGTAGCGCGCGGCGCAGAACACGGAGACGAGTACCAGCGGGATGTAGATCCCGAGCACCACCCGCGGCCCGCCGCTCGCCCCGATGACGGCGAGCCCGACGAGCTGCACGACGGGTACGCCGATGTTGCCGCCCCCGGCGTTGAGGCCGAGCGCCCAGCCCTTCTCGCGCAGCGGGAAGAAGGAGTTGATGTTGGTCATGCTGGAGGCGAAGTTGCCTCCGCCGACGCCGGTGAGCAGCGCGCACACCATGAAGGTGGTGTACGAGGTCCCGGGCTCCATGACGAGGAACGCGGCGACGGTCGGCAGGAGCAGGAGGGAGGCGGCGATGACGGTCCAGTTGCGCCCTCCGAAGCGGGCGACGGCGAAGGTGTAGGGGACGCGGACGACGGCCCCCACCAGGGTCGCCATCGACACCAGGAAGAACTTGCCCGCCGGGTCGATGCCGTACTCCGGGCCCATGAACAGGACCATCACGGACCACAGGCTCCACACGGAGAACCCGATGTGCTCGGAGAGCACCGAGAACGCCAGATTCCGCCGGGCGATCCGCTCCCCTCCCTCCTCCTTCCAGAACTTCTCGTCCTCCGGGTCCCACCGCTCGATCCACATCGCACGCCTCCACCACTGATCCCGCTGATCCACGGACACCGGCCGACGCTCCCGAAGGTGCCGACGCTCCCGAAGGTAGGGATCACGCGTTTCGGCCCTGTGGCGCGGAGTGACCGGCGGGGAACGTTGCTCTCACGCGGGGCGGCGCCGGGTGGTGAGGCTCGGGGCCGCTCAGCCCAGGTGGGTGTCGCCGAGGGAGACCAGGAGGCGGCGCAGGGCGCCGTCGAGGGCCGCGCGGTCGGCGGGGGTGAGGGCGGCCAGCATGCGTTCCTCGTTGGCGATGTGGTCGACGACCGCGCGGTCGACCAGGTCGCGGCCGGCCCCGGTGAGGCGTACGCGGATCGCGCGGCGGTCGGTGGGGTCGGGGCGGCGTTCGATGAGGCCCTTGCGTTCGAGTTTGTCGAGGCGGTTGGTGATGGCGCCGGAGGTCACCATCGCGGTCTTGAGGAGGCCGCCCGCGGTCAGTTCGTGCGGGGCGCCGACGCGGCGCAGGGTGGCGAGGACGTCGAACTCGGCGAACTCCAGGCCGTATTCGACGAAGACCTTCTTCATGCCCTTGCTCAGCAGGTGGTCGGCGCGCTTGATGCGGCCCACCAGGGCCATGGCGTCCAGGCCCGTGTCGTCGAGGTCGGGGCGCTCGCGGCGCCACTGGCCGCGCAGTTCGTCGATGGCGTCGCGGCCCGGCTCGGCCGGCGGTTCCTTCTCGGTCGTCTCCGTCATGACGGCAACCGCTCCTCGAATCTCTCAACGTTCAGATACTTGACGTTCGCGGACCTGGCGGTCCATATTTACCTCAACGTTGAGAATAACAGCGTTCAGGGGAACAGTGAGGGGAAGCGTCGTGTCCGTGACCATCAGCGACAGGAGCAGTGCCCGGCCGGGTGGCCGTGCGCAGGGCGGCGGCGCGGCGCCCCGCGGCTCCGCCAAGGCCGCCGCGGGCATCGCCGCGCTCGCCGCCATCGGCCCCGCCACCTGGGGCACGACCTACGTCACGACGACCGAACTCCTGCCTCCCGACCGGCCGTTGCTCGCCGCCGCCCTGCGCGCCCTGCCCGCCGGACTGATCCTGCTCGCGCTCACCCGGCGGCTGCCGCGCGGCGACTGGTGGTGGAAGGCGGCCGTGCTCGGACTGCTCAACTTCGGCGCGTTCTTCCCGCTCCTCTTCTTCGGCGCCTACCACCTGCCCGGCGGTGTCGCCTCGACGATCAGCGCGGTCATGCCGCTGCTGGTGGCGGGCTTCGGGATCGGCGTCCTGAAGGTGCGGCCCACCCGCCGCACACTGCTCGCGGGCCTCGTCGGCGTCGTGGGCGTCGCCCTGCTGGTCCTGCGCGGCAGCGCGGCGGTCGACGCGGCCGGGATCGCCGCGATGCTGACGGCCACGACGCTGATGGCCCTGGCCGTGGTCCTCAGCAAGCGCTGGGGCCGCCCGGAAGGGGTCTCGCTGCTCGCGCTCACGGGATGGCAGCTGACCGCGGGCGGCCTGGTCCTGGCCCCCGTCGCCCTGACCGCCGAGGGCCTGCCCGGCCACTTCACGGGGGCCAACGTCGCCGGATACGCCTACCTCGGCATCATCGGCACGGCCCTCGCGTACGCCCTCTGGTTCCGCGGCATCGAACGCCTGCCCGCCTCCTCGGTCTCCTTCCTCGGCCTGACCAACCCGGTCGTCGCCACGCTGGCGGGCCTCCTGCTCCTGGGCCAGACGCTGACCCCCTGGCAGGTGGGCGGCCTGGCCCTGGTGGTGGCGAGCGTCCTGCTGGCCCAGAACCTCCGCCGCGCGCACCGCCAGGCATGACGCCACAGCGGAACGGCCGCCGCCCCGCTGACGGGCCACGCCTCTGCGCGTCACGGCCGGCAGACCTCTTGCGGAGCCGGTCGTCGTAGAACACGTACGAGTTCTTCGTCGGCCTGGTCACGTTGATCTTCTGCGTCGTGCGGTCCTTCGTGTAGCCCTTCCCACGCGGCGAGGGCGATGCCAACCACAAGTCCAGGGCGGTGGGCCGCATACCGGCCGCGTTCGCGGTGGGGGCCGCCAAGGCGGAGGGCGGGGCCGCCGGGCCCCGCCCGCCGCGTCACTTCGCCGGGAACTTCCACACCGCCGGCTCGCGCTCGCTGTCCTCGGGCGCCCAGCGGACCTCCAGCTCCTCGGCGCCGACCGGCACCAGATACGTCTGGCAGATCACGTGGCTCTCGCCCTTCTTCCAGCCCTCGAGCTCCAGTTCGTCCTCGCAGCCCGGCGCGTCCTCGGAGGCGCCGATCAGCAGGCCGCCGCGGGTGCCGTCGGCGTAGACCTCCGTGCCGTCACCCACGTCCGGGACGTCCTTCAGCGGGGCGCCGCCCTTGTGCGTGTACTTCACGTGGGCGACCGCCGCCACGAGGCCCTCGGCGTCCTTCGGGTCCGAGACCAGCTTCCTGGTCCCGGCCTCCGTGCCGAGTTCGACCTTCTGCGCGGCGACGTCGTACGTGACGGTGGCGTCGCCCTCCTCGACCTTCCCCGTCGTGCTCTCACCGGCGGCCAGCGCGGCCGGCTTCGCGGGTTCGGTACGGGACCTGGAAGCGTCCGCCTTCGGGTTCTCCTCCGACTTCTTGTCGTCCCCGCCGCCGCAGGCGGTCAGCGCGAGGGCGAGTACGGCGACGGGCGCGGCGAGGCGCAGCGCGGTCTTCTTGCAGAGCAAAGTGATCTCCTGGCAGTGACGAGCCTGCCGCTCCGCGGAGTTCCACCCCTGCGAGCAGCAGAAAGAGCCGTCAGCTTAGGAGCCGGTCGCAGGACGCTCCGAGATCGGCAACACCCGGCAGAGCCCTCACATTTGGTCATCTACTCCCGCGTAACAGTCGCGCGTCGCCACGGGCCGGTCACAAACCGCCCACCCACCGATCCACTTCGCCGCTGAACCTCCGCCAAGACCGCGAAGAACGTCCACGTCTCCTCCGCGACGCCGCCACCCCGCCCGGCCGCGGCCTCACCCGCCGCCCGCCGCCATGACGAGTGCGTCCGCGGCCGGGACCCAGCCGTCCGCGGGTCTCTCCAGCCAGCCCTCGGCCGCCCCCAGTTCGGCCGCGGCGGCCCGCACGGCGGCCACACCCGGATGACGCAGGCCCTTTCGCCACACCAGCGACACCGGGGAGAGCGGGACGGGGTCGACCAGCGGCCGCAGCTCGGCGCCCGGCATGGCCGGGAAGTCCACGACGGCGAGGACCGGATTACGCCGCTTCGCCATGAGCCGCCCGAACTCCTCCCGGCCCACGGCGAGCGGCGCGGGCGGTGCGACGCCGATGCCGCGCCCCTCGAAGAGCCGGTGCGCGAGGTCGGTCCACTCCGGTGTCCGGGGGTTGCCCGCGCCCGCGTACACGATCTCCCCCGCGAGCGCGTCCAGCGGCACGGCGTCGAGCCCGGTCAGCGGATGGCCGTGCGGCAGCAGCACCGCCATCGGCTCGAACCGCACGGGCTGTTGGTCGAGCGAGGCCCGCAGGGCGGGGTCCAGTCCGGCGTACCGGCCGAAGGACATGTCCAGCCGCCCGGCGGCCATCTCGACGGCGGCCCCGGTCAGGCCGCTCTCGAAGCGGGCCATCAGCTCGCACTCCGGGGCGAGTTCCCGGGCCCGCTCCAGGACGCGTCCGAAGACGAGCCCGGGGCTGTTCAGGTCGACGAGCAGCGGGCGCGCGGCCCCCGTGAAGGCGGCGACCAGCTCGTCCTGCGCCTCCAGGACCCGTCGCGCGTACGGCAGGAGCCGCTCGCCCTCGGCGGTGAGGGTGACCTGCCGCGTCGTGCGCGAGAAGAGGTCGGCGCCCAGCTCCCGCTCCAGGCGCCGCACGTCGCGGCTCAGCGCCTGCTGCGCCACGTACAGCCGGGCGGCGGCCCGGGTGAAGTGCAGCTCCTCGGCGACGGCGAGGAAGGCGCGGAGCAGGCGGGGTTCCACATCGCGGTGCGGGGCCGGAAGTCGCGTCACCGCAGGAATTTACAACGCGGGCGCGTGAACGGCTCCCCAGAAGGTGTTGGACCCCGCCGCTCACCCGCCGCGAGGGTGGGCCCATGCCCCGCAACCCCTACACCCGCCTCTTCGCGATACCCGGCGCCACCGCCTTCACCCTCGGCAACCTCGTCGCCCGCCTGCCCATGGGCATGTTCAGCGTGAGCGCCGTCATCATGATCTCCGGCGCCCGCGGCTCGTACGCGCTGGCCGGCGCCGTCACCGCGACCGGCCTCGCGGCGACCGCCGTGGTGGCGCCCTGGACGGCCCGGCTCGTCGACCGCCACGGCCAGGCGCGCGTCGCCGTCCCCGCCACCGTGATCGCCGCGCTCGGCTCGCTCTCGCTGCTGCTCTGCGTGCGCCACGGAGCGCCCGACTGGACCCTCTTCGCCTCGTACGCCGCCACGGCCACGACGCCCAACACGGGCGGCATGTCCCGGGCGCGCTGGGCCCACCTCCTCCAGGGCGACACCGCGGCCGTGCACACCGCCAACTCCTTCGAACAGGCCGCCGACGAACTGTGCTTCATGCTCGGCCCGGTCCTCGCCGCGTTCCTGTGCACGGCGCTCTTCCCGCAGGCGGGCACCTTGACCGGCGTGGTGCTGCTGCTGACCGGGGTACTCGTCTTCGCCGCCCAGCGGGCCACGGAACCGCCGCCCCAGGGACGCACGGACCCCTCCATCGCGGCGTCCTCGCCCCTCCGCGCGCCCGGGATGCCCGCGCTGCTGGCCGTCTTCCTCGCCACCGGCGCCGTCTTCGGCTCCCTGGAGGTCGTCACCCTCGCCTTCGCCGACGCACAGGGGCACAAGGCGGCCGCGGGCGTGATCCTCGCCCTCCAGGCCGCGGGTTCCTGCGCGGCGGGCCTCGTCTACGGAGCGGCGAGACCGCGCGGCCCGCTCGTACGGCGCCACCTGCTGTGCGGGGCCGCGATGACGGCCCTGATGACGCTGCCGCTGCTCGCAGTGAGCCTCACGGGCTCGCTGGCCGTCCTCGCCGGAGCCCTGCTGGTCGCGGGCATGGCGACGGCGCCCACCATGGTCACCGGGATGACGCTGGTGCAGCGCCGCACTCCCCAGGGGCGCCTGAACGAGGGCATGACCCTCGCCGTGACCGGCCTCCTCGGGGGCATCGCGTGCGGCGCGGCGGGCGGCGGCTGGGCGGTGGAGCGGCTCGGCGCGAGCACGGGCTACTGGGTGCCGGTCGCCGCCGCCTGCACGGCCCTGCTGCTCAGCGGCGCGCAGGCTTGCGCCACGAGCACGCCACGGCACCGTCCCGCCCGGTCACCGCGCGCGTCGAACGAGGCGTGAGCGGCGCGGCCTCCCGGGGGCGCCGCGCGGCATCCTGCCCCGGGCACGGAAGAAGCCCCCTGGCCCGGGGGCCAGAGGGCTTCAACCTCACATGGGAATTGTGGAGATGGCGGGAATCGAACCCGCGTCCAACGGTGCGGAATCAGGGCTTCTCCGTGTGCAGTTCGCTGCGATTTTCTCGGCCCCGGCGATCACGCGAACAAGTCGCCGACGGGCCCAGTCACTGTTTGATTTCCTCCTGGACCCCGTGACCGGGTCCAGAAGTTTAGTTCCCTAGCTGATGCCAGGATCCGGGTCGGGAACAGCCCCGGGCTGACACTTCACCGAGTCGCTACTTAGGCAGCGAGGGCGAAGGAATCGCGCTTGGTGTTGGCGATTATTTGTTGCGACATATGGTTTACGAGATCATTGCCGCTTCCTCGACACGCTTCCCCTGCTTCGACATCCGCTGTCGAAACCGATCATCCCCATGTTGATTTTTCAATCCGTGCCCCGTCACCTGCGGGGCATGGCCCATCGTACGTGACCAACGGCGGCACGTGCCAGCCTATTCCCGGGAGCCTCTCCGCTAGGCGATCCCCTGCCTGCGCCGGACCGCCGAGATCGCGCGGTTCGTCTCGCGCGTGTCCTGCTTCTCCCGCAGCGTCTGCCGCTTGTCGTACTCCTTCTTGCCCTTGGCCAGCGCGATCTCGACCTTGACGCGGCTGTCCTTGAAGTACAGCGACAGGGGCACGATCGTGTGACCCGTCTCCTGGGCCTTCGACTCCAGCTTGTCGATCTCCGCGCGGTGCAGCAGGAGCTTGCGCTTGCGGGTGGCGGAGTGGTTGGTCCAGGTGCCCTGGACGTACTCCGGGACGTGGATGTTGTGCAGCCACGCCTCGCCGCGGTCGATGTGCACGAAGCCGTCCACCAGGGAGGCCCGGCCAAGGCGCAGCGACTTCACCTCGGTGCCCATCAGCACCAGGCCGCACTCGTAGGTGTCCAGGATGGTGTAGTCGTGCCGCGCCTTCTTGTTCTGCGCGACCATCTTGCGGGCGGGGGCCTTCTCATTGGCCTTCGCTGCCTTGCGCTTTACCTTTTCCTTTGCCATAGTCCGGCCATTTTCGCACTACGAGGGGGGTCCGAGGCCAGTCAATACTGTCTCGGCCCTGGCCTCGGCCCCGTGCTCGGCCTCAAGGTCCGGGACGATGCCCCGCCCGTCCACGGCCCGGCCCGACGGCGTGCGGTAGTGGCCGACGGTCAGCTCGGCGACGGAGCCGTCCGGAAGGCGGCTCGGCATCTGGACGGAGCCCTTGCCGAAGGTGCGGGTGCCCACGACGACCGCGCGGCCGCGGTCCTGGAGGGCGCCGGTGAGGAGCTCGGCGGCGCTCATCGTGCCGCCGTCGACCAGCGCGACCACCGGCCGCTCCGTGTCCCCGCCGCGCTCGGCGTGCAGGGCCTTCTGCTTGCCCCGTACGTCGTACGTCGCCACGAGGCCGCCGTCGACGAGGGCGGACGAGGCGGTGACCGCCTCGGAGACCAGACCGCCGGAGTTCCCGCGCAGGTCGAGCACGATCCCCGCGCCCTCGGGGGCCTCGCGCACCGCGGAGCGCACGGCCTCTCCGGAGCCCTTGGTGAACGCGGCGACCTTGATCATGACGGCGCCGCCGGGCAGCTCGGTGACGGTGACGGAGTCCGTGGACAGGCGCGCCCTGCGCAGGGTCTCGCTCCACGCGCGCGTGGCGCGCTCCAGACCCAGCCGCACCGGGGTGCCCGCGCGGTCGCCGCGCAGCAGGGCCACGACCTCCGTGACGGGGCGGCCGGTGACACGCTCGCCGTCGATGGAGCGCAGCCGGTCGCCCTTGCGGATGCCGGCCCGGTCGGCGGGCCCGTCCTTCTGGACCCGGGAGACCTCCATGCGCCCGTCGGCCCCGCGCCGGGCCCACAGCCCGACGCCGGTGTAGGCGCCGTCGAGGGCCTGCTCGAACTCCTCGTACTCGCCGTGGGAGTACACCGAGCCCCAGCGGTCCCCGCTGCGGCTGACGGCCTCCTCGGCGGCCTTCTGCGCGGACTTGCCGTCGGCCATGGCCTCGGCGGCGGCCTCGGCGGCCTGCTCGGCGGTGCGGCCGGCGGAGGGGGCCACGGCGTCCGAACGCACCGCCGGCGGGGGCGTTTTCCGGCCGTCGTCCGCCGCCTCGCTCCAGGAGCCGGTGGCGGCCCCGGTGACGAGGACGCTCGCGAAGACCAACGTCAGGGTCGCCCCGCGGCGCACCCGGAGGGGCGCGGCGAGCCGATCGGCGAACCGGTCGAGACCTGACATGCCGGTGAGTCTAGGACAACGAAGAGCGCCGCACGGTCCGTTGAACCGTACGGCGCCCTGGAACGCGGAGGGTGCTTCTCACACCTTCAGGTACTTGCGCAACGCGAAGAACGCGGCAAGGGCGGGCATCAGCAGGCCGATCGCGAGGACCAGCGGCAGCTTGGCGAGGACGGCGTCCCAGCCGATGAAGTTGATGAGGTTGATCTTCTCGGAGAGCGCGAGCCCGTGGTCGATCATGAAGTAGCGGCCCACGAGCAGCATTCCGCAGGCGAGCGCGCCGCCGATGAGGCCGGCGACGGCGGCCTCCATGATGAACGGCATCTGGATGTAGAAGCTGGACGCGCCGACCAGCCGCATGATGCCGGTCTCCCGTCTGCGGCTGAACGCCGAGACGCGCACGGTGTTGACGATCAGCATCAGCGCGACGACGAGCATGAGCGCCATCACGGCGATCGCCGCCCAGTTCATGCCGTTGAGGAGTTCGAAGAGGTTCTCCAGGTAGGCCTTCTGGTCCTGGACGGACTGCACGCCGTCACGGCCCGAGAAGGCGGTCGCGACCACCTGGTACTTCTCCGGGTCCTTCAGCTTGACGCGGAACGACTCCTGCATCTGGTCCGGCGTGAGGGAGCTGGAGAGCGGGGAGTCGCCGAACTGCTCCTTGTAGTGCTTGTACGCCTCGTCCGCCGACTCGTGCTGGACCGTGTCGACGACGGGCATCTTCTTCAGATCGCCGAGGATCTGGTCCTTCTGCTCGTTCGTGACGGCGCCCTTGGCGCATTTGGGGTCCTGCTCGGCGTCGGCCTTGTTGCACAGGAAGATCGAGACGTTGACCTTGTCGTACCAGTAGCCCTTCATCGTGCTCACCTGGTCACGCATGAGCAGCGAGCCGCCGAACAGGGCGAGCGAGAGCGCTACGGAGACGACGACCGCGAAGGTCATCGTGAGATTGCGACGGAGGCCGACGCCGATCTCCGACAGGACGAACTGGGCGCGCATGGCGGCCTTTCAGTGGATCAGCTTGCGGTGGAACAGGCGGGTCCCGCGGTACGGACGCGTCCGGGCGGGGCCCGGTCGTCAGTGCTGGTAGCCGTAGACGCCGCGCGACTGGTCGCGCACGAGACGGCCCTTCTCCAGCTCGATGACCCGCTTGCGCATCTGGTCCACGATCTGCTGGTCGTGCGTGGCCATCACGACGGTGGTGCCGGTCCGGTTGATCCGGTCGAGCAGCTTCATGATGCCGACGGAGGTCTGCGGGTCGAGGTTGCCGGTGGGCTCGTCGGCGATGAGGAGCTTCGGACGGTTGACGAACGCGCGCGCGATCGCCACTCGTTGCTGCTCACCACCGGAGAGCTCGCCGGGCATCCGGTCCTCCTTGCCGCCGAGGCCGACCAGGTCGAGGACCTGCGGGACGGACTTGCGGATCTCGCCGCGGGACTTGCCGATGACCTCCTGCGCGAAGGCCACGTTCTCGCCGACGGTCTTGTTGGGCAGGAGGCGGAAGTCCTGGAAGACGGTGCCCAACTGGCGGCGCATGTGCGGCACCTTGAAGTTGGACAGGCGCGCGAGGTCCTTGCCGAGGACGTGCACCTGACCGTGGCTGGTGCGCTCCTCGCGCAGGACGAGCCGCAGGAAAGTGGACTTTCCGGAGCCGGAGGACCCCACCAGGAAGACGAACTCGCCCTTCTCGATCTCAAGGGAGACGTCCCTCAGAGCGGGGCGGGTCTGCTTGGGGTAGGCCTTGGAGACGTTGTCGAAACGGATCACGGATGCACCACGGGTTGCCGGGGGTAGGTGTGCGTGACCATACGCGAATGCGGTACGCGCGCGCAGTCGGCGTCCGGAGTTGCGCGTTTTGTCTCGGAAGTGTCGGGGTGCGGAACGTACCGAAACCGTCGCGAGAGGGCGGGCCGCGCCCAAATCCGCGGAAGCTGGCACAGTGGTATGGGGAACGATTGGGTTCCCCGTAGCGTTGGGCAGGCTGAGACTGTGCGGGAGGAGAAGCGCATGACCCTGGATCGGTTGGTATGCGCGAACTGCGCGGCGCCCGTGAGTGAAGGCCGTTGCCCCGTGTGCCGGGCCAATCGCGCGCGCATGCAGCAGGAAGGGCCCTTCGCGGGCCTCAATCCCGCGGCACTGATAGCGCTGCTCGTGGTGTTGATCGCGGCGGTCGCGCTGCTGGCGCACCAGTCCGCGTAGGACATCGGTCCGTACCGGACACCAGTCCGTACCGGACACCAGTCCGTACAGGACTCCAGTCCGTACAGACACGGGAAGGGCCCGGAGCTTCGAGAAGCTCCGGGCCCTTCTTTTCGTGCCCGCCCTACGGCGTCCGCGTCAGGTACGCCACATACGGACCGTACGTGGCGTACATCAGCCCGCGCCGTCGCGTGCGCCGGCGCCCGGGATCAGGCGGCGGCGCCGCGGTTGCCGACGAGGCGCGGCAGGACGCGGAAGCCGATGCCGCCGACGATCATCGTGGCGGCGCCGATCACGAGGAAGGTGGTCTCGGCGGCGCCGGTCTCGGCCAGCTCGCCCTTGCCGCCGCCCTTGGCGCCCTTGTCGCCGGCCTGCTCGACCGGCGTGGAACCGGTGTCCGTCAGGCTGTCCTTGGCCTTGCCCTGCTCGACGGGTACGGAGCCGCCGCCGTCGGGGCCGGTGTCGTTGCCGCCACCGTTGCCGCCGCCGTTGCCGTTGCCGCCGCCGTTACCGTTGCCGCCGTTGCCGTTGTTGCCGCCGTTCCCGTTGTTGCCGCCGTTCCCGTTGTTGCCGCCGTTCCCGTTGTTGCCGCCGTTCCCACTCGGGTCGGTCGGGTCCGAGGTCGGCACGGGCGGGTCCGTGGGCTCGGGCGGCTCCGTCGGCTCCGTGGTGGGCTCCGGCGGGTCCGTCGGGTCGGGGGCCGTGGGCTCCGGGGCGGTGGGCTCCTCGGTAGGCGCCGGCGGGTTGTCCTGCGGGTCGACGTCCACGTCCACCCCGACGCCGGTCTCGTCCGCGTGGGCGCCGGCGCCCACGGGGCCCAGGTCGACGCCGACGTCGAGGGCCGAGGCGGCACCCGCGGCGGTCAGCGAGGCACCGGCGGCGATCACGGCGCCCGCGGCTATCCGCGCGATACGGATGCGCGTCTTCTTGGTCATCAGGCTGCTACCCCCAGTAGCTGAAATGTCGGTGAGGCAGCGTCCGGGGCGGCATTCGCCGGGGGCGATCGTTTCGGCCCCCACAGGTCCCACGCGCCCCGGTATCACGCATGCCGCACGCTAGCCTTTCCACTTTTCATGGCAGCGTCAAGGTCGTTGCGGGCGCGATGTCCGAAATCGGGGCAGTTGACCGTCGTCGGGAGATGTGACTGTGACGTAATAGGCAACTGCCGCCTCCTGGGCGGCAGTTGCCATGTCGATAAAGCCGCTTCGAGCGGTTTTCTACTTCTCCTGCTGCTTGCGCCAGCGAATTCCGGCCTCCAGGAAACCGTCGATCTCGCCGTTGAAGACGGACTCGGGATTGCCGACCTCGAACTCCGTACGGAGGTCCTTGACCATCTGGTACGGGTGCAGGACGTACGAACGCATCTGATTGCCCCAGGAGTTGCCGCCGTCGCCCTTGAGGGCGTTCATCTTCGCCTGCTCCTCCTGGCGGCGGCGCTCCAGGAGCTTCGCCTGGAGGACGTTCATCGCGGTCGCCTTGTTCTGGATCTGCGAGCGCTCGTTCTGACAGGAGACGACGATGCCGGTCGGCAGGTGGGTCAGCCGGACCGCGGAGTCGGTGGTGTTGACGCCCTGGCCGCCGGGGCCCGAGGAGCGGTACACGTCGACGCGCAGCTCGCTCTCGTCGATCTCGATGTGGTCGGTCTGCTCGACCACGGGGAGGATCTCGACGCCGGCGAAGGAGGTCTGGCGGCGGCCCTGGTTGTCGAAGGGCGAGATGCGGACCAGGCGGTGGGTGCCCTGCTCCACGGAGAGCGTGCCGTAGGCGTACGGGACGTTGACGGCGAAGGTGGTCGACTTGATGCCGGCCTCTTCCGCGTACGAGGTCTCGTAGAGCTCCGTCTTGTAGCCGTGGCGCTCGGCCCAGCGCAGGTACATCCGCTGGAGCTTCTCGGCGAAGTCGGAGGCGTCGACGCCGCCGGCCTCCGCGCGGATGGTGACGACGGCCTCGCGGGAGTCGTACTCGCCGGAGAGGAGGGTGCGCACCTCCATCTCGTCGAGGGCCTTCTTGACGGCGGTGAGCTCGGACTCGGCCTCGGCACGGGTGTCCGGGTCGTCCTCCTCCTCGGCCATCTCGAACAGCACGCTGAGGTCGTCGATGCGCCCGCGCAGCGTCTCGGCCTTCCTGACCTCCGCCTGGAGGTGGCTCAGCTTGCTGGTGATCTTCTGCGCCGCCTCCGGGTCGTCCCACAGGGACGGGGCGGCCGCCTGCTCCTCGAGCACGGCGATATCGGCCCTCAGCTTGTCGAGGTCCAGGACGGCCTCGATCGACTCCATGGTCGAGGAGAGGGACTTGAGCTCTTCGGATACATCGACGACTGCCACGACTCCAGCGTAACGGCTGCGGCAACCGTCCCCTCCCGCCGCCGGGCCTCCAGGGCTCCGCGGCCGTCGGTCAGGGGGTCGGAGGGGCGGAGTTCCCGCTGTCCGGAGGCGTGTCGTCGCCCGATGTCGCCGCCCACGTGCCCACGCCCGCCGCCGCGGCCAGCACCACTCCCGCCACGCCCAGCGTGATCCGCCGGCGCCGGGCGGAGGCGCGGTGCTTGGCGGAGCCGGGCCTGGCCGCACCGGCCGCCCGGGG
>NZ_JAFEXF010000310.1 GCF_016905445.1 Streptomyces sp. G44
ACCCGCGCACCCAGCTCTTCCAGCTCCCGGGCCAGCTCGGTGGCACCCGGGGCCTGCTCGCCGCGCCGCGAGAGGAGCAGCAGATCCCGCACCTCCCGTTCGGCCACCAGATGCCGCGCCACCAAAGCGCCCAGCGTGCCGGTCGCCCCCGTCACCAGCACCGTCCCCTCCGGGTCCGGCCGGCGCGGCATCGTCAGGGCCACCTTGCCGATGTGCCTGGCCTGGCTGACGTACCGGAACGCCTCACGCGCCCGGCGCACGTCCCAGGTGCGTACCGGCAGGGGTGCTAGCGCGCCCTGCTCGAACAACTCCAGCAGCTCACCCAGCAGACGCCCGGTGTGTTCCGGACCGGCCTCCACCAGGTCGAACGCCTGGTAGTCGACGCCGGGGTGGTGTGCCGCGACGACATCCGCCTGGCGGATGTCGGTCTTGCCCATCTCCAGGAACCTGCCGCCCCGTGGCAGCAGCCGCAGCGAGGCGTCCACGAACTCCCCCGCCAACGCGTTCAGGACCACATCCACGCCCTGACCGTCGGTCACGGCGAGGAACTTCTCCTCGAAGTCCAAGGTCCGCGAGGAAGCGATGTGCGCGTCGTCCAGGCCCAGCGAACGCAGCGTGTCCCACTTGCCCTCACTGGCGGTGGCGAACACCTCCGCACCCAAATGCCGCGCCAGCTGGATCGCCGCCATGCCCACACCACCGGCACCCGCGTGCACCAGCACCCGCTCACCGGCCCGCAGCCCCGCCAGATCCCGCAGACCGAACAGCGCCGTCAGGAACACGATCGGCGTCGAGGCCGCCTGCTCGAACGACCAGGCATCCGGAACCCGCGCCACCAGACGCGCGTCGGCCACCGCGACCGGACCGAAACAGTGCCCGACCATGCCGAACACCCGGTCACCCACCGCCAGCCCCGACACCCCGGGCCCCACCTCGGTGACCACACCCGCACCCTCACTGCCCATGACCCCGGAGCCGGGGTACATGTCGAGGGCGATCAGGACGTCACGGAAATTGACGCCGGCGGCACGCACGCTCAGGCGGACGGTGCCGTCGGCCGGCGGCGCCAGTGCTTCATGACGGGGCAGCAGGGCCAGGCTGTCGAGTGTGCCGCGGTCGCTCGTCGAGTCGACGACCCAGGCCGTCTCCCCCGGGGGCGGCACCAGCGCGTCGCCGGAAGTGGCTCGGGCGAGGCGCGGCGCGCGCACGGTGCCCGCGCGGACCGCGAGCTGCGGCTCGTCCAGGGCCAGGGCGGCGGGCAGTACCCGGAACGAGGCGTCATCGGCGTCCAGGTCGACGAGGACTATACGGCCGGGGTTCTCCGTCTGCGCCGAGCGCACCAGACCCCAGACGGCGGCACCGGGCAGGTCGGCGATGTCCTCGCCGGACCGCACGGCCACCGCGCCCCGCGTCAGGACGACCAGACGGGCGGTGGCGAAACGCTCGTCGTCGAGCCAGGCGTGCAGCAGGTCGAGCACGCCGTGGGTCGCCGACCGCGCGGCATCCGCCACGTCTCCGGGACGGCCGACGCGCGGCAGCAGTACGACGTCCGCGCCCGCTGCGGCGACCGCGTCGAGATCGGGGTGGACGGCCAGGTGCGGCCCCGCCCACGCGTCGGTGGCCGTGCCGAGTACCACCCAACGGTCGTCGGGTGCGGCGGTCCGGCCGTCCGGGGCGGGCGCCCCGGGGACGGGGACCTCTGCCCAGTCGAGGCGGAAGAGGCTGTCGTGGTGGGCGGGGCGGGCCACGGCGAGCTGGTCGCCGCTCACCTGTCGCAGGACGAGTGAGTCCACGGTGGCGACGGGCGCGCCGTTCCCGTCGGCGACCTCCACCGTCACCGCGTTCGGGCCCGCCGGGGTGAGACGCACTCGCGCAGCAGCCGCTCCGGTCGCGTACAGGGACACGCCACTCCACTCGAAGGGCAGCCCGGCCCGGCCCGTCTCCGCCACGAAGTCGCCGAGCCCGATGGCGTGGAGCGCGGCGTCGAGCAGCGCCGGATGCAGGCCGTACGACGTCGCACGCTCCGCTTCTTGCTCGGGGAGCGCCACCTCGGCGAACACCTCGTGGCCGTGGCGCCAGACGGCACGCAGCCCACGGAACACCGGGCCGTACGCCAGACCGACCTCGGCCAGGCCCGGATAGAGCCCCTCGATGTCGACGGCTTCCGCGTCCCGTGGCGGCCAGGCGGTCAGATCGGCACCGGCCCTCTGGCCGGCGTGTGAGAGCCAGCCGGTGGCATGCCGGTTCCACGGCTCGTCCGGGGCCGCACCGTCGGCCCGCGAGTGGACCGACAGCGGACGCCGCCCCGCGTCGTCCGGCGCGCCCACCGTGAGCTGCACATGTGTGCCGCCTTGCTCGGGCAGCACCAGGGGTGCCTCCAGCGTGAGCTCCTCGACCGTGTCACAGCCCACCTGGTCACCGGCGTGGACGGCGAGTTCCACGAACGCCGTGCCCGGCAGGAAGACGGCCCCGGACACCACGTGGTCGGCCAGCCAGGGGTGGGTCTGGACCGACAGCCGACCGGTGAGCAGGAAACCGTTGGAGTCGACGAGTTCGACGGCGGCGCCGAGCAGCGGGTGGCCGGCGGGTGACTGCCCCACCGAGGTGACATCGCCGACGAATCCGGCAGCGGCCTCCGGCCAGAACCGCTCCCGCTGGAAGGCATACGTGGGCAGGTCGACGCGGCGTCCGCCGGCGAGCAGGGGTGACCAGTCGACGGGCAGGCCGCGCACCCAGCCCTCGGCCAGCGAGGTGACGAACCGCTCCAGGCCGCCCTCGTCGCGGCGCAGCGAGCCCAGGACGAGCGCGTCGGTGCCCGCGGCGTCCAGGCTCTCCTGGAGACCGACGGTCAGCACGGGGTGCGCCGACGCCTCGACGAAGAACCGGTACCCCTGCTCCGCCAGCGCCTTGGCCGCCTCTTCGAAGCGGACGGTCTGGCGCAGGTTGGTGTACCAGTACTCGGCGTCCATCACGGTGGTGTCCAGCCAGTCGCCGGTCACCGTGGAGAAGAACGGAATCTCGGCCGTACGCGGCTCAAGCCCCGCAAGGACCCGCTGAAGCTCGGCATGGATGGCTTCCACGTGTGCCGAGTGGGAGGCGTAGTCCACCGGGATACGCCTCGCCCGCACCTCATCGGCCTCGCAGGCGGCGAGGAGCGCGTCCAGCTCGGCCACGTCACCGGACACCACCACGCTCGACGGCCCGTTGACCGCCGCGACGGACAGCCCTTCCGTCAGCCGTGCCCGTACGTCGTCGACGGGCAGTGCCACGGAGACCATGCCGCCGAGCCCGGACAGCGCAAGGATCGCCTTCGACCGCAGCGCCACCACACGCGCCGCGTCATCGAGAGACAGCGCACCAGCCACACACGCCGCCGCGATCTCACCCTGCGAGTGACCCACCACAGCACCCGGCTTGACGCCGTACGACTGCCACAGCTCGGCGAGCGACACCATCACGGCCCACAACACCGGCTGGACCACGTCCACCCGCTCCAACGCCTCGGCATCGTCCAAAACCTCGGACAGCGACCAGTCGGTGTACGACGACAACGCCGCCGCACACTCCCGCATCCGCCCCGCGAACACCGGAGACGACTCGATCAACTGCGCGGCCATACCAACCCATTGGGAGCCCTGGCCCGGGAACACGAACACGCTCTTGCCCCGCAGGTCCGCGACACCCTGGACGACGTTCGCCGTGCCGTCGGCGGCCGCGAGGGCGGCCACGTCGATGCGCGGGTCGGCGCCGAGGGCCACCGCGCGGTGGGCCAGGTGCGAGCGGCTGGTCGCCAGGGAGTAGGCCACGTCGACGGGCGTCAGGTCGGCGTCGGCCTCGGCGTACGAGAGCAGCCTTGCCGCTTGGTCGCGGAGAGCCTGTGCGGTCTTGCCCGAAAGGGTCCACGGAACCACCGGGGCAACAGGTCGCGAGCCCAGAGCGCTCGGCGGCTCTTCCCGCTGCTCCTCGCCGGGCTCCGGCTCCGGCTCCGGGGCCTGCTCCAGGATCACGTGCGCGTTCGTGCCGCTCATCCCGAACGAGGACACACCCGCCCGCCACGGCCGGCCGGCCCGCGGCCACTCACGATTACCCGTCAACAGCTCAACCGCACCCGCCGACCAGTCCACATGCGACGACGGCGCATCAATGTGCAACGACCCCGGCAGCACACCACGCCGCATCGCCATCACCATCTTGATCACACCGGCGACACCGGCGGCAGCCTGCGTATGCCCGATGTTCGACTTCACCGACCCCAGCCACAACGGCCGCTCCGGATCGCGCCCCTGCCCATACGTCGCCAGCAACGCCTGCGCCTCGATCGGGTCACCCAGCGTCGTACCCGTCCCGTGCGCCTCGACCACATCCACACCGGACGCCTCGACCCGCGCGTTCGCCAGGGCCTGACGGATCACCCGCTGCTGCGACGGGCCATTCGGAGCCGTCAGACCATTGGACGCACCGTCCTGATTGATCGCCGAACCCCGCACCACCGCAAGCACCTCATGGCCATTGCGGCGCGCATCCGACAACCGCTCCACCAGCAGCAGACCGACACCCTCACCCCAGCCGGTCCCGTCCGCGGCCTCCGCGAACGCCTTGCACCGGCCATCCGCCGACAACCCCCGCTGCCGGCTGAACTCCACAAACGTCCCCGGCGTCGACATCACCGTCACACCACCGGCCAACGCCAACGAGCACTCACCATTACGCAACGCCTGCATCGCCAGATGCAACGCCACCAGCGACGACGAACACGCCGTGTCCACCGTCACCGCCGGACCCTCAAGCCCGAACACATACGACAGACGACCCGACACCACACTCGCCGCGTTACCCGTGCCGAGGTATCCCTCCACGTCCTCGGTGGTGTGCGCGAGGCCGGCCGCGTAGTCCTGGCCATTGGTACCGGTGAAGACGCCGCTCTCCGTGCCCCGTACGGAAAGGGGCGGGATGCCGGCGCGTTCGAAGGTCTCCCAGGCGGTTTCGAGCAGGAGGCGCTGCTGCGGGTCCATCGCGAGTGCCTCACGCGGGCTGATCCCGAAGAGCGAGGGATCGAACTCCCCCGCGTCGTAGAGGAAACCGCCCTGGCGCACGTAAGAGCTGCCGGAACGCTCGGGGTCGGGGTCGTAGAGGCCGTCGTGGTCCCAGCCGCGGTCGGTGGGGAAGTCTCCCATCGCGTCGGAACCCGACACCACCAGGTCCCACAACGCCTCCGGGGACACCGCGCCCCCCGGGAACCGGCACGCCATGCCCACGATCGCCACCGGCTCATCCGACACCGACGCCGAGACGACCCGCCCCGCCCCCCCCCCCCCCCGCCCCAACCCCCCCCCCCCCCCCCCCCCCCCCAGGCACCCCGCCACCCCCACACAACCC
>NZ_JAFEXF010000311.1 GCF_016905445.1 Streptomyces sp. G44
CCCTCAGCACCCTCAGCACCCTCGACACCGGTGACCACCAGCCAACGACCGGACGGCACCGCGACCCCACCACGCCCGGCATCCAACGGCTTCCAGCTCACCGTGTAACGCCAGTCATCGATCCGGGCCTGATCCCTCCGCCCACGCCGCCACGACGACAACGCCGGCAGCACCGTCTCCAGTTCACCGTCCGCGAGGCCGAGCGTCCCGGCGAGCGATGCCGCGTCCCCTCGCTCCACCGCCGCCCAGAACTCATCGTCCACCGGATCGGCCGCCGCCTCCACGGCTCCGTCCGTCGTGGCTGCCGATTCGGTGAGCCAGAACCGCTGGTGGTCGAAGGCATAGGTGGGCAGCGGTACTTGCCTCGCCCCGCTGAACTCACCGGCCCAGTCCACCCGTACGCCATGGGTGTGCACTTCGCCGAGGGACAGCAGGACTCGGCTCGGGCCGCCCTCGCCGCGCCGCAGGGTTCCGACGGCCACGCCCACGGAGTCGAGCGCGTCCAGCGTCTCGCGCACGCCAACGGTCAGTACCGGATGCGGGCTGACCTCTACGAAGACCTGGTGACCCTGACCGACGAGCGCCTTCGTGGCCTCTTCGAAGCGGACGGTCTGACGGAGGTTGGTGTACCAGTACTCGGCGTCCATCACCGTCGTGTCCAGCCAGTCACCGGTCACCGTCGAGAAGAACGGAATCTCGGCCGTACGCGGCTCAAGCCCCGCGAGGACCTGCTGAAGCTCGGCATGGATGGCTTCCACGTGTGCCGAGTGGGAGGCGTAGTCCACCGGGATACGACGTGCCCGGATCTCCTCCGCCTCACAGGCGGCAAGGAGCGCGTCCAGCTCGGCCACGTCACCGGACACCACCACGCTCGACGGACCATTGACCGCCGCGACGGACAGCCCCTCGGTCAGCCGCTCCCGCACCTGCTCGACCGGCAGCGCCACGGAAACCATGCCGCCCAGCCCGGACAACGCAAGGATCGCCTTCGACCGCAAAGCCACCACACGCGCCGCGTCATCAAGAGACAGCGCACCAGCCACACACGCCGCCGCGATCTCACCCTGCGAGTGGCCGACGACTGCCGCCGGCTGCACCCCGTAGGAACGCCACACCTCCGCGAGGGACACCATCACGGCCCACAGCACCGGCTGGACCACGTCCACCCGCTCCAGCGCCTCCGCGTCGTCCAGCACCTCGAACAGCGACCAGTCGGTGTACGACGACAACGCCGCCGCACACTCCCGCATCCGCCCCGCGAACACCGGAGACGAATCAATCAACTCCGCCGCCATACCGACCCACTGCGCGCCCTGACCCGGGAACACGAAGGCGACCTTGCCGCGTCCCGCGCCGAGCACTCCCTGGGTCAGTGCCGCGTCCGAGCGGCCCTCGGACAGGGCGTCGAGGGCGCCGATGAGGGTGGCGCGGTCGGGGCCGACGACGACGGCACGGTGGTCGAGCGTGGCCCGGGACGCGAGGAGCGACCAGCCGATGTCGCGGATCGGGAGCTCGGGGTGGTCCTCCAGGTTCCGGCGCAGCCGCGCGGCCTGGGCGCGCAAGGCGTTGTCGGTCTGGGCCGAGAGCACCAGCGGCACGACCGCATGAGCGGCCGGCTCCTCGGCGGGCGCGAGGGTCCCGGGTGTGTCGCCGGACTCGGGCGCGGGCGGCTCGGGGGCCTGCTCCAGGACGACGTGTGCGTTCGTACCGCTGAATCCGAAGGAGGACACTCCCGCGCGCCGCGGGTGGCCGTTCTCGGGCCACGGGATCGCGGAGGTGAGGAGTTCCACGGCGCCGTCGGACCATTCGACCCGGGACGAGGGGGCGTCGATGTGCAGGCTGCGCGGCAGCAGGCCGTGCCGCATCGCCATGACCATCTTGATGACGCCCGCGACGCCGGCGGCGGCTTGGGCGTGGCCGATGTTCGACTTGATCGACCCGAGCCACAGCGGCCGGTCCGCCGGTCGGCTCTGGCCGTACGTGGCGATGATGGCCTGGGCCTCGATGGGGTCGCCGAGGGTGGTGCCGGTGCCGTGCGCCTCGACGGCGTCGACCTCGGCCGGTGCGAGGCGGGCGTCGGCCAGGGCCTGGCGGATGACACGCTGCTGGGAGGGGCCGTTCGGCGCGGTCAGGCCGTTCGACGCACCGTCCTGGTTGACGGCGGAGCCCCGGACCAGGGCGAGCACCTCGTGGCCGTTGCGGCGCGCGTCCGACAGCCGCTCCACGAGGAGCATGCCGACGCCTTCGCCTTGGCCGAAGCCGTCGGCGGCCTCGGCGAAGGGCTTGCAGCGGCCGTCCGCGGCCAGGCCCCGCTGGCGGCTGAACTCGGTGAAGGTGGCCGTGGTCGCCATGACGGTGACACCGCCGGCCAGCGCCAGGGTGCACTCGCCGTTGCGCAGGGCCTGGACCGCCAGGTGCAGTGCCACCAGGGAGGAGGAGCACGCCGTGTCCACGGTCATGGCCGGGCCTTCGAGGCCGAAGGTGTAGGCGATGCGACCGGACATGACGCTGGCGGCGTCGCCGGTGACGAGGTAGCCCTCGATCTCCTGCGGGGGCTGGATGACCGAGGCGCTGTAGCCCTGCGGGTAGGAGCCGACGAAGACGCCCGCGCGGGTGCCGCGCAGGGATGTCGGATCGATGCCCGCGCGCTCGAACACCTCCCAGGCGGCCTCGAGTATCAGCCGCTGCTGCGGGTCCATCGCGAGTGCCTCGCGCGGGCTGATCCCGAACAGCGCCGGGTCGAACTCGGCGGCGTCGTGCAGGAAGGAACCCGAGGTGGTGTAGGAGGTGCCGGGCTGGTCGGGGTCGCGGTCGTAGAACCCGTCGAGGTTCCAGCCCCGGTCGGTGGGGAGCCCGGTGACCGCGTCGCGCTCGGCGACGAGCATCTGCCACAGCTCGTCCGGGGAGGGCACGTCGCCGGGGAAGCGGCAGCTCATGGCGACGATCGCGATCGGGTCGTCGTCACCCGCCTCCGCGGCCCCCGCGGAGGCCCGCGGTCCCGTGCGGTCGAGCGGCGCCTGCTCCGCCGCGGCTCCGGCCCCGACCAGCTCCGTCCGCAGGAGGTCGACGAGGGCGGTCGGAGTGGGGTGGTCGAAGACGAGGGTGGCGGACAGCTTGAGTCCGGTCACTCCCCTGAGTCGGTTGCGGAGCTGCACCGCGGTCACCGAGTCGAAGCCGAGGTCCCGGAACGGCCTGCGCTCGTCGGCCATTTCGTCGGCGGAGTAGCCGAGCACCGCGGCGACGTGGGTGCGGACGAGGTCGAGGAGGAGGGTGTCCTGTTCGCCGCGGGTGAGTCCGGTGAGCCGCGCGGCGAGGCCGGTCGGGGTGTCGTCGTCCTCGGCGCGGGTGTCCGTCGCGTTGGCGGCGACGATGCGACGTACGTCGTCGAGCGCGTCGAAGAACCGGGTGGGTCGGCCCGCCGTGTAGGCGGCGTGGAAGCGCTGCCAGTCGATGTCGGCGACGGTCACGTAGGTCTCGTCGCGGTCGAGGGCCTGCCGCAGCGCCGCGACGGCGATGTCGGGGGCCATCGCCGGTACGCCGTGCCGACGGGCGACCTCGCCGATGCCGCTGTCGGCCATGCCTCCGTCGGCCCACGGTCCCCAGGCCACGGAGGTGGCGGTGAGGCCCTGGGCGCGGCGGTACTGGGCGAGCGCGTCGAGGAAGGCGTTGCCCGGCGCGTAGTTGCCCTGTCCGGAGGCGCCGAGGGTGCCCGCGAGCGAGGAGAACAGGATGAACGCGGACAGTTCACGGTCCTGGGTGAGTTCGTGCAGATGCTGCGCGGCCTGCACCTTGACCCGCTGGACCTGCTCCACCTGCTCCAGGGAGAGGAGGTCGAGGGCGGTGTCGTCCAGGACGGCGGCGGTGTGCACCACCGCGTCGACGGGGTACTGGTCGAGGAGTTCGGCCAGGGCGGCACGGTCACTGACGTCGCAGGCCGCCAGGGTGACGCGGGTGCCCAGTCCGGTCAGTTCGGCGCGGAGCGCGTCGGCGCCGGGTGCGTCGGCGCCGCGCCTGCTGGTGAGCAGGAGGTGTTCGGCGCCCTCGGCGGCGAGCCAGCGGGCGATGTGGCCGCCGAGCGCGCCGGTGCCGCCGGTCACCAGGACCGTGCCCCTGGGGCGCCGGCGGCTCTCGGCCGGCGCGTCGTCGGTGGCGGACCCGCCCACGGGGTCGCGTTCGATGCGGCGGCCGAAGGTGCCGGTGGCGCGCAGTGCGAGCTGGTCCTCGCCCCCACCGGCGGCGAGGACGCGGCCCAGTCTGCCGAGGGCCCGCTCGTCCGCGGTCGCGGGCAGGTCGACGAGACCTCCCCAGCGGCCCGTGCACTCCAGACCGGCGACCCGGCCCATGCCCCACACCAGCGCCTGTGCCGGGTCCGTGACGGTGTCGCCGGGACCGGCGGCCACCGCGCCGCGCGTCGCGCACCACATCGGTACGTCGACGCCGAGGTCGCCGAGGGCCTGGAGCACGAGGAGCGTGCCCGCCACACCCGCCGGCACCGCAGAGTACGCCGTGTGGCGACCGCCGTCGAGTGCCAGGAGCGACCACACGCCGACGACGCCGGAAGCAGCGTCCCGCAGCAGTGCGGCGGCGCCCTCGCGATCGAGGGTGCGTGCGTCGACGGTCTTCCGGATCAGCTGGGCACCCGAGCGTTCCAGCGCGTGCAGTGAGCCCGTCACGACCTCGTCGTCGGCCGCGGATTCCGGTACGAGCGCCAGCCAGGTGCCGGACAGGGTCGCCGCGCGGGGTTCGGTGAGCCGTTCCCAGGTCACGCGGTAACGCCAGGAGTCCACGGTGGACCGTTCGCGGTTGGCCCGGCGCCAGGAGGACAGCGTGGGCATCAGCGAACTCAGGGGCCGGTCCTCGTCGACCTGGAGCATCCCGGCCACCTCGGCCAGGTCTCCCTGCTCGACAGCGGTCCAGAACTTGTCCTCGGCCGGATCGGCGGCCTGGACGACCGGTTCACTGTCCCTGCGCACCGGTGCGGGCCAGTAGTGCCTGCGCTGGAAGGCGTAGGTGGGCAGGTCGACGCGGCGACCACCGGTCAGCAGCGGTGACCAGTCGACGGCCAGTCCCCGCACCCATCCCTCGGCCAGCGAGGTGACGAACCGCTCCAGGCCGCCCTCATCCCGCCGCAACGAGCCAAGAACCGCCGCCTCCACACCGGCATCAGCCAGCGTTTGCTCCACGCCGATCGTCAGCACGGGATGCGCGGACGCCTCGATGAAGTAGCGGTGGCCCTGCTCGGCCAGCGCCTTCGTCGCCTCTTCGAAGCGGACCGTCTGGCGCAGGTTGGTGTACCAGTACTCGGCGTCCATCGCGGTGGTGTCCAGCCAGTCGCCGGTCACCGTGGAGAAGAACG
>NZ_JAFEXF010000312.1 GCF_016905445.1 Streptomyces sp. G44
GCGCCGCGGACAGGCGGGCCGGGCCCGCATCCCCGCCAAACGCGGCACCGTCCCGGGCGAGTACGAGACGGTGACGGTGACGATCGGGGACCAGCCGGGGGGACTGGCCCGGCTCTTCACCGCCGCCTCCAGCGCCGGCCGCAACGTCGAAGACGGGCACCGGGAGCACTCCGCGGGCGCGCCCGCCCGCCCCGCCCCGGCCGCGTGGGCGCCGCGCGCGCCACGGCCCGCCGGCTCCCGTTCACCGCGGGGGCCGGCACCTCGGGCGCGGCGCGCCCGTTCGCCCGTGCCTCCCGCACTGCCCCTTGCTCGGATGCGCTCGACACCTGTCAGCCTCCCGCGGCTCTGTCGGCCGACGCGCGAAGAAGGGCATACGGCGTCCCGGCCGCGGCTCCCCCTACGTCGTCCTCCCCACTGTTCTGCCCAGCGCACGCGTCGCACTCACGTTTCCCCGGGGGACGACGGTCGTTGGGTCCCACGTGAGACAGGTTGCGAGGCGCGCACGGCGCGCAGGGACCGCGCTGGCCGCGGTGGTGGCATGGGCAGGCCTGCTGGTGGGGGCGGCGGGCTGTTCCGGTGGTGGACTGGACACGGTCCTCGGCAAATCCCGCTCGCCCGCGGACGCGATCCGGGTGTCGCCCGACGACGGCCGCAAGGCCGTCAGGCCCGGCGAACGCCTCGAAGTGCGGGCCCCGGGCGGGAGGCTGGAGTCCGTGCGAGTGGTCCGGACGCAGGACGCGCAGAAGTTCGAGGTGCCCGGCCGCATCAGCGAGGACGGCATGAGCTGGCGCCCGGTGGACAAGGGCCCGCTCGCGGTCGCCGCCGCGTACGCCGTCGACGCCGTCGCCCTGGACAGCCACGGCCGCCGCTCGGCCCGGCACACCACCTTCCGCACGGCCGTCCCCGACCAGCGCCTCGTCGCCTACGTGGCGCCCGAGAACCGTTCCACGGTCGGCACCGGAATGATCGTCTCCCTGGAGTTCAACGAGGAGGTGCGCGACCGCGAGGCCGTCCAGCGCGCCATCCGGGTGAGCGCGCGCCCCGCCGTCGACATCCGCCCGCACTGGTTCGGCCGCACCCGGGTGGACTTCCGCCCCGAGAAGTACTGGAAACCCGGCACCGAGGTCACCGTCGGCCTGCGCCTGCGCGGCGTCGAGGCCGCCCCCGGGGTCTACGGCCTCCAGGACAAGACCTTCGCCTTCACCGTCGGCCGCCACCAGGAGTCCCTGGTCGACGCCGCCGATCACACCATGGAGGTGCGCCGCGACGGCGAGCTGCTCTCCACCGTGCCGATCACCGCCGGCGCCCCCAAGAGCCCCACGTACAACGGGAAGATGGTGGTGACGGAGATGCTGGAGGTGACCCGCATGAACAGCCGCACCGTGGGCTTCGGCGGCGAGTACGACATCCCCGACGTGCCGCACGCCATCCGCCTGACGACCTCCGGGACCTTCCTGCACGGCAACTACTGGGCTCCCGACGCCCCCGGCGAGAAGAACGTCAGCCACGGCTGCGTCGGCCTGCGCGACGTGAAGGGCGGCAGCCCGAAGACGCCCGCCGGCTGGTTCTTCGACCGCACCCTCATCGGCGACGTCGTCGAAGTGGTCAACAGCAAGGACAAGAAGGTCGCCCCCGACAACGGCCTGGGCGGCTGGAACATGGCATGGAAGGACTGGGTGAAATCGGGGTGACGGACGGCTGACCAAGATCCATCCGCACCCCGCGGCCAGTTGGAACGGAACGGTGACATTGGCGGGGAGTCGCCGCCCGGATCCGTGTGGTTATCTATCGCTGGCGCGTGGCTGAAACGCGCGGGTGCACTGGGGTGCGGGCCTGGATCCAGGCCGTGCGAGGGGAGACACATCGTGAACGGGCGACCGATATCGGGGGCGTCGGTTGGCGCGCGTACGCGCGTGCGGCGAAGGGGCGCCAGAGGGCTGACGGCGGTGCTGTCGGGGGCGGCACTGCTGGCGGTCGCGGCATGCGGCGGGGGCGGCGGCGCGAACGCGGGTGACGGCGGCGAGGACACGGCGGACAAGAACGCCCCGTCCGCGGCCGTCGTGACGATAGCCCCCAAGGACGGGGCCAAGTCGGTGGCCACCAGCGGCGCCCTGAAGATATCCGCCGACAAGGGCAAGCTCTCCGAGGTCGAGGTCGAGGACAGCAAGGGCAATCCGGTCCCCGGCAAGATAACCTCCGGCGGCACCGGCTGGACCCCCGCGCACCACCTCGCGGCGGCCACCACGTACAAGGTCCACGCGGTGGCGAAGGACTCCGAGGGCCGCGCGTCCGCCAAGGACACCACCTTCACCACGCTGACCCCGCAGAACACCTTCATCGGCCAGTTCACCCCGGAGGACGGCTCGAAGGTCGGCGTCGGCATGCCGTTCTCGGTGAGCTTCACCCGGGGCATCACGGACCCCGAGGCCGTCGAGAAGGCCATCCAGATCAAGACCGAGCCTTCGGTGCCCGTCGAGGGCCACTGGTTCGGCAACGACCGCCTCGACTTCCGCCCGGAGAAGTACTGGAAGGCCGGGACCAAGGTCACCGTCAAGCTCAACCTCGACGGCGTCGAGGGCCGCCCGGGCGTCTACGGCAAGCAGTCCAAGACCCTGAACTTCACCATCGGCCGCAGCCAGGTCTCCACCGTCGACGCCAAGACGCACCAGATGACGGTCGTCCGCGACGGGAAGCGGATCAAGAAGATCCCGATCACCGCGGGCGCGCCCGGCACGACCACGTACAACGGCCAGATGGTCATCAGCGAGAAGCTCCAGGTCACCCGGATGAACGGCGAGACCGTCGGCTTCGGCGGCGAGTACGACATCAAGGACGTCCCGCACGCGATGCGCCTGTCGACCTCCGGCACGTTCATCCACGGCAACTACTGGGCGGGCGGCGTCTTCGGCAACACCAACGCCAGCCACGGCTGCATCGGTCTGAGCGACGTGCGCGGCGGCTACAGCAAGAAGACGCCCGCCGGCTGGTTCTTCGACAACTCGATGATCGGCGACGTCGTCGTGGTGAAGAACTCCGCGGACAAGAACATCCAGCCGGAGAACGGCTTCAACGGCTGGAACATGCCGTGGGACGAGTGGAAGGCGTGACGCCCGCGCGCGGGTGACCCGCGGGGCCCGGCGCACCGAGGACCAGTGCGCCGGGCCCCTCTCCTTTTCCGCGTCGGCCGCCATTAACCTGCTGCGCATGACCGCAACCCTCACAGTCGCCGAAGGCGTCGGCACGATCCGCCTCGACCGCCCCCCGATGAACGCCCTGGACATCGCCACCCAGGACCGCCTCAAGGAACTCGCCGCCGAGGCCACGCGCCGCGACGACGTGCGCGCCGTCGTCCTCCACGGCGGCGAGAAGGTGTTCGCGGCCGGCGCGGACATCAAGGAGATGCAGGCCATGGACCACGCGGCCATGATCGCGCGCTCCGGGGCCCTCCAGGAGTCCTTCACCGCCGTGGCCCGCATCCCCAAGCCCGTCGTCGCCGCCGTCAACGGCTACGCCCTCGGCGGCGGCTGCGAGCTGGCGCTCTGCGCGGACTTCCGCATCGCCGCCGACAACGCCAAGCTCGGCCAGCCCGAGATCCTGCTCGGCCTCATCCCCGGCGCGGGCGGCACCCAGCGCCTGGCCCGCCTGGTCGGCCCGTCCAAGGCCAAGGACCTCATCTTCACGGGGCGTCAGGTGAAGGCCCCGGAGGCCCTCGCCATCGGCCTGGTGGACCGCGTCGTCCCCGCCGCCGAGGTGTACGAGCAGGCGCACGCCTGGGCCGCGCGCCTCGCGCAGGGTCCGGCCATCGCGCTGCGCGCCGCCAAGGAGTCCATCGACGCGGGCCTGGAGACGGACCTCGACACGGGGCTGGCCATCGAGCGCACGTGGTTCGCGGGACTGTTCGCCACCGAGGACCGGGAGCGGGGCATGCGCAGCTTCGTCGAGGAGGGTCCGGGCAAGGCGAAGTTCCTCTGAACTCCGTTCCGTGACCCCTTAGTTGGGGTGCCGTCAGCCGGGGCCGTCCCCCGAAGGGGCGGTTTACGACCGGCTTAACGCAACCTTAAGTCTCGCCCGTGCCCGGAGTCCGGCTCCCGCCCGAGGGCGGGAGAACCGCGCAGGTCAGGTGGGTGTTTCCGGCTGATTTCTGCCACTGGCATATGCCTCTGCCACCCCCCGGAAGGGTTGCTTCCGGGGGGCTCATTCCCTCGGAACGGCCCCGGAGGCCTTTGTGGGCGGCCATGATGGGGGGCATGGCGGGGCTGGAGGGTTATGAACGGCCGCAGCGGCACGGGAGTGCGACCGCGGCACGCTGGTCGCCGGCGGTAGAGGACGAACACGCGCTGAAAGCGCTCGAGTTGTTCGGCAATCCGACGGAAGGGGAGGTGCGGCTGCCGTCGCGCCCGGAGTCCGCCGCCATCGCGCGCCGCCTCGCCCAGGTCGTCGTCCTGCGCACCTGGCGGCTCTCCCCGAAGCTCACCGAGGACGTCGTCCTGCTCGTCTCCGAGCTCGTCGGCAACGCCGTGCGCCACACCGGTGCCCGCGTCTTCGGCCTGCGCATGGAGAAGCGGCGCGGCTGGATCCGCGTCGAGGTCCGCGACCCCTCGCGCGGGCTGCCCTGTCTGATGCCCGTCCAGGAGATGGACCTCAGCGGCCGCGGCCTCTCCCTCGTCGACAAGCTCTCCGACCGGTGGGGCGCGGACCTGCTGCCGCGCGGCAAGACGACCTGGTTCGAGATGCGGGCCGGTGACCGCTGAGGGCGGACGGGGCGGCGAGAGCCGGGTGGATCGTGCGGGGGCCGGGGGACACGCGAAAGCCCCCGGCGGCCGCGGTCGGGCACGTGGGGGCTTTCGGGACGCGCCGTGGGTATTGGGGTGTGTTCCACGGCGCCGTTGACGACCTGGGCCCGGGTCAATGGGGGTCGTGTCTCCGACTATGGCAGACGGGCGTCATGGATCCAAAACTACTTATCGCCCCATAGCGGGGCAAAGCGTGACAGTTTAGAGGTGAATCCTTGGTGAGATGGGACACCTGCCTGGTAAACGCTGGTTAAGCGCTCCCTGTGACAGGCGATACGCAAGGGTCGGGGGAGTGGCGACCGCCCCGCCCGCCCCGACCCGCAAGGAGGATGAAGCGGGCAATCAGCACCTTTGCCCCGCTTTCCCCATTAAATGGTCGCGTGATCGAGACCGACCGCCGCAGAGCCCTGCGCGCGGGCGCCGTCCTTGTCGCCGCGAGCGCGCTCACCGCCGGGTGTGCCGCGACCGGCGGTGCCCCCGCCCGCGCCCCCCCCCCCCCCTCCCGGACCCCCGGCCCCTCCCCCCCCCGTCTCCTATACACA
>NZ_JAFEXF010000313.1 GCF_016905445.1 Streptomyces sp. G44
TGCCCCCCGCCCCCGCCCCCCCCCGGCCCCCCCTCCCCCGGCAGGTGGCCCCCCCCCCCGCCCCCCCCCGGCCCCCCCTCCCCCGGCGGGGGCCCCCCGCCCCCCCCCCCCCCCGGCCACCGCCACTCCGCCAGGCGGCTCCCGGCCCCGTCCCTCCCCGCCAGGCGGCTCCCGGCCCCCTCGTTCCACCGTGGCACACGCGCCCCGCACCGTTCACCGCTCGTCGAGAAGAAGGCAGGCAGTTCCATGACGACCCCCGCCACCCCCGCCGTCCGCCGCGTGGACGCCCGGCACCGGTACGAGATCCTGGTCGGCGGCACGTCGGCCGGGTTCACCGCCTACCGTGACCGTGCGGACCGCCGCGTCTTCCACCACACCGAGATCGGCGACGACTTCGCCGGTCAGGGCCTCGCCTCCGTCCTGGTGCGGGAGGCGCTGAACGACGTACGCGCGTCGGGGCAACGCATCGTGCCCGTCTGCCCCTACGTGGCGAAGTTCCTCACGAAGCACGACGAGTTCGACGACATCACCGATCCGGTGACCCCCGATGTGCTCACCTGGCTGGAGGGCGAGCTGTCGCACTCCACCCGGCAGGGACGCTGACCGGCACCACCTGAGGGCGCGGGAGAGGGCGTGGAAGCGGATTTCATGACAAACGACCCGGTGGCCGGGGACGAGCGCGGGGCCGGGGAACTCGCGGGACGGGACGAGCAGCTCACCGCCATCGGCGCGGCCCTGGCCGGCATCGCCGCCGCCGGGACGTCGGTCCTCCTGCGGGGCGACCCCGGCATGGGGAAGACCGCGCTCCTGAAAGTCGCCGAGAGCACGGCACGCGACGCCGGTCTGCGCGTCCTGCGCATGACCGGCACCGAAGCGGAGTCCGGGCTGCCGTTCGCCGCCCTGCACCAGGTGCTGTGGCCGCTGCTCGACGACACCCGCGCCCTCTCGGCGGAACAACGCGACGCCCTGGAGCGCGCCCTGGGAGTACGCGAAGGCGCGCCCCCCGAAGGGTTCACCGTGGCGGGCGCCGCGCTCACCCTGCTCGCCCACGCCGCCGCGCAGCGCCCCGTCGTCGTACTCCTGGACGACCTCCAATGGGCCGACCCGTCCAGCGCCGCCGTCTTCGGGTACCTGCGGCGGCACCTGGCGGCGCTGCCCGTCGTCCTCGTCGCCGCCACCCGGCACGCCGGGCAGCCGCGCGGCGACGGCCGCCCCCGGGGGGAGGAGAGCGGCGACGCCGAGAGCCGGCCGGGCCGGGTCATCGACCTGGAGCCCCTGGACGACGACCAGGCCGGGCGGCTGCTGCGCACGCTGCACCCCTGGCTGCCCGACACCGCGCACCACCGCGTGCTGCGCGCGTCCGGCGGCAACCCCCTCGCCCTGCGGGAACTCCCCGTACAGATCAGGAGAGTGGCCCCCGACCACCCCGCGCTCCTCGCGGATCCCGTCTCGGCCGACGCCTCGGCCGACGGCACCGACCCCTTCGACGAACTCCCGCTCGGCACCCGCCTCGGCAGCCTGTACGAGGACGGCCTGCGCGCCCTGCCGGACAGCACCCGCCACACGCTGCTGGTGGCGGCCGTCGGCGGCTCCTTCGCCCAGCGCGTCAGCGCCCTGCGGGACATGGCGCGCCACGGCGTGACGGCGCCCTGGACGGAGATCCGGCACGGGATCGAGGCGTCCGGTCTCGCGCGCGTCGACCCGACGCGGGATCTCGTGGTGTTCCACCACCCGCTGGTGCGGGCCTGCCTGGTGCACATCGCCTCACCCGCGGAACGCCGCGCCGCACACCGCCTGCTCGCGCGCGCCCTGCCCGCCTCGTACGCCGCGTTCGACCTGCTCGCGGAGGGCGGCGAGGACTGCCGCCGGCTGCCGTACGCGCAGCGCCGCGCGCGTCTGGTACGGCTGCTCGCGCCGTGGGGGCCGCCGCTCCAGGCGGTGCCGTCGACGACCGACCGGCAGCTCGCCCTGACCTGGTACGAGACGCTGCCGGAGACCGGCGTCGAGGGCCTGGTGATCAAGCGTCTCGACTCGGCGTACCGGGGCGGCACGCGCGCGTGGCTGAAGCTGCGGCACAGCGACACCCGGGACGCCGTGGTGGTCGGCTGCACCGGGAACCCCGCCCGCCCCCAGGCGCTGGTCCTCGCCCTGCCGGGTGACGGCACCCCGGTGGTGTCGTCCCCGCTCTCCCCCGCGGTGCGGTCGGCCGCCGCGCAGGCGCTGCCGGAGCCGGTGGGCGAGGGGGTGGCGACGGCGATCGGCATCGGCGACCTGACGTACGCGGCGTTGCCCGCGGAGCCCGTGGTGATGGTCGAGGTCCGGCAGAACACGACGCGGCACGCGACGGCGGTGGTGGTCCGGTTCCGGTGACCAGGTGTGACCGGCGTCACGCCTAATCAAGTTTGACTAGAGCGGGAACGAGGCATACCTTCTCCGTCAGTAGTCAAAGTTGATGAGCCTGCCTTCGACGAGGAGACCGCGTGACCCTTCTGCCCGAGACCGGATACGTGCCGACCCCCGAGGACCGCGCGAGCCTGGACGCCTGGTTCGCCGAGTACGACGCGCACAGCGCGAAGCGCGACGTGGAGCGCATGGCCGACCTGGCCGTCTTCCCGCTCAATCTGGTCAGCGACGACTCCGCGGGCGACGGCCGGGCCGCGCAGTGGGACCGCGAGCAGTTCGTCCGGACGATGACCCACGTGATGGGGGACGGCGGCGATGACATCACCTTCGAGTCCACGCGCACGCCCGTCTTCCTCTCCCCCGCGATGGCCGTCGTCTTCACCGACTCGGTGATGACGGCGGGCGGCGAGACGCAGCGGCTGCGCTACGCCGACATCCTGATCAGGCGCGGCGGGGCGTGGGCCTTCCAGACCATGGTCCAGGGCGGCTGGGGGGACAACCTCTGAGCCGTCGGTGACGGCGGCTACACCCGCAGCCAGGTGCGGCGGTCCCTGGCCAGGGCGTGCAGGGCCGCCACGTCGGCCGGTTTCAGTACGCCGCCCAGGCGGGCCAGCGCCGGCAGCTCCCCCTCGCGCAGCACCCGCACGTCGCGCGGGGGCTCCGTCACGTGCGGGCCCGCCCCGCCCGCCCCGGCCAGTGCCAGGACGGGGCGGACCTCCGCCGTGAGCGCGAACGAGGCGCGGCTCGCGGCGGAACGGAGGGTGCGCAGCAGCGGGACGGGATCGCGGCGGCCCACGACCACCATCGGGTCGGCGACGCGCACGCGCTGCCTGCGGACGGCGAGGACGGCCACGCAGAACAGGCCGCCGGGACCGATCAGCAGGTGCGGGATGCGGGTGCCGCCGGGCAGCGGCAGGGAGTGCAGCGTGCGCCAGCCCGCGCCCTCCAGGCCGTACAGGGCGTCGCCGACCGCCTGTTCCGCGGCGAGCGCGCGGCGCCTCGGGTCGGCGCGCAGCCCGCGGGCGGGCGCCGCATCGCGCTCCAGGGCGATGTGGAGTGCCTCGCCGGGGCGGTTCGGGGCGAGGTCGTCGTCGGGGTGCAGGGCGAGCCGGGCCAGGTCGGCGGGGGTGGGGACCGGCGGCGGGCCCACCGTGACGGGACCGGCGAGGAACGGCGCGAGGACGCGCAGGACCTCCGCCTCCAGGTCCTCGCTGAGCAGGTTCACCCGGGCGGTGTCGCGGTCGTACCAGGCGACGTTCCCGCCGCCCGCGCGGCAGACGTACCACCGCTCCTGTCCGTGCCGCCGGGCCGGTACGACGCGCAGGCCATCCATGGCCGCATCACCCCCCGATCCATGGGACCAGCCGGCGGGCCGCCAGGGCAAGAACCCGGTACGCCGCCGAGCGGGACGCGTCCGGTTCCGCCCCTGCCCCGTCCCGCTTCCGTAACCACACCGCCCGCACAGGTATGGCGCGCTGTTACACGGCCGACGGGGGGCCGCAACGGCGGCCGTCTAGCTTCGGTGGCGTCCGCCCGGACCAGCAGACCGACCGAAGGAACGTCCCGTGAGCACCCGCCGCCACGCCCTCCACGCCGCCGCCGTCACCGCGCTCGTGGGCGGGGTGCTGCTCGCACCGGCCGCCGTGGCCTCCGCGGGCGCACCGGGGCCGGACCCGAAGCCGCGGGCGGCGGAGGGCCACGAGGTCACCGTCACGCTGGGCCACGGCGCGAAGGCCGAGGTGCGCAACCGTGACGGCTCCTACGTCGCGACGCTCTCGGTGGGGGACCAGCAGATCGCCACCCTCTCCGCCCGGCATCCCACGGTGACCGAGAGCGGCGTGCGGTACGAGCTGTACCCGTCCAACGGCCACATCGGCGTCACGCGCCTGGACGGCGGGAACGGCGCCGCGGCCGTCACCCCGCGCGGGGGCGTGGCGGCCGGCGCCGCGGCGGACCGGGACGCGGGCAACCCGGTGATCCTCGCCGCGGGCGGCGGCATGGCGGCGGCCGGCGCCGCCGGACTCGGCTACGCGATGCTGCGCCGCGGCCGTACGGACACCTGACGCGGGCCCAGCTCCCTTCCTCCCCCCCCTTCACAAGAGGAGCCCCCCCGTGCCGACCTCCCCCGCCACCGACTCCCGCCCAGGCCCGCGCCGCCACCGCACCCGCGTCGCGGTCCCCTCGGCCCTGACCGCCGCCCTCGGCATCGTCCTGATCGCCTGCGGACAGGGCGGCGGCAAGGACGGCCCGGCGCCCGACGTCACGGTGCACAACGCCGCCGCGGCGCGCGCCGGGCAGGCCCCGGCCCCGCTGAGGGCCTCCGAGCCGACCGGTCTGCGCATCCCCGCGGCGGGCGTCGACGCGACGTCGATGCTCCGCCTCGGCCTCGGCGCGGACCGGGAGCTCGAAGTGCCGTCGGCGGACAAGGCGGAGGAACCCGGCTGGTGGACCGGCTCGGTCACGCCCGGCGAGAAGGGCCCCGCCGTGCTCGTCGCGCACTACGACACCGCCGACGGGCCCGCGCTGATGCGGAACGTCGCGAGGATCCACGTCGGCGACATGATCGAGGTGCCGCGTGCGGACGGGGACACGGCGAGGTTCCGGGTGCGGGAGGTCCAACAGGTGGACAAGAAGGACTTCCCCACCCATAAGGTGTACGGGGCGACCGCGCGGCCGGAGTTGCGCCTGCTCACCTGCGGCGGGCCGATCATCGGCGGCCACCGGTCTGACAACATCATCCTCTACGCCGACCTGGTC
>NZ_JAFEXF010000314.1 GCF_016905445.1 Streptomyces sp. G44
GGTTGGCTCATGAGCTTTTGGGGCGGGGTGTCGGTCCGGAGGACGTGGTGGCTCTGGCTCTGCCGCGGAGCGCGGAGCTGGTGGTCGCCGTCCTGGCGGTGCTGAAGGCGGGCGCGGCCTATCTGCCTCTTGATCCGGCCTATCCGGCTGCCCGTGTGGCCCATATGGTGACCGACGCCAAGCCCGCTCTTGTGCTGACGACGTCCGAGCACAGTGCGCTGGTGGAGACGGTGAGCGGGACGCCGGTGCTGTTGCTGGACAGGCTGGATGTGACGGGCCGGTCCGCGGACAACCCGGTCACGGCCCTCGCGCCGGGTCATCCCGCGT
Organism: Streptomyces sp. G44; assembly: GCF_016905445.1. GTDB lineage: Bacteria > Actinomycetota > Actinomycetes > Streptomycetales > Streptomycetaceae > Streptomyces. The sequence continues at coordinate 328 of NZ_JAFEXF010000314.1, forward strand.
ACGTCATCTACACCTCAGGCTCCACCGGACGACCCAAAGGCGTCATCATGCCCGCGGGTGCGCTCGTCAACCTGCTGGAGTGGCACCACGAGGCGGTCGGCGGCGCACCCGGGACCAGGACCGCGCAGTTCACGGCCATCAGCTTCGACGTCTCCGCGCAGGAAATGCTGTCGGCCCTGATGTACGGCAAGACCCTGGTGATCCCCGAGGAAGACATCCGGCGGGACGCGGCCCGGTTCGTCGAGTGGCTGGACGAGCACGAAGTGGAGGAACTCTTCGCGCCCAACCTCGTACTGGAGGCCGTCGCCGAGGCCGCCGTCGAGCAGGGACGCGCGCTGCCCCGGCTGCGGACCATCGCACAGGCCGGCGAGGCCCTGACGTTGCGCCACGTCGTCCGCGAGTTCCACACCTCGGCACCACGGCGCGCGCTGCACAATCACTACGGCCCCACCGAGACCCACGTGGTCACGGCCCACACCCTGAGCGACGACCCCGACAACTGGCCGCTCACCGCGCCGATCGGCGAACCGATCGCCAACACGCGGGCTTACGTACTGGGTTCGGGCCTGGAACTGGCCGCGCCCGGTGTGGTGGGGGAGCTGTACATCGCGGGATCCGGTGTGGCCCGCGGTTACCTGGGCAGGCCCGGTATGACGGCCGAGCGGTTCGTGGCGGATCCGTACGCTCCTGAGCCGGGCGCTCGTATGTACCGCACCGGTGACCTGGTGCGGTGGAACCAGGACGGCGAGCTGGAGTTCGTGGGCCGCGCCGACCACCAGATCAAGATCCGCGGCTTCCGCATCGAACCCGGCGAGATCGAGAACGTGCTGACCGAGCACCCCCACATCACCCAGGCCGCCGTGGTCGCCCACGAGGACCAGCCCGGCAGGACCCGGCTGGTGGCCTATGTCGTGGCGCGGGAGACCCTGCGGCCCGAAGACGCGCAGGAGTTCGTGCGCGAGCGGCTGCCCGACCACATGGTGCCCTCGGCCGTCGCCCTCCTGGACAGCCTGCCGCTGACGGCCAACGGCAAGCTGGACCGGCCCGCCCTGCCCGCGCCGGACTTCGCGTCGGCCGGATCCGGACGGGAGGCACGCACGCCGCAGGAGCAGATCGTCTGCGATCTGTTCGCGCAGGTGCTGGGGCTGCCGCGGGCCGGCGTGGACGACGACTTCTTCGAACTCGGCGGCCACTCGCTGCTGGCCACCCGTCTCATCGCCCGCATCCGGGCCGCCTTCAGCGTCGAGATCGGCCTGCGCACGCTCTTCGAGGCACGGACCGCGGGCGCGGTCGCGGCCCGGCTCGACACCGCCGGGCCCGCACGGCTCGCCCTGACCAAGCAGCAGCTGCCGGACGCGATACCCCTGTCGTTCGCCCAGCGGCGGCTGTGGTTCCTGCACAAGATGGAGGGGCCGAGCGCCACCTACAACATCCCGCTGGCCCTGCGGCTGAGCGGCGAGCTGGACCGTGACGCGCTGCGGGCCGCTCTCGGTGACGTGGTGGCCCGGCACGAGAGTCTGCGGACGGTGTTCCCCGAGGCCGACGGCGCCCCGTACCAGCACGTGCTCGACAGCGTGCGCGTGGAGCTGCCCGTCACCGACGTCACCGGGACGGAGCTGCCGGAGGCCCTGAAGGCAGCCGCCCGCTACCCCTTCGACCTGGCGACCGAGATCCCCCTCCGCGCCGAGCTGTTCCGCCTCGCCACCGACCACCACGTCCTCGTCGTGGTCGTGCATCACATCGCGGGTGACGGGTGGTCGTTGGGTCCGCTCGCCACCGACCTGACGCGTGCTTATTCGGCGCGGGTGGAGGGGCGGGTGCCGGAGTGGCGTGCGTTGCCGGTGCAGTACGCGGATTACACGTTGTGGCAGAACGAGCTCCTGGGTGACCAGGATGACCCGGAGAGTCTGTTCGCCACGCAGATCGCGTACTGGACCCGCGCGTTGGCGGGTCTGCCGGATCAGCTGACTCTGCCCACGGATCGTCCGCGTCCGGCGGTGATGACCTACCGGGGTGACTATGTCACGGTCGACATCGACGCGGATTTGCATCGGCGGTTGTCGGAGGTTGCCCGGGCGTCGGGTGCGAGTCTGTTCATGGTGTTGCAGGCGGGGCTCGCGGGTTTGCTGACGCGGTTGGGTGCGGGTGAGGATGTTCCGGTGGGCAGTCCGGTGGCCGGCCGTACCGATCAGGCGCTGGATGAGTTGATCGGGTTCTTCGTCAACACGTTGGTGCTGCGTACGGATACCTCCGGTGATCCGAGTTTCGGGGAGCTGATCACGCGGGTGCGGGAGCGGAGTCTGGCCGCCTACGCGCACCAGGATGTTCCCTTCGAGTATCTGGTCGAGCTGATCAACCCGGCCCGGACCCTGTCGCACCATCCGCTCTTCCAGGTCATGCTCGCCCTTCAAAATGCGCCTGAGGCGAGTTTCCGGCTGCCCGGCCTGACGGTCGATGTCGCTCCTGGGCGTACGGGGACGGCGAAGTTCGACCTGTTCTTCAGTCTCGCCGAGAAGCGCGGAGCCCACGGTGAGCCGCAGGGCATCACCGGTGCCGTGGAGTACTCCAGCGACCTCTACGACGCGCCCACCGTCCAGGCCCTGTTCGCGCGGTGGCTGCACTTCCTCGACGTCGCCACCACCCACCCCGACCTGCCCCTCAACCGCATCGACATCCTCACCCCCGACGAACACCGGCACCTGCTCGGCACGTGGCTGGAGACCGAGACCGAGATCGGCGGGAAGCTGCTGCCGGCCCGCTTCGCCGAGCAGGCCGCCGCCACCCCTGACGCCGTGGCCCTGATCGCCGGGGACACCTCCCTGACCTACGCGGAACTGGACCGCCGCGCCAACCGCCTCGCCCACCTCCTGCTGCGCCGGGGCGCGGCCCCGGACCGGGTGGTCGCGCTGGCGCTGCCGCGCTCGGCCGAGCTGGTGGTCGCCCTGTTGGCCGTGCTCAAGAGCGGCGCCGCGTACCTGCCGCTCGACCCGGACCACCCGGCCGGCCGCCTGGCCCACGTACTCGACGACGCACGCCCCGCCCTGCTGCTCACCACCCTGTCGACGGATGCGCGGACACCGAGCGGTGGCTCGCCGGAACGACTGGTGCTGGACTCCCCGGACGCACACGCCCTCCTCGCCGCCTGCCCCGACACCGACCCGGCCGAGACCGGCCACGCGGCGCCACCGGCCCCCGAGGCCGCCGCGTACGTGATCTACACGTCCGGCTCGACCGGTCGCCCCAAGGGCGTGGTCGTCCCGCACGCGCCGCTGCTGAACTTCCTGGAAGCCATGCGGCGCGAGACCCCGCTCGGGACGGGGGAACGGCTGCTCGCCGTCACCACGGTGGCGTTCGACATCGCCGCGCTGGAGCTGTACCACCCGCTCCTGTCGGGCGCCACGGTCGTCCTCGCCCCCAAGGAGGCCGTACCCCAGCCGTCCGCCGTGCTCGACCTGATCACCCGGCACGGCGTCACGGTCGTACAGGCCACCCCCTCGCTGTGGCAGCTCCTGGTGGCGCACGAGCCGGAGGCACTGCGGGGCCTGCGCATGCTGGTCGGCGGTGAGGCGCTGCCCACCCCGCTCGCCGAGTCGATGCGCACGCTCACCGACGACCTGACCAACCTGTACGGCCCCACCGAGACCACCATCTGGTCGACCGCCGCGAACCTGGCCGGCGGCGCGGGCGCACCCACGATCGGCCGCCCCATCGCCAACACGCGTACTTACGTGCTGGGTCCGGCGCTGGAGCTGGTGGCGCCTGGTGTGGTGGGGGAGCTGTACATCGCGGGATCCGGTGTGGCCCGCGGCTATCTGGGCAGGCCCGGTATGACGGCCGAGCGGTTCGTGGCGGATCCGTACGCTCCGGAGCCGGGCGCTCGTATGTACCGCACCGGTGACCTGGTGCGGTGGAACCAGGACGGCGAGCTGGACTTCGTCGGGCGCGTCGACCACCAGATCAAGATCCGCGGCTTCCGCATCGAACTCGGTGAGATCGAGGAGGTCCTCACCGACCACACGGACATCGCGCAGGCAGCCGTCGTCGTCCGCGAGGACCACCCCGGTGACACCCGGCTCGTCGCCTACGTCGTGGCGGACACCTCGGCGCGTGACCACGACGAGGCCGGGGAACAGGACCAGCTCAGCGAATGGCGGGACCTGTACGACGCCGTGTACGACGCAGCGGAGCGGACGGCGTTCGGCGAGAACTTCGCCAGTTGGAACAGCAGTTACGACGGCCGGCCGATCCCCCTGCCCGAGATGCGGGAATGGCGTGACACGACCGTCGACCGCATCCGGTCCCTGCGGCCGCGCCGCGTCCTCGAAATCGGTGTCGGCACCGGCCTGCTCCTGGCCCGGCTGGCGCCCGAGTGCGAGGAGTACTGGGGCACCGACTTCTCCGGCACCGTCATCGACGAGCTTCGGCGGCACGTCGACGCCGACCCCGTCCTGGCCACGCGGGTCCACCTCCGCACCCGGCCCGCCCACGACTTCGACGGCCTTCCGCAGGGCCACTTCGACACGATCGTGCTCAACTCCGTCGCCCAGTACTTCCCGAACGCCGGCTACCTCGAACAAGTCGTCCACCACGCGCTCCGCGCCCTCACCCCAGGTGGCGCCCTGTTCCTGGGCGACCTGCGCAATCCGCGGCTCCTGCGCACCTTCGCCTCCGGTGTGCAGACGGCACGCGCGGACGACCCGGGCGACACGGCCGCGATCCGCCGTGCCGTCGAGCAGAGCCTGGTCCTGGAGAAGGAACTCCTCGTCGACCCCGAGTACTTCAGCGCCCTGGCCCACCACGTCCCCGACCTGGCGGGCACCGACATCCAGCTCAAGCGCGGCACCGCCCACAACGAACTCACCCGCTACCGCTACGACGCCACCCTCTACAAGACCGGCATCACCCCCCCCCCCCCCCCCCCCCCCCCCCCCCCCCCCCCCCCCCCCCCCCCCGGC
>NZ_JAFEXF010000315.1 GCF_016905445.1 Streptomyces sp. G44
GTTTCAGAACCAACACAGTGGACGCGAGCAACTGAGGACAAGCCCTCGGCCTATTAGTACCAGTCACCTCCACCCGTTACCGGGCTTCCAGATCTGGCCTATCAACCCAGTCGTCTACTGGGAGCCTTAACCCCTCAAAGGGGGTGGGAATACTCATCTCGAAGCAGGCTTCCCGCTTAGATGCTTTCAGCGGTTATCCTTTCCGAACGTAGCCAACCAGCCATGCCCTTGGCAGGACAACTGGCACACCAGAGGTTCGTCCGTCCCGGTCCTCTCGTACTAGGGACAGCCCTTCTCAATATTCCTACGCGCACAGAGGATAGGGACCGAACTGTCTCACGACGTTCTAAACCCAGCTCGCGTACCGCTTTAATGGGCGAACAGCCCAACCCTTGGGACCGACTCCAGCCCCAGGATGCGACGAGCCGACATCGAGGTGCCAAACCATCCCGTCGATATGGACTCTTGGGGAAGATCAGCCTGTTATCCCCGGGGTACCTTTTATCCGTTGAGCGACGGCGCTTCCACAAGCCACCGCCGGATCACTAGTCCCGACTTTCGTCCCTGCTCGACCCGTCGGTCTCACAGTCAAGCTCCCTTGTGCACTTACACTCAACACCTGATTACCAACCAGGCTGAGGGAACCTTTGGGCGCCTCCGTTACTCTTTGGGAGGCAACCGCCCCAGTTAAACTACCCATCAGACACTGTCCCTGATCCGGATCACGGACCGAGGTTAGACATCCAGCACGACCAGAGTGGTATTTCAACGGCGACTCCACACACACTGGCGTGCATGCTTCACAGTCTCCCACCTATCCTACACAAGCCGAACCGAACACCAATATCAAACTGTAGTAAAGGTCCCGGGGTCTTTCCGTCCTTCTGCGCGAAACGAGCATCTTTACTCGTAGTGCAATTTCACCGGGCCTATGGTTGAGACAGTCGAGAAGTCGTTACGCCATTCGTGCAGGTCGGAACTTACCCGACAAGGAATTTCGCTACCTTAGGATGGTTATAGTTACCACCGCCGTTTACTGGCGCTTAAGTTCTCAGCTTCGCACACCCGAAAGTGCACTAACCGGTCCCCTTAACGTTCCAGCACCGGGCAGGCGTCAGTCCGTATACATCGCCTTACGGCTTCGCACGGACCTGTGTTTTTAGTAAACAGTCGCTTCTCGCTGGTCTCTGCGGCCACCCCCAGCTCAGAGTGCAAGACTCATCACCGGTGATGGCCCCCCTTCTCCCGAAGTTACGGGGGCATTTTGCCGAGTTCCTTAACCATAGTTCACCCGAACGCCTCGGTATTCTCTACCTGACCACCTGAGTCGGTTTAGGGTACGGGCCGCCATGAAACTCGCTAGAGGCTTTTCTCGACAGCATAGGATCATCCACTTCACCACAATCGGCTCGGCATCAGGTCTCAGCCTTATGTGCGACGGATTTACCTACCGCACGGCCTACACCCTTACCCCGGGACAACCACCGCCCGGGCTGGACTACCTTCCTGCGTCACCCCATCACTCACCTACTACAAGTCTGGTCCGTCGGCTCCACCACTTTCCTTTCCCCGAAGGGTCCGGAACGGCTTCACGGACTTAGCATCGCCTGATTCGATGTTTGACGCTTCACAGCGGGTACCGGAATATCAACCGGTTATCCATCGACTACGCCTGTCGGCCTCGCCTTAGGTCCCGACTTACCCTGGGCAGATCAGCTTGACCCAGGAACCCTTAGTCAATCGGCGCACACGTTTCTCACGTATGTATCGCTACTCATGCCTGCATTCTCACTCGTGAACCGTCCACCACTGCCTTCCGGCGCAGCTTCACCCGGCACACGACGCTCCCCTACCCATCCCAGCGGGCGTTGGCCCTCATGCTGGAATGACACGACTTCGGCGGTACGCTTGAGCCCCGCTACATTGTCGGCGCGGAATCACTAGACCAGTGAGCTATTACGCACTCTTTCAAGGGTGGCTGCTTCTAAGCCAACCTCCTGGTTGTCTGTGCGACTCCACATCCTTTCCCACTTAGCGTACGCTTAGGGGCCTTAGTCGATGCTCTGGGCTGTTTCCCTCTCGACCATGGAGCTTATCCCCCACAGTCTCACTGCCGCGCTCTCACTTACCGGCATTCGGAGTTTGGCTAAGGTCAGTAACCCGGTAGGGCCCATCGCCTATCCAGTGCTCTACCTCCGGCAAGAAACACACGACGCTGCACCTAAATGCATTTCGGGGAGAACCAGCTATCACGGAGTTTGATTGGCCTTTCACCCCTAACCACAGGTCATCCCCCAGGTTTTCAACCCTGGTGGGTTCGGTCCTCCACGACCTCTTACAGCCGCTTCAACCTGCCCATGGCTAGATCACTCCGCTTCGGGTCTTGAGCGCGCTACTAAATCGCCCTATTCGGACTCGCTTTCGCTACGGCTTCCCCACACGGGTTAACCTCGCAACACACCGCAAACTCGCAGGCTCATTCTTCAAAAGGCACGCAGTCACGAGACACCAAGCAAGCTTGATGTCCGACGCTCCCACGGCTTGTAGGCACACGGTTTCAGGTACTATTTCACTCCGCTCCCGCGGTACTTTTCACCATTCCCTCACGGTACTATCCGCTATCGGTCACCAGGGAATATTTAGGCTTAACGGGTGGTCCCGCCAGATTCACACGGGATTTCTCGGGCCCCGTGCTACTTGGGTGTCTCTCAAACGAGCCGCTGATGTTTCGACTACGGGGGTCTTACCCTCTACGCCGGACCTTTCGCATGTCCTTCGCCTACATCAACGGTTTCTGACTCGTCTCACAGCCGGCAGACTGTGAAAGAGAGATCCCACAACCCCCACGACGCAACCCCTGCCGGGTCTCACACGTCGTAGGTTTGGCCTCATCCGGTTTCGCTCGCCACTACTCCCGGAATCACGGTTGTTTTCTCTTCCTGCGGGTACTGAGATGTTTCACTTCCCCGCGTTCCCTCCACACTGCCTATGTGTTCAGCAGCGGGTGACAGCCCATGACGACTGCCGGGTTTCCCCATTCGGAAACCCCCGGATCAAAGCCTGGTTGACGACTCCCCGGGGACTATCGTGGCCTCCCACGTCCTTCATCGGTTCCTGGTGCCAAGGCATCCACCGTGCGCCCTTAAAAACTTGGCCACAGATGCTCGCGTCCACTGTGCAGTTCTCAAACAACGACCAACCACCCATCACAGCCCGCCAAAGCGAACCTTCACTGGGGTCGGCATCGAAGGACAGGCTTCACAGCCCGTACCCTCAGACACCCAACAGCGTGCCCGACACCCTCACCGCTTCCCTCAACGTTCCACGCTCCGAAGAGCAGTACTTGCAGGAGAAGACGATCAGTGTGCCGAGTAGTCAACGTTCCACCCATGAGCAACCACCGTCGAACATTTGCCGACGTAGTGGCCTCTGAACCAAGCAAGCCTGGTTGAGAAGTGCTCCTTAGAAAGGAGGTGATCCAGCCGCACCTTCCGGTACGGCTACCTTGTTACGACTTCGTCCCAATCGCCAGTCCCACCTTCGACAGCTCCCTCCCACAAGGGGTTGGGCCACCGGCTTCGGGTGTTACCGACTTTCGTGACGTGACGGGCGGTGTGTACAAGGCCCGGGAACGTATTCACCGCAGCAATGCTGATCTGCGATTACTAGCGACTCCGACTTCATGGGGTCGAGTTGCAGACCCCAATCCGAACTGAGACCGGCTTTTTGAGATTCGCTCCACCTCGCGGTATCGCAGCTCATTGTACCGGCCATTGTAGCACGTGTGCAGCCCAAGACATAAGGGGCATGATGACTTGACGTCGTCCCCACCTTCCTCCGAGTTGACCCCGGCGGTCTCCCGTGAGTCCCCAACACCCCGAAGGGCTTGCTGGCAACACGGGACAAGGGTTGCGCTCGTTGCGGGACTTAACCCAACATCTCACGACACGAGCTGACGACAGCCATGCACCACCTGTACACCGACCACAAGGGGGGCACCATCTCTGATGCTTTCCGGTGTATGTCAAGCCTTGGTAAGGTTCTTCGCGTTGCGTCGAATTAAGCCACATGCTCCGCCGCTTGTGCGGGCCCCCGTCAATTCCTTTGAGTTTTAGCCTTGCGGCCGTACTCCCCAGGCGGGGAACTTAATGCGTTAGCTGCGGCACGGACGACGTGGAATGTCGCCCACACCTAGTTCCCACCGTTTACGGCGTGGACTACCAGGGTATCTAATCCTGTTCGCTCCCCACGCTTTCGCTCCTCAGCGTCAGTATCGGCCCAGAGATCCGCCTTCGCCACCGGTGTTCCTCCTGATATCTGCGCATTTCACCGCTACACCAGGAATTCCGATCTCCCCTACCGAACTCTAGCCTGCCCGTATCGACTGCAGACCCGGGGTTAAGCCCCGGGCTTTCACAACCGACGTGACAAGCCGCCTACGAGCTCTTTACGCCCAATAATTCCGGACAACGCTTGCGCCCTACGTATTACCGCGGCTGCTGGCACGTAGTTAGCCGGCGCTTCTTCTGCAGGTACCGTCACTTTCGCTTCTTCCCTGCTGAAAGAGGTTTACAACCCGAAGGCCGTCATCCCTCACGCGGCGTCGCTGCATCAGGCTTTCGCCCATTGTGCAATATTCCCCACTGCTGCCTCCCGTAGGAGTCTGGGCCGTGTCTCAGTCCCAGTGTGGCCGGTCGCCCTCTCAGGCCGGCTACCCGTCGTCGCCTTGGTGAGCTTCTACCTCACCAACAAGCTGATAGGCCGCGGGCTCATCCTGCACCGCCGGAGCTTTTAACCCACTCAGATGCCTGAGCGGGTGTTATCCGGTATTAGACCCCGTTTCCAGGGCTTGTCCCAGAGTGCAGGGCAGATTGCCCACGTGTTACTCACCCGTTCGCCACTAATCCCCACCGAAGTGGTTCATCGTTCGACTTGCATGTGTTAAGCACGCCGCCAGCGTTCGTCCTGAGCCAGGATCAAACTCTCCGTGAATGTTTTCCCGTAATCGGGATGAACACCACGAGAGCGGAACCAAGGAGAGGAATAATCTCCCGGTTCACAGCGTCCTCGCTGTGTCGCCTGCACGAACAAATGCCGTCCAGGACTTTTTCAAAGGAACCTCAACCCGATCGGAACCGATCAGGTCGGGGTATCAACATATCTGGCGTTGACTTTTGGCACGCTGTTGAGTTCTCAAGGAACGGACGCTTCCTTTGTACTCACCCTTGCGGGCTTTCCTCCGGGCGCTTCCCTTCGGTGTTTCTTTTGTTCTTGCGTTTCC
>NZ_JAFEXF010000316.1 GCF_016905445.1 Streptomyces sp. G44
GCCGTCGCCCCCGCGGGCATCCGAGACCGGGGCGCCGGCCGCCCCACGAAGCGGGACCGCCGGGAGCTGGAGCGCCTGCGGGGCCTGGAGGGCTAGCGCGGGCGGGCGGGCCCGGTCGCGGAGAGGCGGCACGGGCTCACGAGCGCACGCGGGCGACCAGCTTCGTCGTCTCCTCGCGGGTGGCCCAGGCGACCCAGGCCAGGGGCACGATGAGGATCAGGGGCGTCGCGGCGTTCTCACCGCCGAGTGCCGTGACCGTCACGACGAACGCGCCGGCCATCAGCCCGATGAACGCCGTCGCGGCGAGCGAGGAGAGCAGCGGCAGCAACAGCGCGATGCCGCCGAGCAGTTCCAGCGCCCCGATCGTGTACATCCCGGGGGCTCCCCAGCCGAGCTTGTCGAAGGACTCGACGGCGGTCGGATGCGCGATCAGCTTCGGGACTCCGCTCGCGACACCGAAGAACACGGCGAGCACCACGCGGAGCGTACGCAGCGCGATGCGGGCGCCACGGCTGCGCGGGGCGGTACGAGCGGTAGTGGCTGCGGCGGTCGTGGCGGTAGCGGTCATGGTGTCCCCTCGGTGACGGTTCGTCGCTGTCACAGGGATAGACGGGGCCACCGCCCGGAACTCATCGCCCCCGCACGGCTTTTCGAGGAGGAGTTTTCCCGGGCCTCCACCGCGGTGGGGCCGCGCGAGGTCACCTCACAGGCACCGCCCGCACCCAACTGCCGTCATCCGTGAGGTACGTGTCGGCCTTCAGCCCCGCCTCGGCCAGCGCCGCCTCGAACTGCCCCCGGGTGAGCGGGCGGGCGAGGAACGTCTGGGTCCATGCGGCATCCGGAAAGGCGTACTCCGCGCGGACGCGGTTCACGCCGTCACCGACCGGCTCCGCCGAGACGATCCGGATCACGCAGCCGCCCGCGTCGACGCGCTCCCTCGGCAGGTCGGTGTGGTAGTCCGGGCCTTCCCGCTGGATCAGCACGCAGCCGTCGTCGGTGACATGCCTGCGGCAGACCCGCAGCATCCCGCGCCGCACGGCCACGTCACCGGTGTGCACGAGGAACGACGCGAGCAGCACCACGGGGAACTTCTCGTCGAGGTCGAGCCCCTCGATCCGGCTGCGTACCGTGCGCACCCCGCCGTCGAGCGCGGCGACGCGCTCCAGCATCTCGGCGGACTCGTCCACGGCCGTCACGCGGAAGCCGCGCTCCAGGAGCGGCCGGGTCACCCGGCCCGCGCCGCAGCCCAGTTCGAGGAGGTGCGCGCCGGGCGGCACCGCCCCGGCGACGATCTCGGGCTCGTCCCCGGCGGAAAGGCGCGTGTACAGCTCCACCGCGCAGCCGTCCGGGGTGATCGCGCCGGGCCCCGTCCCCTCGTACCCCTCACGCATCCGCACACTCATGCCCCGCCAACGAAGCGGGACGCGGGCCCGTTCCCCGCCGCTCCCGCGGTCCCTCGGCTACAGCGGGAACCAGCCATGCCCTCCGTACCAGTGGCCGCCCGCCCGCAGATGGTCGCCCACGGCCCTCTCCAGCGCCGTCCGCCTGGGCAGTTCGGCCACGGGCAGCTCCCGGTCGCCGAAGACGAATCCGATCGGAGTGCCATCGTCCGGTTCACGCCCGTATCCGTCGGCCAAGTGGAAACGCTGCTGGAAGCGGACGATGTTCGAGTCCGCCGGCAGCCGGTCCGGCAGCTGCGGGTCCAGCAGCCAGGAGTGGCAGACAGCTGTCCGATACCGCTCCTCGGGGAAGTGCCGTGCGAAGAACTCCCTCGCCGACGCCAGCGACCGGTCACAGGCGCGGGGCGTCAGCGGCCCCCGGAAGTCGGTGATGTGCAGGTTCAGACAGGGGTCCCCGGGGCCCGCGTCGTGTCCGGCGGCCGCGGTGGCGGCGCCCATGCGCTCACCGAGGACGGCACGCTGGAACTGGAGCCGCCCCAGCTGGTACAGCTCGCCCCGGAAGTGCAGGCCGTGCCACTCCGGCACCATCAGCCCCCGGCTGCCGCGCGCCCTGCGGTGCACCGCCAGATGCCGCCCCAGGTCGGCGAGGGTGCGGCGCGAGACGTCGTCCGGGATGCCACGGCCGCGGTGGTACTCCCGCACCCTGGGCAGCGCGGCCACGTACACGTACAGGGGGAAGCAGCGTCCCAGTTCCCCCCACTCCTCGGGGAGCACCGGCACGCGGCCGCCCCGCCCCACCGCGCCGATTTCCCGTACGAGGGCGTCGGCGCAGCGGTCGAGCAGCCACCGCGCCTCCGGGTTCGCCCACAGCCGGTCGCGGAGCGCCACCAGGGCGTTGATGTCCTCGTGCGGCACGCCGAGGTCGAGCAGCACCTCGGGGAGGTCGTCGGCGTCGGGGAGCTCCGCCCGCGCCCGTGGCTCCCCGGCGGTCTCCAGCTCGCTCAGCCAAGCGGCGAGCCGGTCGTCGGCCCTGAGCGCTTCCAGCACGTGGCTTCCCCCTCTTCATCGCCGCCGCCCTCACTATCCTGAAAGGAGGCGACGACCTCACCTGCGGGGTGACCTCACATGCGTACAGGCAGTGAACCGCTCACGGCACGCAGTCCCCTGCGGATGCGTTTCTGGTTCAGCGTATGGGGCCTCGGCTGGGCCGCCTTCGGCACGGCCGCCTTCGCGCTGGCCGGCCGGTCCGGCTGGGCGGCGGCCTGCGGGGTGCTGCTGCTGGTGGTCGCGGCCGACCTGGCGTGGGTGGTGCACCGCATGCGGCAGGGCCCGCACTACCAGCCGGGCCGCGACATCCCGCCGTACGATCCGCCGGACATCCCCTGACCGGAGAGTGCCCGCCCGGCCATCGCCCCCCGGCGGCGGGCGTCGACGGGGGGGCCGTCAGTCGCGCTCGCCGCGCCGCTCCTGCTCGTCGAAGCGGGCCGCCGCCAGGTACTCCGGCTGCGGGTCCAGCGCGGCGGCGAGGCGGAAATGGCGCCGCGCCTGGTCGGGGCGGGCGCCGCGCTCGTAGGTGCGGGCGAGCGCGAAGTGCGCGAAGGCGTTGTCCGGTTCCCGCTCCAGGACGATGCTGAACTCCAGCTCCGCGGCGCGCAATTGCGCGGCGGCGAAGAAGGCGCGGGCGCGCAGCAGCCGGGCCGCGGTGTTCTCGGGATGGGCCGCGATGACCGTGTCGAGCAGCTTCACCGCGCCCCGCGGGTCGCGCGCGGCGAGGAGCTGCTCCGCCGCTCGGAAGTCGATGACGTGAGTCTCCGGGGTGATTTCGGGCACGCTGGACTCCTTCCCTCACTCCCCTGGATCAACGCCCGTCACGGCTCTCCCTATTCCGTGCGGCGACCGCTCACCGGGGGCGGATCTGCCCCCGCGTACGCGCCCTGCGCACGAGGTCCGACCACACTTCGGCGACTCGTTCCCGGAGTCCCTCCAGGGAGCCGTCGTTGTCGATCACGATGTCGGCGATCTCCAGGCGCTTCTCCCGGGTGGCCTGCGCCGCCATGCGGGCCCGGGCGTCCTCCTCGCTCATGCCGCGCAGCCGCACCAGGCGGTCCAGCTGCGTCCGGGGGCTCGCGTCGACGACGACCACCACGTCGTAGAGCGGGGCGAGACCGTTCTCGGTGAGCAGCGGCACGTCGTGGACGACCACCGCGTCGCCCGAGGCGGAACGTTCCAGCTCGGCGGAGCGGGCGCCGACCAGCGGGTGGACGATCGCGTTGAGGGCGGCCAGCCTCTCGGCGTCGGCGAAGACGATCGCACCGAGCCGCGGGCGGTCCAGCGAGCCGTCCGGGGCCAGGATCTCCGGCCCGAAGGCCTCGACGACGGCCGCGAGGCCGGGGGTCCCCGGCTCCACCACCTCGCGGGCGATCCTGTCGGCGTCGATCAGCACGGCGCCGGACGCGACGAGGAGCCGCGAGACCTCACTCTTGCCGGCGCCGATTCCGCCGGTCAGACCAACCTTCAGCATGACGGGCAGCTTAAGGGGCCGCGGGCACGCGCCAGAAGCCGCGGTTACGCGTCGCCCTCCCGCTCGGCCAGAAAGCGTTCGAACTCCCGGCCGATCTCGTCGGCGGAGGGAAGGTCCGCCGGCTCGGCCAGCATGTTGCCCCGCTCCTGGGCGCCCGCCGCCGCATCGTACTGGTGCTCGAGTCCCTGGACCAGCGCGACCAGTTCCTCGTCGCCCTCCTGGATCTGCCGGTCGATCTCGGTCTGGGTGCGGTGCGCCTCGGTGCGCAGGCCGTGCGCGACGCCGGGCAGCACCAGGCCGGTGGCGCCGGTGATCGCCTCCAGGACCGTGAGGGCGGCGTCCGGGTAGGGGGAGCGCGCGATGTAGTGCGGGACGTGCGCGGCGACGCCCAGCACGTCGTGGCCCGCCTCCAGGAGGCGGTACTCGACGAGGGACGCGGCGCTGCCCGGCACCTGCGCCTCCTCGAACGGGCTGCGGTGGCCCGGAACCAGGTCGGTGCGGTTGCCGTGCGGCGTGAGGCCCACGGGGCGGGTGTGCGGCACGCCCATGGGGATGCCGTGGAAGTTCACCGACAGGCGTACGCCGAGGCGCTCCACGATCTGCTGGACGGCGACGGCGAAACGCTCCCACTCGACGTCCGGTTCGGGCCCGGAGAGCAGCAGGAAGGGCGCGCCCGTGGCGTCCTGCACGAGGCGGACATCGAGCGTCGGCACTTCGTAGTCGCTCCAGCGGTCGCGGCGGAAGGTGAGCAGCGGGCGGCGGGCGCGGTAGTCGACGAGCCGGTCGTGGTCGAATCTCGCCACCACCTGCCCGGGGAGGCTGTCCGTGAGCCGCTCGACGATCTGGTCGCCGGTTTCGCCCGCGTCGATGTATCCGTCGAAGTGGTAGAGCATGACCAGTCCGGCCGATTCCTGGGCCAGCGCCATGTCGACGACGGCGAGGCCCTTCGGCTCCCATGCGTACAAACCCTGCGGATCAAGCACTGTGACCGCTCCTCCTCGTGTTCGTAACGGAGAACGCACGCGGGGACACAGGCATTCCCGCCACCGCCCTCCGCATGGCGGGATCCGAACTGCCCTTTGACGCGGCCCTCTTGACGCACACGTATTGACGCGACCATGCCCCGACTCTACGTTCGCAACGTTCATGTGCAGGCCTTGAGTTCACGTACGAGAACATGCTCAGGACTCCCCACCCCCTCCGACGGGAAGGCCACCCCCCATGCGCACCCGACGAACCCTGCTCACGACCGCGCTCTCCGCGACGGCCGCCACCGCGGCCCTGGCCGCCGCGCCCGCCGCCGCCCTGCCC
>NZ_JAFEXF010000317.1 GCF_016905445.1 Streptomyces sp. G44
CTCGCAGCCGGTGGCGGACGGCAGCGAGCCCGTGCCCGGCACCGGCAGGAAGCCGATCTCGCCGGTGCCCCCGGAGGCCCCCCTGCGCAGCGCCCCGTCGAGCACGACGGCGGCGCCCACGCCCTCGCCGAGCCAGAGCAGCACGAACGTGTCCCGGTCGCGGGCGGCGCCGTCGCGCTGTTCGGCGCGGGCCGCGAGGTTGGTCTCGTTCTCCACCAGGACCCGCGCGCCGAGCCGCTCCTGGAGGGCGCCGGCGAGAGCGCGGTGCCAGGCGGGCAGCGAGGTGGTGTCGTGCAGGTCGCCGGTGGCCGGGTCGATCAGGCCGGGCGCGCCGATGCCGACGGTGTGCAGCCGCCGGGCGCCGCCCTGGCGCGCCGCACTCTCCACCAGCGTGAGGGCGCTCTCCACCGCGGTCGCGGTGTCGCCGCCGATGGGCGCGGAGGCCTCCGCGAGAACCGCGCCGAGCAGGTCGGTCACGACGACGGAGACGCTGTCGGTGCGCACGTCGAGCGCGGCGAGGTGGGCCCGGTCGGCGACGATGCCGTAGAGCCGGGCGTTCGGTCCGCGTCGCCGGGCACCCGCCTCACCGACGACGGTGACGAGCCCGGACCCTTGAAGGCGTTCGACGAGGTCGGCCACCGAGGGCCGGGACAGGCCGGTGAGCTGCTTCAGCTGGTTCGCGGTCAGGGGCCCTTCGCTCCGCAGGAGGCCCAGCGCGAGCCGGTCGTTGATGGCCCGGGCGGTACTGGGTGAGGCAGGCATGCCGGGATCCTTCCACAACGGCCTTCTATTTATCAGGCAGGGTTCCTGATAGTTTACGCGCCGTATCGGGGCACACCCGCGTCGTGCCGGGGCATGCCCGCGCGATGACGGGAGCCACCTCGGGAGGGGCGGAGCGGAATGAGTGAAGCGAGCCACATGGCCTACGACAAGAGCCGGTTGCGGCGCGCGCGCATCGCCGTGGCCGCCGTCTTCTGTGTGCACGGCGCGGTCACCGGCTCCTTCGCGACCCGCGTGCCGTGGATCCAGGAGCACGCCTCGGTCAGCGCGGGCATGCTCGGCCTGGCGCTCGCCTTCCCCGCGATCGGCGCCTCCGTGGCGATGCCGCTCGCGAGCCGGATCAGCCACCGCTTCGGCGCCCGCAACGCGCTGCGCGGACTCCTCACGCTGTGGACGCTCTCCCTTATCCTGCCCTCGCTCGCGCCGAACCTGCTCACGCTCTGCGCGGCCCTCTTCGTGTACGGCGCGACCTCGGGCATGTCGGACGTGGCGATGAACGCGCTCGGCGTCGAGACCGAGACCCGCATGCAGAAGTCGATCATGTCGGGCCTGCACGGCATGTGGAGCGTCGGCGCCCTGATCGGCTCGGCCGCCGGCACCGTCGCCGCCCACCTGGGCTCGGACGCCCGGCTGCACCACGTGCTGGCCGCCGCGGCGCTGACCGCGCTCGGCCTCGCCGCCTGCCAGGGCGTACTCGACCTCCAGGCGACGCCCGAGGAGGAGGTGCCGCCGCGGTTCTCGCTGCCGCCCAAGTCGGCGCTGCTCATCGGCGCGGTCGGCTTCTGCGCGGTCTTCGCGGAGGGCGCGAGCCTGGACTGGTCGGCGGTCTATCTGCGGGACGTGCTGGACTCCTCGGCCGGTGTCGCGGCCGCGTCCACCACGGGCTTCACGCTCACCATGGCCGTGGCGCGGCTGGCGGGCGACGCGGTGGTCAACCGGTTCGGCGCGGTGCGCACGGTGCGGGTCGGCGGGGTGCTCGCGGCGCTCGGCGGGCTGCTGGTGGTCCTCGCCTCCCACCCCGTCATGGCCATGGGCGGCTTCGCGCTGCTCGGTCTCGGCATCGCGGTCGTGGTGCCGCTGGCGTTCGCCGCGGCGGGGCGCAGCGGCCCGAACCCGAGCCAGGCCATCGCGGGCGTCGCCACCATCACGTACACCTCCGGCCTGATCGCGCCCTCGGCGATCGGGACCCTGGCGGACGCGACGAGCCTCGTGACCTCGTTCGGCCTGGTGACGCTGCTCGCGTTCGGCCTCGCGGTCTTCGCCGGGGTGCTGCGCACGGACGGCCGCAAGGCGGCGCGAACCGGAAGGGCCCGGCCGACCGGGGAGTGACCGGGGTGACGCAGCGGCGCGGAGCGAAGCCGCACTGATGTCCCATTAACATGGCGTCGATCATTTCGGGCCACGCACCGCCAGCAGACCGGCCCGGCTCAGCGCACAGAAAGCGACACTCACCATGGATCTCGGCGTGCGCTGGAAACTGCACGGCGACGGCCGTACCCCCGCCCCCGGCGCGGTCGTCCGGCCCGACGAGCGGCTCTCGTGGCCGCGGACGTTCGGGCTCGGCGCGCAGCATGTGGTGGCCATGTTCGGCGCGTCTTTCGTCGCGCCCGTGCTGATGGGTCTCGACCCGAATCTCGCCATCATGATGTCGGGTGTCGCGACCGTCATCTTCCTGCTCGCCACGCGCGGTCGGGTCCCGAGCTACCTGGGCTGTTCGCTCTCCTTCGTGGGCGTGGCCGCGGTCATCCGGGCGCAGGGCGGCTCCAGCGCGACGGTCACCGGGGCGGTCTTCGTCGTCGGCGCCGCGCTGTTCCTGGTGGGGCTCGCGGTGCAGAAGTTCGGGGCGCGGGTCATCCACGCCGCGATGCCGCCGATCGTGACCGGCGCGGTCGTCATGCTGATCGGCTTCAACCTCGCGCCGGTCACCGCGTCGACGTACTGGCCGCAGGACCAGTGGACGGCGCTCCTCGTGATGCTGTTCACCGGACTGGCCGTGGTGTGCCTGCGCGGCTTCTGGTCACGCATCGCGATCTTCCTCGGCCTCATCTTCGGCTACGGCATCTCCTGGGTCTTCGACCAGGTCTTCGGCAGGATCCACTCGGCGGACGGCTCCGGCAAGGTCGTCGACCACTGGCGCCTGGACCTGTCCGCCGTCGGCAAGGCCGACTGGATCGGGCTGCCCTCCTTCCACGCGCCGAGCTTCGAGTGGTCGGCGATCCTCGTGGCGCTGCCCGTCGTCATCGCGCTGGTCGCGGAGAACGCGGGCCACGTCAAGGCCGTCGGCGAGATGACCGGCGACGACCTCGACGACAGGCTCGGCACGGCGATCTCCGCCGACGGCGCCGCCTCCATGCTCTCCACGGCGGTCGGCGGCCCGCCCAACACGACGTACTCCGAGAACATCGGCGTGATGGCGGCGACCCGCGTCTACTCCACGGCCGCGTACTGGGCGGCGGCCTGCTTCGCGCTGCTCTTCGGGCTCTGCCCCAAGTTCGGCGCGGTCGTCGCGGCCATCCCGGGCGGTGTGCTCGGCGGCATCACCGTCATCCTGTACGGGATGATCGGCCTGCTCGGCGCGCAGATCTGGATCAACGCCAAGGTGGACCTGCGCAACCCGCTGAACCTGGTCCCGGCCGCCGCGGGCATCATCATCGGCGTCGGCGGTGTCTCGCTGAAGTTCACCGACAACTTCGAGCTGAGCGGCATCGCGCTCGGCACGATCGTCGTCATCACCGGCTACCACGTGCTGCGCGCGTTCGCCCCGCCGCACCTCAAGACCCAGGAACCGCTGCTGGACGCGGGGACGTCGACGTACGACGAGAAGAGCGCGAGCGAGAGCCGGGACGACGGCGCCCGGTAAACCGGTGGACGTGGTGCGCACCGGCTGACTACCGTGCGCACCATGTCCAGCCCCGAGTCCGACAGACTCCGGCCACCGGTCGTCCGGTGGCTTCCCGCGCCGTCGCACTGACGCCCCGCCGCCCTCGCGCGCCCGTCACGTGCGCCTTCCGCGCGAGCATCCCGTGCCGCCTTCCGCGCGCTCGCACCGCCACCGGATCACCGCTCCCGTGTCCTGATCGCTTCGTTCGATCCCACACCGTGGTTGCGGAGTTTCGCTGTGCCCTTTGCCATCCACCTGCTCGCACTCGCCGTCTTCGCGCAAGGCACCTCCGAGTTCATGCTGTCCGGCCTGGGGCCGGACATCGCCCGGGACCTGGGTGTCTCCATCCCGTCCGCGGGCCATCTCACCTCGGCCTTCGCCGTCGGAATGGTCGTCGGGGCGCCGCTGATGGCCCTGCTGAGCCGCCGCTTCTCGCGGCGGCGCGCGCTGTCGGCCTTCCTGGCCACCTTCCTGCTGGTCCATGTCGTCGGCGCGCTCACCACGAGCTTCGCGGTGCTGCTCGCGACGCGCGTGGCCGGCGCCCTCGCCAACGCCGGTTTCCTCGCCGTCGCCCTCGTGACCGCCACGAGCATGGTCGAGCCGAACGCCAAGGGGCGCGCCACCTCGGCGCTGCTCGGCGGTGTGACGGTCGCCTGTGTCGCGGGGGTGCCCGCGGGGGCGGTGCTCGGCGAGGTGTGGGGCTGGCGTTCGGCGTTCTGGGCCGTGGCCCTGCTCTCCGTGCCCGCCCTCCTCGCGATCGCGCGGGCCGTACCGGGCGGGGCTGCCGGGACCGCTGGGGCCGCCGGGGCGCCGGACGCCGCGGGGCCGAGCGCGCTGGGTGAGCTGCGCGCGCTGCGCGGTCCCCGGCTCCTGCTCACGCTGCTGCTGGGCGCGCTGGTGAACGGTGCGACGTTCTGTACGTTCACCTATCTGGCACCGCTGGTCACCGAGGTCGCCGGGCTCGGCTCGGGCCGGGTGCCGGTGGTGCTCGCCCTCTTCGGCATCGGTTCGTTCATCGGCGTCAGCCTGGGCGGCCGGGCCGCCGACGTACGGCCCGTGCCGCTACTGGTGGGCGGGTCGCTCGCGCTGCTCGCCGGCTGGGTCCTGCTCGCCGTGACGGCCGCGTCCCCGGTGGCGGTGCTCGCGCTGGCCCTCGTCCAGGGCGCGTTGTCGTTCGGCGTCGGCTCCACGCTCGTCTCGCAGGCCCTGTACGCGGCGACGGGCGCCCCCACCCTGGCCGGCGGCTTCGCCACGGCCGCGTTCAACGTGGGCGGCGCGCTCGGCCCCTGGTGCGGCGGCCTCGCGATCTCCGCGGGGCTCGGCTACCGGTCGCCGCCGTGGGTGAGCGCGCTGCTCGTGGCGGTTGCGGTGGGCAACCGGGGCGTGGCGCTCGGCCCCGCCCCCCTCCCTTTTTCACCTCTCCCAGCCCACGAGACCTCTCTCCCTCTCCTATGCCGTCTTCTTCTTTATAAAAAAAAAACAATATCTCACTCTCTCATGATGTCATTTGGGG
>NZ_JAFEXF010000318.1 GCF_016905445.1 Streptomyces sp. G44
GCTCGGCGCCGCCGGCCCGCCGGGCGGCGAACGCGGCCAGTTCCGTCGTACGCCCCGTGCCGGGATCGCCGACCAGGCCGAGCACGCGGGCCGGGCCGGCGAGGAAGGCGCTGAACTCGCTTGTCACCTCGGGCCGTTCGACCGGCTCCTGGTGGTCCGCGCCCGGTCCGCCGGAACCGGCCGAGGCGGCCGTCAGGCGCAGCGCGCCCGCGAGGTTGAGGTCGTCGCCGTACGCGGGGACGGTCGCGGCGTTGCGGCCGATCAGCTCGGCGAGCGGCCCGCCGGGCTCGGTGGCGGCAGCCGCCCGCAGCGCGACGGCGAAGCCGGGCGGACGGTGGGTGAAGGGCGCGTCGTCCGGGGGGCGGGGGCCCGGATCCTGGGGCCGCAGGGCCGTGCCGAGGACGGCGATGACGGCACCGGACGCGGCGTCCACGACCGGTCCGCCCGCGGCCCCGCCGCCGACGCGCAGCGCGTCGGCGCCTTCCGTGCCGATCGCCAGCTCCAGGGCGGTGGCGATGAGATGCGGGCGGTCGCCGGCGGTGTACGTCACCGGGGAGGAGCCGAGGACGCGTGCCTCGCGCCAGCCGAGCGCCGCGATCCGGACGTAGGTGCCGGTCGCCACGGATTCCCGCACGGACAGGGGCAGGGGCCGCAGAGCGAGGCCCTCGGTGGGCACGAGCGCGAGGCCGGTGCCGGGCAGTGCCACGACGGCGGCGGCGGGCACCGCGCAGGTGCGGCCGTCCGGCGCGTGCAGGACGATCCGCGCGAGGCCGTCGACGGCCTCGTGGCCGGTGATGACCGTGCCGTGCGCGTCGGCGGCGAATCCCGCGCCCCGCGGGCGCCCCGCCGGGTCGCACACCCGCACGAGGGCCCGGTCGCGCGGCGTGTGACCGCCCCGCTCCCCCGCGCCCGCGGCCTCCCCGGCGCCCTCGACCTGCGGCCCCCGTCCCGCCATGCTCGAACCTCCCGGCTGTCCCCGTCCT
Source organism: Streptomyces sp. G44 (assembly GCF_016905445.1). Classification (GTDB taxonomy): domain Bacteria; phylum Actinomycetota; class Actinomycetes; order Streptomycetales; family Streptomycetaceae; genus Streptomyces. The sequence continues at coordinate 984 of NZ_JAFEXF010000318.1, forward strand.
CCGACCGTAGGTCGGCGGTGATCAGCGGAACAGAACGTGAGGCGAACGCGCCCCCTTCCGCTCCCTCGGTTCACTCCGAGCGCCTGCCCGATGGGGTGAATCAGGGCGGTGAGATGGAAACACCTTGAGTGGGGGGCCGTGGGGGGATCGTGGAGCGGCGTACTGAAGTCCGCCGCTCCACGACGAAGCGGGACACGGGTCCACGGGACAGGCGACGCGCGCCGGCCCCGCTCAGGCGAAGACGGCCAGGCTCTTGGCCTTGCCGCGGGACTCCTCCGCGAGGACCAGGAAGCGGCCCTCCGGGTCGAAGACCGCGACGGCGCCCACACCCGCGTACTCCTCGGGCATGTCGATCCGGACGCCGTTGAGCAGCAGCCGGCCGCGCTTGTCGTCGACGTCCCAGCGCGGGAAGGCCCGCCCGGCGGCCTCGGCCACCGGCATCACCGTCAGCTCCTCCTGGAGCTGGTCGATGGTCCTGGCCGCGTCCAGCTTGTACGGGCCGACGCGGGTGCGCCGCAGGGCGGTCAGATGGCCGCCGACACCGAGATCCGCGCCGAGGTCGCGGGCGAGCGCCCGGATGTACGTCCCCGAGGAGCAGACGACCGAGACGACCAGGTCGAGGACGGGGGTGCCGTCCTCGGCGACGGCGCCGCGGACGTCGTACACGGTGAAGGCGGAGACCGTCACCGGCCGGGCCGGGATCTCGAAGTCCTCGCCCTTGCGGGCGCGCGCGTACGACCGCTTGCCGTCGATCTTGATGGCGCTGACCTTGGAGGGCACCTGCATGATGTCGCCGGAGAGCTTGGCGATGCCCGCGTCGATCGCCTCACGGGTGACCTCGGAGGCGTCGGCGGACGAGGTGATCTCGCCCTCGGCGTCGTCGGTGAGCGTGTTCTGCCCGAGGCGGATGGTGCCCAGATACTCCTTCTCGGTCAGCGCCAGGTGGCCGAGGAGCTTGGTGGCGCGTTCCACGCCGAGCACGAGGACGCCCGTGGCCATGGGGTCCAGGGTGCCCGCGTGGCCGACGCGGCGGGTCCTGGCGATCCCGCGCATCTTGGCCACCACGTCGTGCGAAGTGAAGCCGGACGGCTTGTCGACGATGACAAGGCCGTCCGGCGTGGTGGTGCTGCTCTTGCTCATGCGCGGGCGTCGCCGTCCGTCTCGTCCGTGTCGTCCGCGTCCTCGTCGGACTCGGGCTTCTTGTACGGGTCGGCGTCACCGGCGAACTTCGCGCCCGCGGAGACCTCCCGCACCTTCTCGTCCGACATCCGGGCCTTGTCGAGGAGGTCCTCGATGGCCCGGGCGTTGTCCGGCAGGGCGTCCGCGACGAAGGACAGGGTCGGCGTGAACTTCACGCCCGCGGCCTGGCCGACCGCCGAGCGCAGGACGCCCTTGGCGCTCTCCAGGCCGGCCGCGGCGGCGGCGCGGTCCTCGTCGTCGCCGTAGACCGTGTAGAAGACGGTCGCCTCCCGCAGGTCACCGGTCACCCGGGTGTCCGTGATGGTCACGTGCGTCCCGAGCCGCGGGTCCTTGATCCCGCGCTGCAGCTTCTGGGCAACCACCTCTCGGATGAGGTCCGCCAGCCTTTTCGCCCGCGCGTTGTCGGCCACTGCTCCGTCTCCCTTATCCCCGGGCATTCCCTGGGCTTGTCTTGCTGTTGTTCAGTCGTCGTCTCCGTGGAGCCGCCGCCGGACCGACAGCAGCTCCACTTCGGGCCGGGCGGCGACGAGGCGCTCGCACCGGTCCAGTACGTCCGTGAGATGGCTCCAGTCACCCGCCACCGCGGCGAGGCCGATCTCGGCCCTGCGGTGCAGGTTCTGACCGCCCACCTCCGCCACGCTCACCGCGTACTTCCGCTGGAGCTCGGCGACGATCGGGCGGACGACGGAGCGTTTCTCCTTCAGCGAATGTACGTCGCCGAGGAGCAGGTCGAAGGACAGAGTCCCCACATACATGTGTATCCGGATGTCCCGCCGGTACGGGTTCGGGGCCCCGCCAACCGCTTGGCAGGGACACAAGAACCGTACACGGAACGGCCGGGGCCGATCGACGGGATTTCTCCCCTCGACCGGCCCCGACACTGACCGCGCGGATCGGACCGCCGTGCGGCGGTCACTGCCGTGAGGCAGTCGATCAGCCGCGCGGCTTCTCGCGCATCTCGTACGTCGCGATGACGTCGTCGATCTTGATGTCGTTGAAGTTGCCGAGGTTGATACCGCCCTCGAAGCCTTCGCGGATCTCGGTGACGTCGTCCTTGAAGCGGCGCAGACCCTCGATGTTGAGGTTCTCCGCGATGACCTTGCCGTCGCGGATGAGGCGCGCCTTGGTGTTGCGCTTGACCTCGCCCGAGCGGATGAGGACACCGGCGATGTTGCCGAGCTTGGACGAGCGGAAGACCTCGCGGATCTCCGCGGTGCCGAGCTCGACCTCCTCGTACTCCGGCTTGAGCATGCCCTTGAGGGCCGCCTCGATCTCCTCGATGGCCTGGTAGATCACCGAGTAGTAGCGGACGTCGACGCCCTCGCGCTCCGCCATCTGCGCGGCACGGCCGGCCGCGCGGACGTTGAAGCCGATGACGATGGCGTCGGAGCCCATCGCCAGGTCGATGTCCGACTCGGTGACCGCACCCACACCGCGGTGCAGGACGCGGATGTCGACCTCTTCGCCGACGTCCAGCTGGAGCAGCGAGGACTCGAGAGCCTCCACCGAACCGGACGCGTCACCCTTGATGATGATGTTGAGGTCCTGGACCAGGCCGGCCTTGAGCACCTGGTCGAGGTCTTCGAGGGAGACCCGGCGGGTGCGCTTGGCGAACGCGGCGTTGCGCTCACGGGCGGCACGCTTCTCGGCGATCTGACGGGCCGTACGGTCCTCGTCGACGACCAGGAAGTTGTCGCCGGCGCCCGGGACGTTGGTGAGACCGAGCACGAGGACCGGAGTCGACGGGGTCGCCTCCTCCACGTTCTCGCCCTTGTCGTCGAGCATGGCGCGGACTCGGCCGTAGGCGTCACCGGCGACCATCGTGTCGCCGACGCGGAGGGTACCGCGCTGGACGAGGACGGTCGCGACGGCGCCGCGGCCCTTGTCGAGGTGGGCCTCGATGGCGATGCCCTGCGCGTCCTGCTCCGGGTTGGCCCGCAGGTCGAGCGAGGCGTCCGCGGTCAGGACCACGGCTTCGAGCAGCTGCTCGATGTTGAGGCCCTGGCGGGCGGAGATGTCGACGAACATCGTGTCGCCGCCGTACTCCTCGGCCACCAGACCGAACTCGGTGAGCTGACCGCGCACCTTGGTCGGGTCGGCACCCTCGACGTCGATCTTGTTGACCGCGACCACGATCGGCACGTCGGCCGCCTTGGCGTGGTTCAGCGCCTCGATCGTCTGCGGCATCACACCGTCGTTCGCCGCGACCACGAGGATCGCGATGTCGGTGGACTTCGCACCACGGGCACGCATGGCGGTGAACGCCTCGTGACCGGGGGTGTCGATGAAGGTGATGGCGCGCTCTTCGCCGTTGACCTCGGTCGCGACCTGGTAGGCACCGATGTGCTGGGTGATGCCACCGGCCTCGCCCGCGACGACGTTCGTCTTGCGGATCGCGTCGAGCAGGCGGGTCTTGCCGTGGTCGACGTGACCCATGACGGTCACGACCGGCGGACGGGAGACGAGCATGTCCTCGCCGCCCTCGTCCTCACCGAACTCGATGGAGAACGACTCGAGCAGCTCGCGGTCCTCCTCCTCCGGGCTGACGATCTCCAGGACGAAGTTCATCTCGTCCGCGAGGAGCTTCAGCGTCTCGTCGGAGACGGACTGCGTGGCGGTGACCATCTCGCCGAGGTTCATCATCACGCCGACGAGCGACGCCGGGTTGGCGTTGATCTTCTCGGCGAAGTCGGTCAGCGAGGCACCGCGCGACAGGCGGACGGTCTGTCCGTTGCCGCGAGGCAGCATGACGCCGCCCACCGACGGGGCCTGCATGGCCTCGTACTCCTGGCGCCTCTGCCGCTTCGACTTGCGGCCACGACGGGCGGGCCCGCCGGGACGGCCGAACGCGCCCTGCGTGCCACCACGGGCACCGGGACCACCGGGACGGCCACCGAAGCCGGGACGGCCGCCGAAGCCGCCGCCGCCACCGGGACGACCGGCACCGCCGCCACCGGGAC
>NZ_JAFEXF010000319.1 GCF_016905445.1 Streptomyces sp. G44
CGCCCGAGCGCCCCGCGGGCGGAGGCGCCGCCGCCGCGTGTCCTGCTCGCCCGTCTGTCGGTACTGCGCATCTAGGCCGCGCACCGGCTGCTTCGCGCTGCCCGGAGAACGCGTGGGATTCCGGTGGGAGCCCATGGACGTCGAGCGGTGCACCCGAAGCAGCGGACGCGCCCATTCGCACGCACCACCATGACGAGGTGTCACCCGACGATGCACGACAACCACGAAGAGCGCTTCGACCACCACCGGTACGCCGATGAGCCGCGGCGCACCGCCTCCCGCCGGGCCCTGCTCGGCGCCACGGCCGCCGCCGTGGCCGGTACGGGAATCCTGACGGCCTGCTCCGGATCCGGCTCCGACGCGGGCGGCGGTCACGGCGGCGGTCACGGCGGGAGCGGCGGGTCCGGCGGGAGCGGCGGGTCCGGCGGGAGCGGCGGGTCCGGCGGGTCCGGCCCCAAGGGCTATGTGGACCCCGCGGGCCCCGAGGTCGCCGCGGCCGAGAGGAAGCGGGGCCGGGGCGGCCGGGTCCGTGAAGTGAAGCTGACGGCCATGGAGACCGGGCTCGACCTCGGCGGCCCCGAGGTCCGCACGTGGGCGTACGGGGACGCGCTGCCCGGCAAGGAGGTCCGCGTCACCGCGGGCGACACCCTCGCCCTGACCCTCGCCAACCACCTCCCGGAAGCCACCTCCCTGCACTGGCACGGCATCGCCCTGCGCAATGACATGGACGGCGTCCCCGGCCTCACCCAGCGGGACATCAAGCCCGGCGCGGACTTCACCTACCGCCTCACGGTGCCGGACCCGGGGACGTACTGGTTCCATCCGCACTCCGGCACCCAGCAGGACCGCGGGCTGTACGCCCCCTTGATCGTCGAGGACCCGAAGGAGCCGCTGAAGTACGACAAGGAGTGGGTGGTCGTCCTGGACGACTGGGTCGACGGCGTGGACGGCTCGACCCCGGACGGCGTGCTGGCGGAGCTGAGCCAGGGCATGGCCGGCCACGACATGGGCGGCACGGACCGCGGCGGCCACGGCATGTCGCACGCGGCGGCGCGCACCGAGCCGTCCCCGGAGCCCAAGCGGACCTCCGGGCCCTCGCGGATGATGATGGGCGCCAGGAGCAGCCTCCTCGGGGGCGACGCGGGCGACGTGGCGTACCCGCACTACCTGGTCAACGGCCGGACGGCGCAGGCGCCCTCCGAGTTCCGCGCCCGCCCCGGCGACCGCATCCGCCTGCGGATCATCAACGCGGGCGGTGACACGGCCTTCCGTGTGGCGCTCGGCGGCCACGAGATGACGGTGACGCACACCGACGGCTTCCCCGTGGAGCACGCGAAGACGGACGCGCTGCTGCTCGGCATGGGCGAGCGGTACGACGTCCTGGTCACCGCCGGGGACGGCGCCTTCCCGCTGACCGCGGTGGCCGAGGGCAAGAAGGCGGCGGCGCTCGCGGTGCTGCGCACGGGCGGCGGGGCGGCGCCGTCCGCGTCGGCCCGTCCGAAGGAGCTGCGGGGCCGCCTCCTGACGGCGGACAGGCTGCGGGCGGCCGAGCCCGCCGCCCTGCCGCCCCGCGAGCCGGACCGCACGATCAGGCTCCGGCTGACGGGCGGCATGGCGAAGTACGACTGGGCGTTCGACAAGAAGCCCTACTCCCCCGACCGGCGCCACCCGCTGCGCGCGGGCGAGCGGGTACGCCTGATCTTCGCCAACTCGACCTCGATGTGGCACCCGGTCCATCTCCACGGCCACACCTTCGCCCTGGCGAACACGGCGAACGGCCCCCGCAAGGACACCGCGATCATCGTCCCGAACGGCACACTGACGGTGGACTTCGAGGCGGACAACCCGGGCCTGTGGATGGTCCACTGCCACAACGTGTACCACGCGGAGGCGGGGATGATGGCGGTGCTGGGGTACCGGGCCTGACGGCAGCCGTCGGACCCGCTGCCGGGGAGGACCCTGGATGAGGCGGGGCCCTCGGACCTGCTGTCCGGGAGCCCCGCCGACGGGCACGGCCCCACCGGGCAGGTGGCGCTTTCCGGGAGGAGCGGGACAATGACCGCAAGGCATCAGCCAGGCCTCCCCACCCGAAGGGGGCCACCCATGAGCACCTCTGGCGACCCTCCACCGCCACCCCGATGGGGCCCACGGCCCCAGCCCCCGCAACAGCCCCGGCAGTCGCAGCCGCAGGTCCGCAACGGCCTCGGCACCGCGGCCCTGGTTCTCGGCATCATCGGCGTGCTCTGCGGGCTGGTTCCGATCCTGTTCTGGGCCGCGGGCATCCTCGCCGTGCCGGCGCTGGTCCTCGGCTCCCTCGGCATCGGCCGGGCCCGCACCGGCCAGGCCACCAACAGGGGGACGGCGATCTGGGGCACCTCGCTCGGAGCGGTCGCCGCGATCCTCGCGGTCATCGGTCTCGTCATCAGCGTCTCGATCATCGATGACGCGGTGGACGATCTGGACGGCACGGGCGGCAAGAAGGAGACGTCGTCGACCGCCCCCGGCGAGCCCGGCGACCGGCGGGCCGGGAAGGACTCCGACAACTCCGGTGATTCCGGCGACTCGGACGGGCTCCGGTTCGGTGAGACCTTCACGTATGACGACGGCGTGAAGGTGACCGTGGCGCCACCCGTCTCCTACCGGCCCAGCACGTACGCCCTTGGCCACAGCGAGGGCGACAAGGCCAGGACGGTGAAGATCACCGTCGTCAACGGCACCGACAGGGCGGTTGATCTGGATCTGACCAACGTCACCTTCAAGGACGCGGACGGCGCCGAGGCGGAGAAGATCTTCGGCGACGGCCTGCCGAGGGAGCTGGCCGGCAACCTGCTGCCCGGCAAGGAGGCCGTCGCCACGTACGCCGTGAGCCTGCCGGCCGACGCCGCGACGACGCTGGAGGTCCAGGTCGAGCCCGGCTTCCTCCGCTACGACAGCGCCACCTGGGCGGGAAGCTCCGGCTGACCTGCGGCGCGATACGCCCGCCCGCGTCACGCGAGGCCGCCCGGCAGGGCATCGCGTCGCTCTGACGATTACACTGGGCGCGTGCCTCAACTACGTCTCGCCCTGAACCAGATCGACTCCACCGTCGGCGATCTCGCCGGGAACGCCGAGGCGGTCGTCCGCTGGACCCGGCACTCCGCCGAGCAGGGGGCGCATCTCGTCGCGTTTCCCGAGATGGCGCTGACCGGGTACCCCGTGGAGGACCTCGCCCTGCGGTCGTCCTTCGTCCAGGCCTCGCGGGACGCGCTGCACGCGCTCGCCGCCCGGCTGAGCGACGAGGGCTTCGGCGAGCTGCCCGTCGTCGTCGGCTACCTGGACCGCACCGAGGAGGCCAAGCCGCGCTACGGCCAGCCCGCGGGCGCGCCGCGCAACGCCGGTGCCGTGCTGCACCGGGGCGAGGTCGCGCTGACCTTCTCCAAGCACCACCTGCCCAACTACGGCGTGTTCGACGAGTTCCGCTACTTCGTGCCGGGCGAGACCCTGCCGGTCGTCCGGGTGCACGGCGTCGACGTCGCCCTCGCCATCTGCGAGGACCTCTGGCAGGACGGCGGCCGCGTGCCGGCCGCCCGCAGCGCGGGGGCGGGCCTGCTGCTCTCCATCAACGCCTCGCCGTACGAGCAGAACAAGGACGACCAGCGGCTCGAACTGGTCCGCAAGCGCGCCCAGGAGGCGGGCTGCACCACCGCGTACCTCGCGATGATCGGCGGCCAGGACGAGCTGGTCTTCGACGGCGACTCGATCGTCGTCGACAGGGACGGCGAGGTCATCGCGCGCGCCCCGCAGTTCGCGGAGGGCTGCGTGGTCCTGGACCTCGACCTGCCCGCCGCCGCGCCCGTGCCGCCGTCCGGAGTCGTGGACGACGGGCTCCGCGTCGAGCACGTCACGCTCTCCGGGGAGCCCCTGCCCGCGTACGAGGCGGAGCTCACCGGCGGGTACGCCGAGCGGCTCGACGACGACGAGGAGGTCTACTCGGCGCTGGTCGTGGGCCTGCGCGCGTACGCCGCGAAGAACGGCTTCAGCAGCGTCCTGATCGGGCTCTCCGGCGGCATCGACTCGGCGCTCACCGCCGCCATCGCCTGCGACGCGCTGGGCGCGCGGAACGTGTACGGGGTGGCCATGCCGTCCCGTTACTCGTCCGAGCACTCCATCGGCGACGCGGAGGAGCTGGCGCGCCGCACGGGGCTCAACTTCCGCACGGTGCCGATCGCGCCGATGTTCGACGCGTACATGGGCTCGCTCGGGCTGACCGGCCTTGCCGAGGAGAACCTCCAGTCGCGCCTGCGCGGCACGATGCTGATGGCGATCTCCAACCAGGAGGGGCACATCGTGCTCGCGCCCGGCAACAAGTCGGAGCTGGCGGTGGGCTACTCCACGCTGTACGGCGACTCCGTGGGCGCGTACGGCCCCATCAAGGACGTCTACAAGACGGCGATCTTCCGCCTCGCGCGGTGGCGCAACCGCGCGGCGCGGGAGCGCGGGCAGACGCCGCCCATCCCGGAGAACTCCATCAGCAAGCCGCCGAGCGCGGAGCTGCGCCCCGACCAGGTGGACACGGACTCGCTGCCCGACTACCCGGTCCTCGACGGCATCCTTGAGCTGTACGTCGACCGGGACCAGGGCGCCGACGCGATCGTGGCCGCGGGCTTCGACCGGGAGCTGGTCACGAAGACGCTGCGGATGGTGGACACGGCGGAGTACAAGCGCCGCCAGTACCCGCCGGGCACGAAGATCTCCGCGAAGGGCTTCGGCAAGGACCGGCGCCTCCCCATCACCAGCCACTGGCGGGAGACCGCCTCCGGCTGAGGCCGGCGGGGGCCCCGCGGCCGCGCGGCGGCCGCCCCCGCCGTCCGCGGGGGGGGGGGTGCCCGGGGCCGGGGGGGCGCTGTCCCGTTTGTGGGACGGGATTTGGAGGCCGGGCAGGACCCGGGGGAGTGCGAGCAGGGTCGGGGTGCTGCCGCCCCAACCGGCGCCCCCCCGCCACAGAGCGCTGCCGGCCCTGCGCCATCGCCCTCGCCCCACGCCGCACCCTTTCACCGACCACCCGGAACCGGACAACAGCGTGTCACAGGGCCCCGGTTCCCGGCCCGCGCCCCTCAGCGG
>NZ_JAFEXF010000031.1 GCF_016905445.1 Streptomyces sp. G44
TCATCGCGGACCTGAACGTGCTCCAGCAACCGTGCCCAGGTGCCGTCCGCCTCCCAGCGGGCGAACCGCTCGTAGACGGTCTGCCACGGCCCGAACCGGTCGGGAAGATCCCGCCACGGAGCCCCGGTCCGCAGCCGCCACAGCACCCCGCTGACCACCTGCCGGTGATCACGCCACGGACGGCCCCGTCCGTCCACCTGAGGCAAAAGGGGCTCTATCCGCCTCCATGCCGCATCCGTCAACTCACCTCGACCTGGCACAAGATCAATTATCAGACCGGCTATAGAGTCCTGCCCGTGGCGAATCATCAGGACGAGACCAGGACGGCCTACGACGGTGTCGTCGAGCTGTACGCATCACTGTTCGCAAACCGGCTGGAAACACAGCCTTTCTCCCGGGCGATGATCGGCACCTTCGCCGAACTGGTGCGCGCGACGGGCAACCTGCGGACAGCGGACGTCGGGTGCGGTCCCGGACATCTGACAGCCATGCTGCACGAACTCGGCCTGGACGCCTTCGGACTAGACCTTGCCCCCGGCATGGTCAACCACGCCCGGCAGGCCCATCCGGCGCTGCGCTTCCAAGAGGCGCGGATGGAATCCCTGCCGATCGAGGACGCCGCGCTCGGCGGCGTACTGGCCCACTACTCAATGATTCACACCCCTCCGGGGGAACTACCGGAGCTGCTCGCCGAACAGGTACGCGTCCTGGCACCGGACGGTCTGCTCCTGGTCTCCTTCTTCGGGACCGACGGACAAGAACCGGTCCGGTTCGACCACAAGGTGGCGCCCGCCTACAGCTGGCCGGTGGATCGCCTCGCCGAACTGCTGGGCGATGCTGGGCTCGATCCCTTCGCCCGGCTGCTCCACGATCCATCCTCTGATCGGGGCTTCCTCGACGCCCATCTACTGGCCCGCCGTTCGTAGCCACTGCCCAGTCCCCCCAGCCGATCGGCGCACCTCCGGATTGCCAGCTCAGCCGAATCTCGCTGATCAGACCGGAATTATCAGACACCCCCTAGCTCAAGCGGCCAGGGCAAGCCCCTCGCACACCACTGATCCGACGTTTTCGCAGGTCAGGCCCAAACGCGTTTTGTGCGGGCCAGGCCCGCCGGGCACCACGTGATCCGGGTCGTGGTCGGTCAGGACGTACCGTCCAGATGTTCTCGACGGGCACTTCGAGGCCCATGCGGGTCAGCCGGGCCTGGAGGTCGCGCGCCGTGTAGATGCCATGAGGTGCACTCCTGCGGTGTACGGGTTGCCTGGGGCGCCGGGACAGCGCTGTGCCGACGCCCCCACCCTAGTCAGGAACCGGTGGTCCCGACCCCGTCGATCTCCGGGTCCGGCTGCCGCGCGGGCGGGTCAGCTGCCCGTGGCCGACTTCCAGTCCGCCACGTACGCCCGGAGGTTCTCCGAGATGTCCGTCCAGTCCGGCTCGAAGATCTCGACGCCCTCCATGATCTTGTCGAGCGCGACCGCGTCGGCGTCGGTGGCCCTGACGTCCTTGCGGGCCGCGAAGCCGCCGCCGACCTCGCTGACCTGCTGCTGCGCCTCCTGGCTGAGCAGGTGGTCGAGGAGCTTCCTGGCGTTGGCGCCGTGCGGGGCCTTGTCGACGAGGCCGGCCGCGTAGGGCAGGGCGAACGTGGTCCGCTTGCCGCCTTCCCTGGCGGGGAACCAGATCCTGAGGTTCGGCATGTCCTTGGACTGGGCGTAGTTCATCTGGACGTCGCCGTTGGCGGCCAGCAGTTCGCCCTTGTCGACCTTGGGCGCCAGCTTGCCGGTGGAGGCGGAGGGGCCGACGTTGTTGGTTTGGAGCCTCCTCAGGTACGCCATCGCGGGCTTCCGGCCGCCGAAGTCGTGCATGGCCTTGATGAGCACGGCGGTGCCGTCGCCCGCTACACCGGGCGTGGAGTACTGCACCTTGCCCCGGTACGCGCCGTCGGTCAGGTCCTCCCACGTCTTGGGGGCCTTGCCGCCGGGCAGTTCCTTCTTGTTGTGGATGAAGGCGAAGTAGTTGTTGACGACGGAGGTCCACGTGCCGTCGGCGGCCTTGTCGGCGCCGTCGACCTCTTCGGAGCCCTTGGGCCTGTACGCCTTCAGCAGCCCTTTCTCGTCGGCCTGTTGGATGAAGGGCGGCAGGGTGATGAGGACGTCGGCCTGTGTGTGGGACTTCTCGCGGACGGCGCGCTGCACCATCTCGCCGGAGCCGCCCTCCACGTAGTTGACCTTGATGCCGGTCTTCTTCTCGAAGTCCTTGAAGACGTGGTCGTACCAGCCGTCGCCCTTCTCGCCCTTGAGGCCGTCGGCGCTGTAGACGGTGACGACGTTCTCGTCGGAGGCCGCGGAGCCGCCGCAGGCGGTGAGGGAACCGGCGAGGAGGAGGCCGCAGGTGACGGCGGCGGCCGTGCGGAGGCGGCGGGCTCGGGTGGGGCGGGACATGGCGTTTCGTACTCCTTGGCGGGGGTTCTCAGCGGTAGGAGGCGCGGGTGCGGATGCGGGAGACGACGAGGAGGACGAGCAGCGTCGCCCCCATCAGGACCACGGCGAGGGCGGCGCCGGTGAAGGCCGAGCCACGGTCGGTCGCCGCGTGGATCCGCACGGGCAGCGGTGTCCAGTCGGGCGGGTAGAGCATCATGGTGGCGCTCAGCTCGCCCATGGACAGGGCGAAGCAGAGCCCGGCGGCCGCGCTCAGGGAGGGCAGCAGCAGAGGCAGCCTCACCTTCCACAGGACGTACGCGGGACGGGCGCCGAGCGAGGCGGCGGCCTGTTCGTACGCGGGGTCGAGGCGGGCGACGGCGGCGGAGACCGACTGGTGGGCGAAGGCCGTGACGAGGACGGCGTGGGCGAGGATCACGATCCACCGCGTGCCGTTCAGGATCACCGGCGGTCGGCTGAACGCGACGAGGACCGCGAGGCCGACCACGACGGACGGCACGGCGACGGGCAGCAGGAAGAGCGTGTCGAGGGCCTTCCCGAGGAACCGGGACAGCCGGGGGTTCCTGCCGCCGCCCCGCTTCAGCGACGCGGCGGCGAGCGCGGCCCAGGTCCCGGTGGCGAGCGCGAGCAGACTGGCGCCGGCGGCGGTGACCAGGCTGGTGGTGAGGGCCTGGAGCGACTCCCCGCGGGTGGCCGCCGCGTAGTGCCCGGTGGTGAAACCGGAGGGGAAGGCGCCGGACCAGTGCGCGGAGAAGGACGCCGCGAGGATCACCAGCAGCGGCAGCGCGAAGAGGGGCAGGAAGAGGACGAGGAAGAGGGCCCGGACGGCCCACCTGCCCGCGCGGCTATGCACCAGCACGACGGCTCACCACCCGGTAGAGGCCGTAGAGGCCCACGGAGATCGCGATGTTGACGACGGCGACGACGCAGGCCCCCGGGTAGTCGGCTTCGAGCATGGCCTTGCCGTAGACGAGTGTGGGCAGGGTGGTGATGTCCTTGGCGCCCGTGAAGAGGACGATGCCGAACTCGTTCAGGCACATGACGAGGACGAGGCTGCCGCCGGCCGCGAGCGCGGGCAGCGCCTCGGGCAGGATGACGCGCCGCACGACGCGCGCGGGCCGGGCGCCGAGGCTGGAGGCGACCTCGATCTGTGCCGTGTCGATCTGCGAGAACGCGGCGAGCAGCGGGCGCATCACGAAGGGCGTGAAGTAGGTGATCTCCGCCAGGAGTACGCCCCAGGGGGTCGTCAGGAACTGGAAGGGGCCCTCGGCGGCGCCGGTCGCGTCCGTCCACACCCCGTTGGCGATGCCCTTCGTGCCGTAGACGAACAGCAGGGCGAGGGTGATCAGGAAGGACGGGAAGGAGAGGAAGACGTCGACGGACTTCGCCACGGCCTTCCCGCCGGGGAACGGCACGAAGGCGATCACCAGCGCCAGCGCGAATCCGAGCACGAGACACCCCGCGGTCGCCCCGAGCGCCAGCCACACGGTGGTGCCGAGCGCCTCACGGAACGCCTCGGAGGCGAAGACGTCCGTGTACGGCCGGAGCGAGGTCCCGCCGCTGTCCGGCCGCACGGACTGCCGGACGACGAGGGCGAGGGGGTAGAGGAAGGCGAGCGCGAGGAGGGCGACGGGGGGCAGGGCCCACACCCAGCGGGGCGCCGTACGCCGGGCCTCCGCCTTCCGCGCGGGGGCGGTCGGCAGCGTCGTACTAGCCATCGGTCACCCCCGCGGAGAGCAGCACCGCGTCCTGTGGCGCGAAGTGCACGGTGACCTCGTCGCCGACGCCGGGCGGCGTCCGCAGCTCACGGACGTCCGCCTTCACCCGCGCCCCGCCCTCGCCCACTTCGATGTGGAGCCGGTGCGTGGCGCCCCGCCACTGGACCTCGGCGACCCGGCCGGTGAGGGCGTTGGGCCCGTCCCCGAGCCCGACGAGATGCGGCCGCACGCACAGCGTGGCCGCCGCTCCGGGCACGGCATCCGCCGTGTCGGCCCGCAGCTCGAAGCCGCCGAAGGAGACCGCGCCCGCGGTCCGCACCGTCACGGCGAGCAGATTCGCGTCGCCCACGAAGGACGCCGTGAACTCCGTGCGCGGCGCCCGGTAGAGCTGCTGCGGTGTCCCGCAGTCCCGGAGCCGTGCCCGGTCCATGACGGCGATCCGGTCGGCGAGGGTGAGCGCCTCCACCTGGTCATGGGTGACGTACAGAATCGACACGTCGGGCAACTCGCGGTGCAGACGCGCCAGTTCGGCCAGCATGCCGGACCGCAGCTGCGCGTCGAGCGCGGAGAGCGGCTCGTCGAGGAGCAGGACGCCCGGCCGGACGGCCAGGGCCCGCGCGATGGCGACCCGCTGCTGCTGACCGCCGGACAGCTCGCGCGGGTACCGCCTGGCGTACGCGGCCATGCCGGTCATCTCCAGGGCCTCGGCGACCCGCCCCGCGATCTCGGACTTCGCGGCCTTGCGGGCCTTCAGGCCGAAGGCGACGTTGTCCGCGACCCGCATGTGCGGGAACAGGGCGTACTGCTGGACGACCATGCCGATGCCCCGCCGGTGCGGCGGCAGCGCGGTGACGTCGCGCTCCCCGATGAACACGCGCCCCGACGCGGGCCGCACGAAGCCCGCGACGGCCCGCAGCGCGGTGGTCTTGCCGGAGCCGGAGGGCCCGAGCAGGGCCATGACCTCGCCCGGTTCGACGGTCAGGTCGAGCGCGTCGAGGACGGTGGTCCCGCCGTAGGCGACGCTGACCCGGTCGAAGCGGATGCCGCTGCTCATGGCCGCGCCCCGGCGGGCGGTGCGAGCAGCGCGGGCAGTTCGGCGACCGAGGCGAGGACGTGCGTGGCGCCGTGCTCCCTCAGCCGCGCCTCGCCGTGCGCGCCGGTCAGCACGCCCGCGACGACGCCCGCCCCGGCCCGCACCCCGCTCGTCATGTCGTACGCGGTGTCGCCCACGACGGCGACCTCCTGGACGCCCGCCACGGCCCCGGTGCGCAGGAAGGCGCTGAGCACCATGTCCGGGTAGGGCCTGCCCCGGCCGCCCGCGTCGGCGGGGCACAGCGTCAGCTCGACGAGGCCGCGCCAGCCGAGGGCGTCCAGGACGGCGTCCTGGGTGACGCGGGCGAAACCGGTGGTCAGCACCACGGTGCGGCCCTGGTCCTTGAGCCGCTCGATGGCCTCCCTCGCCCCGGGGATCGGCGCGATCCGGCCGCCGTCGACCAGCTCCCCGTACGCCTGCTCGAAGGCGGTGTTGGCCCGCTGGGCGAGCGTCTCCTCGCCGAAGAGGTGCCGGAAGACGGAGATCTTCGACTCGCCCATCGTGGCGCGCACGTACGCGAGCTTCTCGGCGTGTCCGGCCGAGCCGGGCTCGACGCCCAGTTCGGCGGCGGCGGCGGAGAACGCCTGCTCGACGAGGCCTCCGTCGGCGACGGTGGTCCCGGCCATGTCGAGCACGACCAGACCCACGCGGTGCTCCGGGAACCGCAACTGCCTCACCATCCCAGTTCGTTCGCGGTCGTCTCGGCGATCGCGGGCGAGCAGGTCATGCCGCGTCCGCCGGGCCCGGTGACCAGCCATACGCCCTCGCGCACCTGCTGGCGGTGCACGACCCGGCTCGTGTCGACGCACTGCGCGTACACCCCCGCCCAGCGCCGCGTGATCTTCGGCAGCGGGCGGCCGAGGAAGCCCTCGACGACCTCGGCGAGGTGGTCGTAGGGGTCCTCGACGGTGTCGAAGGCGAAGGGGTGTTCGTACTCGTGGGTGTCGCCGATGGTCAGGCCGCCGTCCGCGCGCTGCACCATGAGCAGCTGCATCCTGTGCGCGGCGGCGGTCGGGGTCTGCGCCTGCCCGGAGTTGAGCGCGTCGAGCGCGCCGGACGCGTAGGCCGGGTAGTAGCGGAAGCTGTCGGCGTCGGCGACGGACGTGGTGAGCGGTTCGCCGAGCGGCGCGGTCTGCATCATCTGGAGGCGGACGCGGCGCACGGGCAGCTCGGGCCCGGCCAGTTCGCGCACGAGGCCGCCGAGCCAGGCGCCGGTGGCGAGCACGACGGCGTCCCCGGTGTGCACGTCGCCGTGGTCGTCGCGCACCGCGCTCTCGCCGACGACCTCACGGACCTCGCGGCCGGGCAGGAAGGTGTAGCGCGGGGAGGCCAGGAGGGCTTCGCGCAGCCGCAGTTGGGCGGTGCGGGGCTCCACGGCGGCGTCGCGCTCGCACCACAGGGCGGCGAGGAAGTCGCCGCGCAGGGCGGGGTTGAAGGCGCGCGCCTCCTTCTCCCCGAGGAGCTCGTAGCCGCGGGCGGCGGCGTCCGGGCGGGTGAGCGCGGCCTCGGCGACGGCGCGCTCGCGTGCGGTGCGTACGAGGGTGAGGGAGCCGTTGGCCCGGAAGCCGAGGCCCGGCACGCGCGCCCCGATGCCTTCCCACAGCTCGCGGGCGCGCAGGGCGGTGGCCAGCTCCTCGCCGCCCGCGCGGCCGCTCACCCATATCTGCCCGAAGTTGCGCAGGGACGCCCCGCGGGCCTCCCTCTCGCGTTCGATCTGTACGACCTCGTGGCCGCGTTCCACTGCGTGCCAGGCGTGCATGGTGCCCACCACGCCGGCTCCTACGACGATGACTCTCACGGCGGCAACGCTCCTGCGGGCGGGTGGCCCGCGCGGGACCGAACGGCGACGCGACGGTGAACGGCCCCCCAAGCTTGGACCAGACCCGTTATCTCGTCGTGACTTCTCTGGCCGGAGGTCTTGCGGGCAAGCCGGAGATCTACCGGGGAGGGAGCCGTCAGCTCCGCGCCAGGTGCGCGGTGAACGAGAACCGGTCACCTCGGTAGAGCGTGCGCACCCGCTCCAGCGGGCGGCCGTCGGTGTCCCGCGAGAGGCGGTGGATGAGCAGCATGGGCAGGGCGGGCGGCGTCCCGATGAGCAGGGCCTCGCGCGGGGTGGCGAGGACCGTCTCGATGCGCTCGTCGGCGTCCCCGAAGGCGATGCCGAGCCGGTCGCGCAGGTAGGCGTAGAAGGAGGAGTCCGGCTCGAAGTCGCGGTCGAGGCGCGGCACGCGGGCCACGGAGACGTAGGTGCTCTCCAGGCCGACCCGTTCGTCGTCGGCGAGCAGGACGCGTTCCATGTGCCAGACGGGCTCGCCCGTCTCGGCGTCGGTCTCGGCGGCGAGCGCGGCCGGGCACGGGAAGCGGTCGAGGGAGATGAGGTGCCGGCCGGGCGTGCGCCCCTGCCTGCGCACGCCTTCGGTGTAGCTCGCCAGGGAGAGCGGCTGCTCCAGCTTGGGACCCGCGACGACGGTGCCACGGCCCTGCCTGCGCAGCCGCCCCTCCAGGAGGAGTTCGCGCAGCGCCTGCCGCACGGTCTCGCGCGCCACCTCGTACCGCTCGGCGAGATCCCGCTCGGTGGGCAGGGCCTGCCCGTCCCCCAACTCGTCCGTGAGCGCGGCGATGCGGGCCTTCACGGCGTAGTACTTCGGGATGCGCCCGTGCTCGGGGATGCCGGAGCGGATGGGGGCACCGGGGGCCTGGCCGAGCAGGTGGGCGGGTGGCTGGGCGGGGTTCGGGTTGTCCACCCGGGGATGTTCGCAGACGTACGTGAACCGGGAGGCGCACGGTGGCCGATGCGCCGGGCGTCCGGCGGGGGCGGCTCAGCGGGCGGTCGCGCGGAGGCGGCGGTAGCGGGCCAGCAGGGCGGCGCCCCCGAGGAGGAAGGCGCCGGCGGCGGCCCCGAGGCCGAGCAGGGTGGCGGGACCGGTCTGTGCGAGCTGCTCGATCGGTTCGGGCCGCGCGGTGGACGGCTCCCGGGAGCCGTCCGGGGTGCCGGAGGCGTCAGGGGAGTCCGGGGCATCGGACGCGACGGCGAACCCGTAGTCGTTGGAGTCGCCCACCCAGTCGCTGTCGTTCTCCCTGCGCTGCACCAGCGCGGCCGACGCCACGACGCGGTTCGGCAGGGCGTCGGGGGTGAAGGCGAGGCGGACCCGGACGGTGACGGTACGGCCGGGGCCGACGGTGAACCCGGGGAAGCCGTCGTCGAGGACGCCGACGTTCTCGTCCTGGTCGGTCCGCTCGAACGGCACGGCCCGCCAGCGCGTCCCGTCGTGGAACTCCAGCCGGATCTGCTCCGGCAGCAGCGGCTGCCGCTGGCCGACGAGGACCAGGATCGGGTGGACGCCGGCGCAGGCCTCGTCCGTGGCGTTGGCGAGACCGATCGTCCACTCCTGCCGGGGGCCGCCGGGGCGGTAGGCGTCGGGGCCCTCGTGGATCCGCGTGTCGAGGGGGAAGTCGACGCGGTCGGCCGGGGCGCAGCTCGGCGGCGGCACCTCGGCGGCCCTCTGACGGCGCACCTGCGGGGCGGCCCCGGGCGCCTCGGCGACGGCGGGTGCGGCGGCGGCGGTGGACGCGAGGGCGGTGGCGAGGGTGCTGACGAGGCCGGCGACAAGGCTCGTGGCGACTGTGGTGGCGACGCCGGAGGGGGGAGAACTGCGGAATCGCATGACAGACCTTTGCTGGGCTGAACACCGGGTCGTTCCCGCCGGGGGCGGAGTCGGCACCGCCGGGGGCGTTCGCACGGCCAGGCGTAAGGGGGCGGGACTTTCGTACGCCGGGAAGGGCGGGCGGGGTTGTGGGGTGCCGGGAGAGGCGGGGGATGGTGGGGTCCATGGGGTTCGAGGAGCGGGTGGCGCGGGCGAACAGTGCTGGTGCGGGGCGGACGGCGGACGGCGGACGGCGGTGAAGCCGACGAAGCAGGGACGGCGGACCATGCCGGCGGTGAGCCGGCGTGACACGGACGGGCGACGGCGACAAGCCGACGCCACACGGACGGCGGACAGCGACGGCATGACGGGCCGACGCGACACGGACGGACGGCGGACAGCGACGGCGCGGCGGGCCGACGCGACACGGACGGACGACGGCAACAAGCCGACGCCACACGGACGACGAACAGCGACGGCGCGACGGGCCGACGCCACACGGACGGACGACGGCAACAAGCCGACGCCACACGGACGACGAACAGCGACGGCACGACGGGCCGACGCCACACGGACGGACGACGGCAACAAGCCGACGCCACACGGACGACGAACAGCGACGGCACGACGGGCCGACGCCACACGGACGGACGACGACGACAAGCCGACGCCACACGGACGACGAACAGCGACGGCACGACGGGCCGACGCCACACGGACGGACGACGGCAACAAGCCGACGCCACACGGACGACGAACAGCGACGGCGCGACGGGCCGACGCGACACGGACGGCGGACAGTAACGGCGACGGCGACGGCGGTGAGCCGGCACGGTCGCGGGCGGGCTGGCCGGTCGCACCGGTCATGGCCGCGACCCTCCCACGCCCTCACGGCCGCACCGCGGCGCCACCCCCCGGTAGGTCCGATCGGACGGTGCGGAACCCCACGATCAGTCGAGATCCCGCCCGGTGCGATTGGCCGGCGGCGCCGCGTCCGCGCGGCCGAACAGGGGCGCGAGCACCAGCTGGGCGGCGCCCTCCGCGACTCCGCGCGCCCCGCCGGAGGCGAGGGCGACGGGCACCTCCGCTCCCCCGCCGCCCCGCCGGACGCGCTCGGCGACGACCGCGCCCACCCCGCGCACGAACAGCTCCGGGGCGGCGAACACCGTCCGCCCGCCGAGCAGCACGCGGTCGACGTCGAGCAGCCCCACGAGGTTGCCCGCGGCGGTGCCGAGGACCCGCGCGGCCTCGTCGAGGTCGCCGCGGGCCACGGCCGCGAGGCACAGCGCCTCGACGCACCCCCGGTCACCGCACTCACAGAGCGGCCCGTCCAGCCGCAGCACCTGATGGCCGAACTCGCCCGCTCCGGTCCGGGCGCCGCGGTGCAGGGCGCCGCCGAGCACGAGCCCCGCGCCGAGCCCGGTGCCCAGATGCAGATAGGCGAAGGAACCGGAGGCGTCGTCGCCCGCGAGGGCCAAACCGAGGGCGGCGGCGTTGGTGTCCTTGTCCACGACCACCGGCAGCCCGAGCCGCCCCGCCAGCGCGTCCCGCAGCGGAAACCCGTCCCATTCCGGGAACCCGGTCACGCGCCGCAGCACCCCCTCCGCGTGGTCCAGCGGCCCGGGCAGCGCGACCCCCACGCCCCCGGGCCCCGGCGCCGCGCCCTCTCCCCGACCCGCCAGGAGCCCCCGCACCTCCCCGGCCGCCGCCTCCACGACCGCCTCCGCTCCCGCGCCGAAGTCCAGCGGGGCGCGGCGCTCGGCGACCACCGTGCCGGTCAGGTCGACGAGGACCGCCCGCAGTTCGTCGCGGTCCAGGTGGAGGCCGACCGCGTGGCCCGCCTCGGGCACCAGGCGCAGGACCGTGCGCGGCTTGCCGCCCGTCGAGGCGCGGCGGCCCGCCTCCGCGGCCAGCCCCTCGGCCCGCAGCCGGGCGGTGATCTTGCTGACGGCCTGGGGGGTGAGCCCGGTGCGCTCCGCGAGCTCCAGGCGGCTGATGCCCTCCTCGCCCGCCGCGCGCAGCAGATCGAGCACCAGCGCGGCGTTGTGGCCGCGCAGCGCCGGCAGGTTCACTCCGGAGTTCGCCCTGTTCACGTACGACTTCACCGGGCCATTGTGCCGCCCGCTTGCACTTTGGCAACAGCGTTGCTTAAGTGGAACGCATGACTGCGACTCCAACTCCGACGACCGGTACCGGCACTCCCCTCCGCGTCGGCCTCGTGGGGTACGGCCTCGCGGGCTCCGTCTTCCACGCCCCGCTGATCGCCGCCACCGAGGGCCTGGTCCTCGACACGGTCGTCACGTCCAACCCCGAGCGGCAGGCCCAGGCCCGCGCCGAGTTCGGCGACGGTCTGCGCTGCGCGGCCTCGGCCGACGAGCTGTGGGACCGGGCGGACGGACTCGACCTGGTCGTCGTCGCGTCCCCCAACAAGACCCACGTGCCGCTCGCCACGGCCGCCCTCAAGGCGGGCCTGCCGGTCGTCGTCGACAAGCCGGTCGCGGGCACGGCCGCCGAGGCACGCGAGCTGGCCGCCCTCGCCGACGAGCGCGGACTGCTCCTCTCCGTCTTCCAGAACCGCCGCTGGGACAACGACTTCCGTACGCTGCGGCGGCTGCTCGCGGACGGCGAGCTGGGCGACGTATGGCGCTTCGAGTCCCGTTTCGAGCGGTGGCGGCCCCGGCCCAAGGGCGGCTGGCGCGAGTCCGGGGACCCGCGCGAGATCGGCGGTCTCCTCTACGACCTGGGCAGCCACGTCGTCGACCAGGCCCTGGTCCTCCTCGGCCCGGCCGCGAGCGTCTACGCCGAGTCGGACGTGCGCCGCCCCGGCGCGCAGGCCGACGACGACACGTTCATCGCGATCACCCACACGAACGGCGTCCGCTCGCACCTGTACGTGAGCGCCACCACCGCCCAGCTCGGCCCCCGCTTCCGGGTCCTCGGCTCGAAGGCGGGGTACGTGAAGTACGGCCTGGACCCCCAGGAGGCGGCCCTGCGCGAGGGCAGGCGCCCCGCCACGCAGGACCCGTGGGGCGTGGAGTCGGAGACGCTGTGGGGCCGGATCGGTTCCGGGGAGTCCCCGCCGACCGGCGGCGGCCGTCCCGTGCCGACGCTGCCCGGCGACTACCCCGCGTACTACGCGGCGGTCGCCGACGCCCTGCGCGGCAGGGGCGAGAACCCCGTCACCGCGCTCCAGGCCGCCGCGGCCCTGGACGTCCTGGAGGCGGCCCGCCGCTCGGCCCGCGACGGTGTGACGGTGACGCTGTGACCGCCGCGCCCCCCTCCATAGAGCAGCTGGAGGCGCAGGAGCGCCGCCTGGTCCTGCCCCGCTTCACGTACGACGACGCGTGGGCGCTCGGCTCGCTCCTGGTGGAGCTGGCCCGCGAGCGCCGCGCCCCGGTGGCGGTCGACATCACCCGCGGCGGCCAGCAGCTGTTCCACGCGGCGCTGCCCGGCTCGACCCCGGACAACGACGCCTGGATCCACCGCAAGCGCCGCGTCGTCGAGCGCTACGGCTGCTCGTCGTACCTGGTCGGCTCCCGCTTCCGCGCCAAGGGCACGACCTTCGAGGACTCCTCCCGCCTGGACCCGGACACGTACGCGGCGCACGGCGGGGCGTTCCCGATCGCGGTCGAGGGGGCGGGAGTCATCGGCACGGTGACGGTGTCGGGGCTGCCGCAGGTGGAGGACCACGCGCTGGTGGTGGAGGCGCTGGAGCGGTTCCTGACGGGCCCGGCCGCGTAGCGCGTATCGGGCCCGGCAGCGCAGGCGCTACGCCGCCTTGAGCTCCTGCCGCTGCCGCCCCAGCCCCTCGATCTCCAGCTCCACGACATCCCCGGCCCTCAGATACGGCTTCGGCTCGGGCTGCCCCATGGCGACGCCCGCCGGCGTACCGGTGTTGATGACGTCACCGGGGTAGAGCGTCATGAACTGGCTCACGTAGCGCACCACTTCCGCCACGGGGAAGATCTGCTCGGCGGTCGTGCCGTCCTGCTTCAGCTCGCCGTTGACCCAGAGCTTCAGGGAGAGCGCCTGCGGGTCGGGGACCTCGTCGGCGGTGACCAGCCACGGGCCGAGCGGGTTGAACGTCTCGCAGTTCTTGCCCTTGTCCCAGGTGCCGCCCCGCTCGATCTGGAACTCCCGCTCGGACACGTCGTGCGCCACCGCGTACCCCGCGACGTGCGCGAGCGCCTGCTCGTGCGACTCCAGGTAGCGCGCCGTGCGACCGATGACCACGGCGAGCTCGACCTCCCAGTCGGTCTTCACCGACTTGCGCGGCACCAGCACCGTGTCGTCCGGGCCGATCACCGTGTCCGCCGCCTTGAAGAAGACGACGGGCTCGGCCGGCGGCTCGGCGCCCGTCTCGCGGGCGTGGTCGTGGTAGTTCAGCCCGATGCACACGACCTTGCCGATCCGCCCGACCGGCGGCCCGACACGCAGACCCTCCGCCGACAGCGCCGGCAGCACCCCGGCGCCCGCGGCGGCCCGTATCCGGTCGAGCGTGCCCGCGTCGGAGAGCAGCGCCCCGTCGATGTCCGTGACGAACCCGGACAGGTCGCGCAGGGTCCCTTCGGCGTCGAGCAGCGCGGGGCGCTCCGCCCCGGCCGTACCGACTCGCAGCAGCTTCATGGTCGAACTCCATTCCTTCGGTAGCCCGGCCGATGGATGCGGCCATCGGAGGTCAGGGGTTGGTCGATCCTCCAAGGTTGCCGTCCGCTCCGCAATACCCCGTTCACGTACTGGACCCTTACCGGGCGGTAGCCAAGAGGCGGTGAGGAGCCAGCAAGGCGGCCGTAATAGGGCGTTACCCGTCACCCGGCCGCGGCCGCCAGCGGGGCGCCGCCCGGCATGTCCCGGTACAGCACCGCCCGCTCGACCGCGCTCCAGGCCGTGCTGGTCACCACGTACAGCGCGGCGGCCAGCGGCACCACGGCCACCGTGAACAGAGTCATGAACGACAGCAGCGGCATCACCTTCGTCATGGCGGCCATGCCCGGCACCTGCGGGTCACCGGCCGACGACGGCTGCGCGATCGCGGCCATCTGCCGCTTGGTGCGCACGTAGTTGAACGTGGCGACCGCCGCGACGACGGCGAACAGCGCCAGGTAGACCAGGCCCGGCGCCCCGAAGACCCCGCCGTCGGCCAGTGCGTCGGTCCACCGGCCGCCCAGGGGCGCGGCGGAGAGCGTGTGGCCGAGCAGCCCGTTCGCCTCGCCGCCGATGCTGGAGCTGGAGAAGAGGTGGTACAGCAGGAAGAACGCGGGCGCCTGCAACAGGCTCGGCAGGCAGCCGGAGAGCGGCGAGACCTGCTCCTCGCGATGGAGTTCGAGGACCGCCTCCTGGAGCTTCTCCGGGTTCTTGGCGTGCTTCTTGCGCAACTCCGCGATCCGCGGCGCGAGCTTGGCGCGCGCCTTCTGGCCGCGGGCCGAGGCGCGCGACAGGGGGTGGACGAGGAGTCGTACGCAGGCGGTGAAGAGCACGATCGCGGCGGCGGTGGCCGAGGAGTGGAAGAGGGGGTCGAGCAGGTCGGCGAGGTTCTCGACCAGCCCGGCGAACCCGGACATGAAGGCGGAGAAGGAGTCGGACAGGGGGTCGGGCAGGAAGTCGAACATGGCGGAGCCCTCCGAGGGTCTCGTCGTGCCGGGAGTGGAGGCGATGGCAGACAGCGATCGCGTCGGCATGACGACCCGCGAGGGGCGGTGGTGCGGTGGGTGGTGCGATCCCCTACGCGGCGGCCGTCAGGAGGGGACGGCCGGGCGCTCGGGGGCGCCTGCGGCCCCGGGCGTCGGGGTCGCGCTGGGGCAGGAAGGCGGTGCGGCGTTCACGGTCGCGGATGGCCGTACGCACGCGGGTGCGGGGTACGACGGGCGCGCAGCGCGCGGCGATCACGGAGCAGACGACGAGGGCGGAACCCGCGGCGGCGGTCGCGGCGAGAGCGACGGCGGCGGTCAGGTTGCCGGTGTCGACGAGGACGACCTCGACGAGCAGGAGGAGAAGGAGCAGGGCAGGACGCGCGGCGGTTCGCCACGTACGGATGAGCTCGCGCACGGTCTTCCCCCTCTCCGCAGCCGGCTGTTCTTATCCGTTGCCGGGTCGCCCCGCAACAGGATCGGATGGACGGCATCGGTTGTACAGGATCGTTTATACAGGATCGGTATACGGCATCCGTCTCGATCGGCTGACGGAGGCGTCGGGGCCCGGTCAGGGCCCGGCTGACCGGATCCGTAGGTTCCGGACCGAGTCCGGGGGCCCGGCGGGGCCGCACCGAGGCCTACCGGGGCCGCATGGACCGCAGGGTTCCCCACACGACGAGCCGGTACGTGGAGGTGTACTCGGGGGTGCAGGTGGTGAGCGTGATGTAGTACCCCGGCGCGCGGTACCCGTGCCCGCCGCGCACCTCACTGCGCGGCACGCTCCGGATGACGCCTCCGTCCCGGGCGGACGTCCGCGCCAGCCGCTTGTCGACGACGTACGTGTAGACGGCACTCCGGGTCTCGACCCGCAGCTCGTCCCCTCGCCGCAGCCGGTTGATGTACCGGAAGGGTTCGCCGTGCGTGTTGCGGTGCCCGGCGAGGGCGAAGTTGCCGGCCTGGCCGGGCTGGGCGGTGCGGGGGTAATGCCCGACGTATCCCTGATCGAGGACGCCGCCCTTGCTGACGCCTTCGGCGACGGGGACGCGGACGCCGATCCGGGGGATGCGGAGGATGGCGTAGGCCTGGTCCCAGCGGGGAGCGGGATCGCCGGTGCGTACGGAGGCCTCACCGGAGGCCCCGCCTGAGGCCCCGCCGCCCGGGGAAGAGGAACCCGAGGGCGGCGCGGATGACGAGGACGGCGAAGGGACCGGAGGCTGCGGCGGAGAGGAAGAAGACGAGGCCTCCCGCCCCTCCGCAAGGGACGACTCCCCCCACTCCTCCTCAAGGGCCTGGACCGTGCGCTCGGCGGCGGCACGGGCCTGCCGGTTGGTCCACCACAGCTGATGGACGACGAACAGCAGGAGCACGAGCCCCAGCGTGACGGCGGCCTCGGCCCCGCCCCACAGCACCCGCGCCCCGAGGGAGCGCCGGGCGCCGCGCCCCTGCTGCACCACCGGAACAGGAACCCGCTTCCGCACAACGCCCCCTCACGCTCCCCGACGCCGACGGCCGCCCGGAGGATAGGCGCTGCCTCGGGAACAATCCATGGCCGGGCCAGGGGCAGCCGGGACCGTCCACCGAACTGGCCCTCCTGCAAGAGGCCCGCTCGGCAGTACGGTGTCCCGTATGCGCCCCGAGAAGCCTGCCGCCGCTGCCGATCACGTCGACGCCGACCACATCGCCGAAGCCGCGCGCCTGGAACGCACGGCCGGCCTGTACCCGGAGGACGCCGAACACCTGCTCCTCCAGGCCGCCGCCCACCTCGAACTGGCCGGCGCCCGCGACCGCGCGACGACCCTCTATGACCGCCTGCTGTCCGCGGACGCCGAGCGGCCCCCGGCCTCCCCCCTCCTCATCCGCGCCCTGAAGGCCTCGAACCTGTGGGAGTACGGCCACGAGGCGGAGGCAAGGGCGATCATCGAGGGCGTGCGCACGGCGGCACCCCGGGACCCGGCGCCGTGGGTGATCGTCGCGGAGTCCCTCGAATCGCACGACGAACTGGAACAGGCCCACGCCACGTTCACGGAGGCGGCGACCCTGCTCGTCCCTCCGGGCACCCAGAACCCCCCGCACGCGACGCACCCCGTCCTCTTCGGCCGCCACCGCGTACGCCGCATGCTGGGCGCCGAGCACGACGCGTGGGACACCCTGGCGGACCGGATCTCCACGTCCCCCGTCCCCCTGGACGAACTGCACGACCCGAAGCGGACCTGGTCCCTCGGCTCGGAGAACCCGGCGGAACTCCGCGCGGAGATCACCCGCCTCCAGGCGGAACTGGGCTCCTACCGCCAGGCGTTGTCCCGCCCCTTCCCGGTGGCGATCCTGCACTGGCCGGAACCGGAACTGACGGAACTCCTGACGGCGTACCCGTCCCTGTCCGCCGAATACCCCTCCCACGAGGCGCACTTGGCGACCATAGAGTCCTCCCTGCGCGAACTGTCCGCCTCCGGCACCCCGAACCTGGGCGTCGTCACCGGCACGGTCCCGTCCTACGAGGCCTTCGCAGCCTCAGAATCCACGTCCCCCGCCAACCCGGACCTGCTCCCCCAGTACGCGACGACACTGGCGGCCCGCGGGCGGGCGGCGGCTTGGCCGCCGGAGGGGGCGGAGGGGTGCTGGTGCGGGTCGGGACGCTCGTACGCCGAGTGCCACGGGGCTATCGCCTAATCGCACGCCCCTTGCGGCAGGGGGACATGGGAGCGGGTTTTGACCTCGGCGCCAACTTTAGCCGCCTGCACGTCAGTTGCTTACACGCCCGGCGCTCGGGGCGAAGGCTTGACCGGTGATACTTGTGAGCCGGAAACCTCATCACGAAGCAGGAGTTTCAGCATGTCCCTCTTCGAACTGCCCGGCCCAGCACCTGGTGTTTGTGACGACCCTGAACTCATGCTGGTGCGCGAGCATCTGCTCTCTCTAGATCCGGAGGGGGAGCGCTTCGCCCGTGTCCTGCGGCGAACCATCGACCAGTTGCTTGACGGCGAGCACACGGGGCGGTTCGACTGGAATGAGCTGCACAAGACTGAGAAGACGCACGCGGGCACCTTGGTAGAGATCAACCTGTTGCGGGAATTCCAGTTTGCCAGTGGCGCCGACCTGGATTATTCAATCGAGGGAATCGAAGTCGATTGCAAGTTTTCGCAGAAGCTGTACGGCTGGATGATTCCACCAGAAGCCCTCGATGAGATCTGCTTGGTGGTTTGGGCTGACGATCACCAGAGCCTTTGGAGCGCGGGCCTTCTGCGAGCAAACCGATCAAAGCTGACCACGAGCGGCACCCTCACGAAGAAGGGGAACCGTGACGGCAAGTTCCAGCTCACGAAGAAGCATCATTCATTGGTCACCTGGCTATGGCACAAGGCACCACTTGAAGAGAACCTGCTGCTGCACATCGATCCTGAAACACAGAAGGCGATACTGAACGCCGGCGCGGGATCGCGGCGCAGCGCCGGACAGGCAAAGCTCAACGAGCTGTTCCTTCGCGTCCAGAAGCGCCGAGTGAACCGCACGGTGGTGCGGACTCTCGCTCAACAGAAGGACTACATGAAGCGTGTCCGCTACAACGGAGGGTCACGCGACAAGCTACGGAAGCGCGGGATTCTCATCTGCGGCGACTATCCGAACCATCAAGCCGTTGCTACCCAACTGGGCCTTCCCGTCCCGCGGGAAGGGGAGAATGTAAGCGTCCGCGTCGTGGAGGCCAAACCGCACCATGTCGGCCAGCCACGCGTCCGGCTAGAGGGGCGCGACTGGGTGGTAGCCGGGGCAGATGACCCTGAAGAGATGGCTCCGCTTCTCCCGGAGACAAAGAAGAAGCCGAGCATCTCCGACTAACCTGTTGGCGACCGGAGAGAGACATGAAGAGGCATGACGCGGAAAGCGGCAACGGCGAGGCTTGGACTCCGCCAGCAGGCTCCTGGGCTTCCTCCGCAGCCCGGCGGCGCAACATGCAGGCGATCCGCAGCCGTGACACCAAGCCCGAGCGGTTGATCCGCAGCCTCTTGCATGCTCAGGGGCTGCGCTACCGGGTAGCAACAAAACCGCTGCCCGGGCTTCGCCGGACGGCAGACATTGTCTTCCGTCCGGCGAAACTGGCGGTGTTCGTGGACGGTTGCTATTGGCACGGCTGCCCCGACCACTACGTGTCACCGAAAACTAACTCGGGATACTGGTCGGAAAAGGTTGCCCGCAACATGGCGCGCGATCGTGACACGGAAACTCAGCTCAGGGCGGCAGGATGGACTGTACTCCGGTTCTGGGAACACGAGTCACCTGAGGACTGCGCCATCAAGATCGCGGCTACAGCAAGCCGCCTGCGGGCAGCTGAAAGTGAAGGAAATCGCTAACGCTCTTGTGCCTTCTGCGCAGCCTCGAATGCCGCGTAGATTTGCTCGCCCACGGCCTGGGCGACCGGAGGCGGGAACGCGTTACCCACCTGCCGATATGCCGCGGTTTTGCGCCCCGAGAATCGCCAGGTCGAGGGGAACCCCTGGATCAGAGCGGCTTGGGTCACAGTGAGCTTGGGCCCTGCGGCGGCGAAAAGATCCCGCTCCGCATCCTTCATCTCGTGCGGTTCATTGGCGACGCCCAGCCCGCACACGCCAAGGTCCGCCCAGGCCCGCTTAGCCCGTGTCGGGCCGAGGTCTGCACCTCCGTGCTTCTTGGACCCGCCGACCACCGTTGGCGCCACGCCTTCAAGAGCCTTCTCGTACCACTGCTTGAATGCGTTCTCTGCCCTAGGGTCGTCAGCAACCGCGTCGTAGCGGGCCCGCATCGAATCGTGCAACGCCTCGCCGACAGTGACCTCTTCGTGCCCTTCCGGCTTCGTGTGCTGGAAGTGCCGGGCATACTCAGGCTTCATCGCCACGAGGATGGCGCGAGGGCGCAGTTGGGGAACCCCATACCTCTTCGCTTCGAGCACTTCCCAGTAGCACTCCTCGTAGCCCATTGACTCCAGCTGCTTGATGATCTCTTGCCGGTACTCGGCGAACTTGGGGTCCAGCAGACCGCGTACGTTCTCGATCATTACGGCCCTGGGGTCCAGCTCATCGACGAGCTCAAGCATCCGCGGGAAGAGGTCGCGCTCGTCATCACGGCCAAGTTGCTTGCCTGCCGCAGAGAAGGGAGGGCAGGGCACGCCGCCCGCCAGTAGATCAAGCTCCCCAGGGGCCAGGCCCAGCCTGGCCGAGTCAAACTCTCTGAGATCCGCTTCGATGACCGTGCAACCCGCCCACTCTGGATGTGCACTGGTGTTGCCCCTGAGCGTCTGGCAGGCGTCTCTGTCGATCTCAATGAGGGCAGCATGCTTGAAACCCGCGTTATGCAGACCGACGGCCTGCCCCCCGGCCCCGGCGCAGACCTCCACCGAGGTGTATTTGAGTTCATTCATGCGGGGCATGCCCCCTCCTTACTGGTACGCAGCAGTGGGCGCTCTGTGCGCACCACCATCACAGAGGGTGACAGACCCCACTGACAACGAGACCTACCTAAGTGTGCAGCACGCGACACAGTTCGTTGAACGCACCCTCCGTCATTGCGAACACTCATACGATATTGCGCATGCGGACTCCTGCGTGGACTGAAGATGAGCTCGTGCTTGCCGGTGCGCTCGCGGTGAGGAACGGCTGGCATGAGCTGCGGACGGGAGACTCTGAGGTTCAGGAACTCTCGGAGCTGCTCCGTTCGCTGCCCCTGCATCCCGCAGAGGCCCAGGCCCTCCCTGGGTTCAGGTCTCCGGACAGTGTCAGCAGGAAAACCACTGACTTCGCCTCGAACCATCCGAGCTACAGCGGCAAGGGGACCCGGTGCGGCGAGCCCACACGGCTGATGATCAGAGCCTTCATAGATCGTGAGCAGGAGATGCTCGCAGCCGCCGACGCGATCGAGGAAGGTATCGGCTCGGGGCAACTGCAGCTCATTCCGCCCCAGCCGGACGAGGTCGACGAGGTCGGCTTCACTGCCGTCGAAGGCCGGCTGCTGGTCCGCCAGGCGCTCGCGCGCGAGCGGGATCCGAAGCTTCGCCGACTGAAGATCAAGCAGGCTCGGCAAGGCGGCCGACCGCTGCGCTGCGAGGTCTGCGCCTTCGATTTCGCTCGCGCCTACGGACCACTTGGCGAGGGTTACATCGAGGTGCATCACGTCACCCCTCTTCATGCCTCGGGGGTGCGGCCCACCAGGCTCGACGACCTTGCCTGCCTGTGCGCAAACTGCCATCGCATGTGTCACAGGACCCGCCCAGGTGAATCCTGGCGCACACCGGCCGCACTGCGGGCGATGATGTGCGCATCTGCTCCGGCTGGCACTCACGCCGCATCAGTCCCGGCTTCATAGCGCGTCTGCGCCTGGTCGAGCATCGCGTCCGGATCGAGCCCTTGCAGCGCAAGCCAGTACAGCAGGTCGGCGATCACGCCTGTGGCCGACGCCTCCAGCACTGCGCGCGCCGACGGAGCTTGTCCACCCGCTCCGGCCAGTCGCTGATACGCCTCCAGCACCGTCGCCGCACGGTGGGATCGCGGGCACCGTCGCACGGGTGCCAGCGGAAGTTCACACCACACGGCTTTGCCGGCAGCCGTCAGCAGAGTGCCCCAGTCCAGGCTCATGGCGGCAAGGAGATGCAGCCCGCGTCCGCACTCTTCATCACACCCGCCTGAACCGACGACCGGCGGGAGGCTGCTCTTGTCATGGAGTTCCAGTCGAAGCCGGTCCATTCTCACCTCCATGACAAGGACCGCGGCCGTTCCGTGCCCTACATGCTGAATGGTGTTCGTCGCCAGTTCGGTCACTGCCAGCTCGGCCTCTTCGGACACAACAACAGCGCCCCATCGGCCGAGTGCAGCTCGGACGGCCCTTCTCAGGTTCCTGATCTCTTCCGGCTCGGCGCAGAACGGAAGCACGCAGCGCTCACCCAGCGCAGCCTCGTCGTAGACGGCCATGACGTTTCTCCCTTCCAGACCACCCAGCTACGCACTCACTGCATATGAAGTGTGACGCTGTGTAGCAGCTCAGGAGCACGAGTATGGCATTGAGAATTCTCGCTGTGTAACTTCTCACGCGACTCGATCGGGTGAATCCCGCAGCTCCGACGCGCCTGCTGCGTAGCCTCGTTGCGGCCAGCGGGCAAAGTGCCCGCGGCACCAGGGAGGCATGCGACGTGTCTGCGAGGCCCACCACCCGCCGACGCCAGCTAGGCGCGACCTTGCGGAAGCTCCGGGCCCGCAAAGGGCTGACGCTGGAAGAAGCCGGTCTCCGCGTCGGCGTCTCGAAGGCGACCGTCAGCCGGTACGAGACGCGCGAAGGCCCGGTCAAGTGGCTCGTTGTAGAGGCACTGTGCCGCGCCTACGACGCCGCCGAAGCCGAGCGCAAGGCGCTTGTCTCACTGGCCAAGGACGCCAAGCAGCAGGGGTGGTGGAGATCTTTCTCGGACTCCATCCCGGAGAGCATGAACCTCTTGCTGACCCTGGAGGACGAGGCCTCACGCGAAGAACACTTCTCCTGCGTCTATGTGCCAGGGCTGCTTCAGACGCGCAACTACACCGCCGCAGTGCAGCAAGCGAACGAGATGGAGCGGACTCCCGAGGACATCGAGCGGCTTGTCGACATCCGCATGAAACGTCAAGAGATCCTCAGAAGGCCGGACCCGTTGCGGCTCTGGGCCATCCTCGACGAATCCGTCGTCCGACGCGTCGTCGGGTCGCCCGCCGTGATGCGAGAGCAACTGGACCATCTGCTGCGGGCCAACGAATCCCCGCACATCACGTTGCAGGTACTGCCCTTCTCCCGGGGGGCTCATGCCGCCGCCCTCGGCAGCTTTGTCATCTTCTGCGGCCGTGAACCGTCTCTGGACGTCGTATACGTCGACCTGCACGTCGGCTCAGTGTTCATGGAGAAGGAAGAGGAGCTGGACAGATACCGGCTTGCGTTCGACTATCTCCGCGCACAGGCACTGGACATGGCCGCCTCATCGGCCCTGATCGAGCGAGTTCGCGAGGAGATGGCATGAGTATGTGCCGCACTGCCGCCCGCAGCCCTGTCTGGTTCAAGTCCTCCTACAGCGGCGGCAATGAAACCGAGTGCGTCGAGGTGGCCCTCACCGATGACGACGTGCTCATACGTGACTCGAAGCGGCCCCGCGGCGCGCTCGTCGCCGTGCGGCCAGAGGCGTGGGACGGCTTTCTCGCGGGCATGCGGCGGGCGGCGCTCGGTTAGCGTCCCGTCCCTCCCTTGTCGTCGCTCTCGGCGGGCATAAGGTCGATGTCCGGTATTGACGACACCGCCGGCCGACCACGAGCCGCGAGGAGAGGAAGACGCCTTGCCCTACGCCCCCGAGAACGACCAGGACCGCACGTTCCTCGACCACGCCATCGCCAACTCCCGGCGCGCGCTGGAAGACGGTGGCAAGAAGCCCTTCGGGGCCGTTCTCGTCGTGGATGGGGGCGTCGTGGGGGACGGCACCAACGCCGTCGTCGAGTTGAACGACCCCACCGCGCACGCCGAGGTCATGGCCCTGCGGGACGCCGGGCGGCGGCTCGGGCGGTATTCCTTTCCGGACGGGGTGCTGTACGCGAGCAGTGAGCCCTGCCCCATGTGTCTCGTCGCTTGCTACTGGGCCGGCATTCCTCGCGTTGTCTACGGCGCCACCACGCACGACGCCGCCGCCAACGGGCACGAGGACCTGCGGTTCTATCGCGACGTCGCGTTGCCCAACGCCGAGCGGCGGCTGGTGGACGAGGTGTCCGTGGACGGTGCGCCGCGCTCCGCCGCCGTGGACGTGCTCGCCGCGTGGGCCGCCGCGCAGCCCGGCTCCGTGGGGCCCAAGCTCTGACCGTCCCGCCCACCGGCCTCCGGACGCCCCGCGTTAGCCTCGGGCCGGAAAGCAAGACATCAGGGAAGCATCAGGGACGTACCACCGAAAGGCGGGGCATCATGGCGAGGATTCCGGGAGCGGTCGTGGCTGCGGGCGGGCTGGTCGGCGGGTACGCCGTCGCCCGGTTCACCAAGAAGCGGCCCTTGGGTGGCGTGGTGCTCGCCGCCGCCGGGGGCGTCGCCGCCCGGCAGTGGCGGGAGAGCGCCGGGGGCAGGACCGCCGCCGCGCTCAGTGCCGCGTACGTCGCCGCGTTCGCCGGGTCGCATCCGCTGGCCAAGAAGGTCGGCGCCTGGCCGTCCGTCCTCGGGGTCGCCGGTGCCGTGGGAGTCGCCTCGTATCTGTTCGCCGACCGGCACCACCAGCACCGCTGAACGAGCCGGGCAGCGGCTACGTCCGCGAGCCCCTGAACGTCGCCCGGTACACCCCCGGCGACACCCCCACTCCCGCCCCGAAGTGCTGCCTCAGGGACGCGGCCGTGCCGAAGCCCGTCTCCGCTGCGACGCGGTCCACCGTGTGGTCCGTGGTCTCCAGGAGTTCGCGCGCCCGGTCCACTCTGCGCTGCGTCAGCCACCGCATCGGCGTCAGGCCCGTCTCCTCGCGGAAGCGGCGGCTGAACGTGCGTACGCTCATCGACTCGACCCCCGCCAGGTCGGCCAGTGTCAGCGGTTCGGCGAGGTGGGTCAGGGCCCAGGCGCGGGCGGCCGCCGTGGACGACACCCGCGGTTCCGTCTCCGCCAGCGGGCGGCGGATGTACTGGGCCTGGCCGCCCTCCCTGTGGGGCGGTACGACGGTGCGCCGGGCCACTTACGCCGCGACCGCCGCGCCGTGGTCGGCGCGGATCAGATGCAGGCACAGGTCGATCCCCGCCGCCTCCCCTGCCGAGGTCAGCACCTGCCCCTCGTCCACGTACAGGACGTCCGCGTCCACCGTCACCGCCGGGAACCTCCGTGCGAAGCGGTCCGACGACAGCCAGTGCGTCGTCGCCCTGCGGCCGTCCAGGAGGCCCGCCGCCGCCAGGACGAACGCGCCCGTGCAGATCGACGCCACCCGGCGCCCCTCGCGCGGAGCCAGCGCCGACACCAACTCACGGGACAGACCACCCGGCTCCAGGTCCTCGTCGCATCCGTGCGACGCCGGGACGATCACCGTGTCCGCCGCCGCCACCACGTCCAGGCCGTGCTCCGCGTGGATCGGGAAGTCCGCGTCCGTGCGGATCCTGCCGGGCCGCGGGGCGCAGGTGCGCACGTCGTACAGGAGGTCGCCCGACGGGGAGCGCGCCGTGCCGAGCAGTTGGTGGACCAGGCCCAGTTCCATGGGGAGTACGCCGTCCCTGACCAGGACCGCGACCGTCGCCCGCGTCACCACAGCCTCCTTCGTCAAGCCTCCTTCGTCGTCACCACGGCGCGCATGCCGTCACGCTTTCACCGACGACAACGGCTCCGCGATGTCCTCCAGCGACCGCCGCTCCGCCTTGACCGCGAACACCGCCGCCACCAGCCCCGCCGCGCACATCAGCCCCGCGCCGATCTGGAAGGCGAGGACCGTGTCGCCGACGACGCCCGACTCGGTCAGCTTCGCGAAGATCAGCGGGCCGCTGATGCCGCCGGCCGCCGTGCCGATCGCGTAGAAGAAGGCGATGGCCATGGCCCGGGTCTCCATCGGGAAGATCTCGGAGACCGTCAGGTACGCGCTGCTCGCGCCCGCCGACGCGAAGAACAGGACCACGCACCAGCACGCCGTGAGCGTCGCCGCGCTCAGCGAGCCCCGGTCGAAGAGCCAGGCCGTGACGAAGAGCAGGACACCGGAGACGATGTACGTCGACGAGATCATGATCCTGCGGCCCACCGTGTCGAACAGCTTGCCGAGGAAGAGCGGGCCCAGGAAGTTGCCCGCGGCGATGACGGCGAAGTAGTAGCCCGTGCTGCCCGAGGGGACGTCGTAGAACTTGGTCAGGATCGCGCCGAAGCCGAACGTGATCGCGTTGTACAGGAACGCCTGGCCGACGAAGAGGGAGAGGCCGAGCGTCGCGCGCTTGGGGTAGTCGCGGAAGACGGTCTTCGCGATGAGGCCGAAGCCGATGCTCTTGCGCTGGTGGATGGTGATCTCACGGTCGGGCGGCGGCAGCGGCGCGCCCTTCTCCCGCTCGATCTCGCGTTCCACCGACGAGACCAGGGCCTCGGCCTCCTCGCTCCGGCCGTGGATGAACTGCCAGCGCGGGCTCTCCGGGACGTGGCGGCGTACGAGGAGGATCACCAGGCCGAGGACGACGCCCATGGCGAAGGTGAGCCGCCAGCCGAGGTCCTTGGGGAAGATGTCGGTGTTGAGCATGACGACGGAGAGCAGCGAACCGCCGATCGCGCCCAGCCAGTAGCTGCCGTTGATGATCAGGTCGACGCGGCCGCGGTACTTGGACGGGATCAGCTCGTCGATCGCCGAGTTGATGGCCGCGTACTCGCCGCCGATGCCGAAGCCGGTCAGGAACCGGAAGAGGAAGAACCACCAGGCGTCGAAGGAGAGCGCGGTGAGGGCGGTGGCGCCGAGGTAGACCGCGAGGGTCACCATGAACAGCTTCTTGCGGCCGAACTTGTCGGTGAGGCGGCCGAAGAACAGTGCCCCGGCACAGGCGCCCGCCACATACAGGGCCGCCGCGATGCCGGTGACCTGGGCGGAGCTGATGGCCAGGCCGCTGCCCTCCTCGGAGAGGCGGCCGGCGATGTTGCCGACGGTGGTGACCTCCAGGCCGTCCAGGATCCATACCGTGCCGAGGCCGATGACGATCATCCAGTGCCAGCGGGACCAGGGCAGGCGGTCGAGGCGGGCCGGCACGGCCGTGGTGACGGTGGCCTCGGCACCCGGGCCGGAGGCTCGCCCGGAACCCTGCCCGGAACCCTGTCCTGAGCCTTGACCAGGGCCGGGCTCCGGCTCGGGAGGCGGCGGCGGTGCGGCAGGCGTGGACGACGCGGCCATGGCGGGCGGCTCCTTCCGCTGTTCCCACGTCGCCGTACCGCCGCGCGCCTGCCGGGCACACTGGTCCCGCTGGCCCCGCTGGTCTGCTGCGGGTCCGCTGGTCCGCTGCTGGCCCCGCTGGTCCGCTGCTGGTCGCGCTGCGCGGGCGACGGCTCCCTCGGCACTGAGCGAGCTACTCCAGAGTGCCCGGAAAACGCTTCCTCACGCGCGCCGGACCCGCCGGTCGATCACCGGTTGCTCACCGGTCGATCACCAGTTGATCAGCGGCCGATCACCGGCGGCCCGCCCCGCTCACCCCACGAACAACCGCGACACCGCGTAGATCGCGAGCCCCGCCAGCGACCCGACCACCGTGCCGTTGATCCGGATGAATTGCAGGTCACGGCCGATGTGCGCCTCGATCTTCTTCGAGGTGTGCTCCGCGTCCCAGCCCGCCACCGTGTCCGTGATCAGCGAGGTGATCTCGTCGCGGTAGGTCGTGACGACGTACACCGCCGCGCCCTCGACCCAGCCGTCCACCTTCTGCTGGAGCCGGCCGTCCTGCGCCATCCGGGCGCCGAGCGACAGCAGCGAGGCCCGCACCCGCATCCGCAGCTCGCTGCGCTCGTCCTCGGCGGCGGCCACGATCATCGCCCGTACGGCCGACCAGGCGGAGGCGATGAGGTCCTGCACCTCGCCGCGGCCGAGGACCTCCCGCTTCAGGCGCTCCACGCGCTCCCGCGTGTCCGAGTCGGACTGGAGGTCGGCGGCGAAGTCGGCGAGGAAGCGGTCGACGGCCCCGCGCGCGGGGTGCTCGGGCATGTCCCGCATCTCGGTGACGAAGCGCAGCAGTTCCTTGTAGACGCGGTCGCCGACCTTCTTGTCGACGAACCGCGGGGTCCAGCCGGGCGCCCCGCCCTGCACCGCGTCCATCACCGAGTCGGCGTGCTCCACCAGCCAGTCGTGGGCGCGTACGCAGACCAGGTCGACGACCCTGCGGTGGCCGCCGTCGGCGACGATCTTCTCCAGCATCTTCCCCATGCCGGGGGCGATCTCCTGGGCGTCGGCGCGGCGCGTGATGGCCTCGCCGACGACGGCCTGCACGTCGGAGTCGCGCAGGACGGTCAGCGCGCCGCGCAGCGCCGTGGCGAGTTCGGCCGTCACGCGGTCCGCGTGCGCGGGCCGGGCCAGCCAGGTGCCGAGGCGCCCGCCGATGCCCACGGCGTGCAGGCGGCCTCGTACGACGTCGGCGGAGAGGAAGTTCTCCCCCACGAAGTCGCCGAGGGAGGCGCCCAGCTGGTCCTTCTTGTTCGGGATGATCGCCGTGTGCGGGATGGGCAGGCCGAGCGGGTGCCGGAAGAGCGCCGTCACCGCGAACCAGTCGGCGAGCGCGCCGACCATGCCGGCCTCGGCCGCCGCCGCCACGTACCCCGTCCAGGCGCCGGCGCCGGAGTGCTGGGCCCACTTGGCGAGTACGTAGACCAGCGCGACGAGGACGAGCAGTCCCGTCGCCGTGATCTTCATCCGGCGCACTCCGCGCCGCTTCTCCTCGTCGGCGGGGCTGTACGTGAACCCGCCGGGGGTCACCGGGGCCGCCGGGGTCACCGGGGTCACCGGGCGTGCCGCGAACAGCCCGCCTTCACCCGACGTGCGGCCCTCGCCCCGTTCCGGCCCCTTCTCCGCATTTGCGCTCTGCACTCACTCCACCTGGCCCGTTCGCCTCGTCCGCGTCTCGTTCACGGTCGCGCCCGCGGTCTCGTCCGCGGACTCGTCCCCATCCGCATGGTCCCGCGTCATGTGTTCTCCGTCCCTTCCTCCCTACTCCTGGAACGAACGACAAGTTCCCGGCGTCGATAAGAGTGAGGGGGGCACTGTCGGCCGCCTCACGGCCCATGCCGCATCATGGGATGATCACACCGGAGCCTCGGGGCTCCCCCTGCCCGAGGAGACAGCGCCCGCATGACCAAGCGACACGGTTATGCCCTTCTCGCCGCGGTCATCGCGGTCATCGTGGTGATTTCCGCCGCCATATACGTCGGCGTCGCCGGCACCGACGACGGCGCGCAGGACACCATCAGCGCGGGTCCGCAGGGCCCCCGCAACTCCGCCGCCCCCGCCTCCTCCGGCACGTGGGTCGGCTCCTGGTCCGCCTCCCCCGCGGGGTACGAACCGGGCACGGAACGCAAGGGCTTCGCGGGCCGCTCCATCCGCAACGTCGTGCACACCGGCGTCGGCGGCAACAGCGCCCGCATCACCCTGTCCAACCTCTACGGCACCACGCCGCTGAGCATCACGCACGCCTCCGTCGCGCTCGCCTCCGCGGCGAACGACCCGGCGGCGGCCCCCGGCACCCTGCGCCGCCTCACGTTCGGCGGCAACACCTCGGTGGTGATCCCACCGGGCGCCCAGGTGACGAGCGACGGAGCCCGGCTGCGGGTCCCGCACGACAGCGACCTGCTGGTCACGACGTACTCGCCGACGCCCTCGGGCCCGGTGACGTACCACCCGCACGCGCGCCAGATCAGCTTCGTCGCCGAGGGCGACCGCACCGAGGACGCGGCGGGCGACGCCTACACCGAGCAGAGCCCCTATTGGCGCTACCTCTCCGCGGTGGACGTGCTGAGCACCGAGACGGACGGCACCGTCGTCGTCTTCGGCGACTCCATCACCGACGGCATCACCTCCACGATGGGGGCCAACCGCCGCTGGACCGACGTCCTGTCCGACCGGCTGCGCACCGAGGCGGGCGCGCCCCGCTACGGCGTCGTCAACCAGGGCATCAGCGGCAACCGCATCCTGTCCGACGGTCGCGGGCGGCCCGCCGTCAACCCGTCCGGCCTCTCCCGCTTCGACCGCGACGTGCTCGACCGCACGGGCGTCAAGGCCGTGGTCATCGCCCTCGGCGTCAACGACATCCTGCGCAACCCGCACCAGAACGACCCGGACCGTATCGTCGAGGGCCTGCGCGAGCTGACCCGGCAGGCGCACACGCGCGGTCTGCGGGTCGTCGGCGCGACGCTGATGCCGTTCGGCGGCCACCGCGGGTACGAGCCCGCGCTCGAAGCGGTCCGCCAGTCGGTGAACGAACAGATCCGCTCGGGCCAGGTCTTCGACGAGTTCGTCGACTTCGACCGCGCCCTGCGCGACCCGTACGACCCGCGCACGCTGCGCGAGCAGTACGACTCGGGCGACCACCTGCACCCGTCGGACGCGGGCTACCGCAAGATGGCGGAGACGTTCAACCTCTCGCACCTCAAGGGCTCGGCGGCGGCGCGGCTCTGACGGGCCCTCGGCCGCTGCCCCCAACCCCCTCAGCCGCGCCCCGTCAGGGGCGCGGGGAACTGCGCGACCAGCCCCGAACGGCCCGCGGACGCCCGACTCCAGGCACTCAAGACCCCCTACTGCGAATCCCCAGGACTGTCCTGCGGCACATCCTGCGAACCAGTCGGCCCCCGCCCCTCACGCCGCTTCCCGCGCTCGCGCATGTGCAGCTCGTGCCGCTCCTCGTGCTTGAGGCGGTGCTGTTCGGCCCGTTCCCAGTTCGCCGCACGGCGCGCCTCGCGGCGCTCCAGCTTCTCGCGCCGCCGCTCCTCCTTGAGCCGCAGCTTCTCGGCCCTGCGCACCTTGCGTTCGACGCCGACGCCGCCCATCAGGGCGAAGCCGGTGACGACCACGCGGGGTGAGCCTGGGGTGCCGACGCCGGTCGCCTTGTCGTCGAAGCCGCCCATGATCCCCAGGCCGCGCACCACCACGTTCATCTCGGGCGGCACGATGACCTGGAGTCCGCCCATGACGGTGAAGCAGCGGATCTCCACGTCGCGCCCGGTGAAGTACGCCTCGCGCAGGTCGATCTCGCCGCCGCCCCACATCGCGAAGGCGGTGAACTGCCGCCCGACGACCCAGCCGCCCTTGCGGCTGAACCCGCTCCAGAAGGCGAAGCCGCCGGACGACGACGGTTCGGCGTCCACCATCCGCGCCGCCCAGTCGATGGCGGCCGGATCGTCGCTCACGGGCCGCTTCACCATGGACACCTTGGCGGCTCCGTGCGCCGGCAGGTCGCGGGTGATCGGCTCCAGCTCGCCGTAGGTGCGGGCCTTGTACGTGGCGTCGAGGCGCTCCTCGAACTCCGACATGTCGAGGCGGCCCTCGGCCATGGCGTCCCGCAGCACTTCGGCGACCCGTTCGCGGTCGGCGTCGGAGGCCCGCAGGTCGGGCAGTGCGGCCCCGTCAGGCCCGTGAGGGGTTCCCCCGGAGGGTGCAGCGTCACTCATGAGGGGCAGCCTACGAGGTCGCCTTCTCCGCGTACATCTTGGCGATGACCGCCTCGATGTCCGGCTCCCTGACCGACAGGTCGGCCAACGGGTACCGGTCCGCGATCCGCGCGACAAGGGGAGCCGCCGACTCCGCCGCCGGGAAGGCGAGCCACTGGCGCGGCCCCTCGACCTTCACCACCCGCGCGGACTCGACCTCGAGGGGCGGCAGTTCGCGTTCCAGGTCCACGACGAGGGTGCGCTCGCTCTCGCCCACCTCGTGGAGGCCGGCGAGCGGACCGTCGTACATGAGGCGCCCTTGGTCGATGACCATCACGCGCTTGCAGAGCTGTTCGATGTCGGTGAGGTCGTGGGTGGTCAGCAGGACCGTCATGCCGGACCGCGCGTTCAGGTCGCGCAGGAACTCCCGCACCTTCGCCTTGCTGATGACGTCCAGGCCGATCGTCGGCTCGTCCAGGTAGAGCACCTCGGGGTCGTGCAGGAGGGCCGCCGCGATGTCGCCGCGCATTCGCTGGCCGAGCGAGAGCTGGCGCACGGGCACGTCCAACAGGGCGCCCAGTTCGAGGAGTTCCACGCAGCGGTCGAGGTTGTGGCGGTAGCGGGCGTCGGGGATGCGGTACATGCGGTGCATCAGGCGGTACGAGTCGATGAGCGGCAGGTCCCACCAGAGGGTGGTGCGCTGGCCGAAGACGACGCCGATGCGCCGGGCGAGGCGGGTGCGCTCGCGCGAGGGGTCGATGCCGGCGACCCGCAGCCGCCCGCCGCTCGGGGTCAGGATGCCCGTCAGCATCTTGATCGTCGTCGACTTGCCGGCGCCGTTCGGCCCGATGTAGCCGACCATCTCGCCGCGCGGCACGGTGAAGGAGATCCCGTCGACCGCCCGCACCTCGTGCCGCTCGCGCCGCAGGAACCCGGTCTTCCTGCGCACGTCGAAGACCTTCTCGACGCCGTCCAGCTCGATGAGGTCGGGTTCCATGAGGCGTCAGCTCCCTGTGCTGCGGTACGAACGAAGGCCCGTGCGCCAGGCGAGCCCGGCGAGGGCGAGGCATCCCGCGGCGACCAGCGGCGGCGTGAACGCCGTCCACACGGGCAGGCCGACCGGGTAGGGCCGCCCGAGGACGTACAGGGCGGGCAGCCAGTTCACGAAGGCGAGCGGCAGG
The DNA here is from genome assembly GCF_016905445.1 of Streptomyces sp. G44. GTDB lineage: Bacteria > Actinomycetota > Actinomycetes > Streptomycetales > Streptomycetaceae > Streptomyces. The sequence continues at coordinate 31,758 of NZ_JAFEXF010000031.1, forward strand.
ACGAAGGTGACGCCGCGCACCAGCTCCTTGGCGAAGACGGTCGGCGGGTACTGGAGCAGCGTGGTGCCGCCGTAGGTGAAGGCGTTCTGCACCTGGGCCGCGTCCCGCGCCGCGAACTGGAAGGCCGCGCCCGCCACGAACAGCGCCCCGAAGATGCCCGCCCCGCTGAGCAGCATCACCGGCACCAGCAGGACCTTCACCGCGCTCCAGTCGATGTCCAGGACCGCCAGCGCGTACGTGAGGACGAGCGCGCCCTGTGTCACCCGGCCGATCCGGTGCAGCCCGAAGCGGTCGGCGGCGACCTGGGCGATGACCGGGGCGGGCCGCACCAGGAGCGTGTCGAGGGTGCCGTCGCGCACCCGCTTGCCGAGGCGCTCCATGGAGCCCAGCGAGAGGTCCGCGAGGCCGAAGGCGGTGCACGAGGTGCCGTACAGGAAGGCGATCTCCGGCAGTGAGTAGCCGCCGAGCCGGTCCACCTGGGAGAACATCAGCAGGATCGCCGCGAAGTCGAAGGCGGTCACCGCGAAGTTGCCGAACGCCGTCATCACGAAGGACAGGCGGTAGGCCATGAGGGAGCGGATCCACATGGCGGAGATCAGCCGGTAGGCGCGCAGTCCGTCGCGCACGTGCGCCTGCCGGGAGCGGATCCGGGCGAGGCCACCGCGCGCCCCCGCCGGGTCGGACCGCGTCCGTGGCACGTCAGCCACCCTGGACCACCACCCGGCGGGTCGCCACGGCCTGGAGGAGCCGCCCGGCGCTCAGCAGCGCCGCGGCCCAGCCGAGCTGGAAGGCGTACCGGCCGATCAGGTCCCAGCCCGTGTGCCGGCCGAGGAACACGTCGGCGGGAACCTGGAGCAGCGCCGACCAGGGCAGGGCGCGGGCGATCTCGCCGAGCGCCCCGGGGAAGACGTTCAGCGGCAGGAGCATCCCGGAGAAGAAGGTGCCCGCGAGCATCGCCACCTGGCTGACGCCCGCGCCGTCGATGGTCCAGAACGCGGAGAGGGCCACCAGGAAGCGCAGCGCGAAGCTGACGAGGACGCCGAGCACGACGGCCATGAGGAACGCGAGCCAGCGCAGCGGGTCGGCGGGCAGCGCCAGGTCGAAGACGAGCGCGCCGGCCGCCATCGGCAGGACGCCGCGCCCGAGGAGCTGGAACAGGGCGCGGCCCAGGTCGCTCGCCAGCCACCAGGCCTGGAGGTCGGCGGGCCGGTAGAGGTCGACGGCGATGTCGCCGGTGCGGATCCGCTCGATCAGCTCGCCCTCGAAGCCGCCGCCCATCAGCGCCATGACGGTGAGCAGGGCCTGACCGAGCCAGACGAAGGTGACGGCCTGCGCCTGGTCGTACCCGCCGAGGCCGGGGCGCTCGTCCCAGAGCGCGAGGTAGGTGTAGGCGAGGACGAATCCGAAGACGGTGTTGGTGAACACCCCCGCGGCGGTCGCGACGCGGTAGGTGGCGTATCTGCGGAACCCTCCCCCGGCGACGGCGGCGTACAGACGGAACCGTCCTGCGCGCACGTGCATCCCTTTCACAGTGAGCCTCGTCCCGAATCGGGCCAAAGCGCAGGATCGTACTGTGACCGGGATCGCATGCGCCAGGCATTTTCCCCGTGCGGGCGCGTGCCTGGTGTCCACTCCTGTGGCGACAGTGTGCAATGGGGGTGACGAGGCGTACTCGACGTACGACGCTAACCGGGAGTTCCGCGACACATGAGCGACGAGCCGCAGCAGCAAGGTCCAGCCGGACAGGGCGGCGAGGCCACCGAGACCGGCCAGGCGAAGAAGGCGAAGCGGCCCAGGCGCAAGGGCTGGCGGCGGATCTTCCCGACCTGGCGCATGGTCCTCGGCGGCTTCCTGCTGCTGGCCCTGCTCTGCGTGGGCGCCTTCCTGACCGGCTACTTCCTGGTGGACATCCCCCCGGCCAACGCCGCGGCGACCAAGCAGAGCAACGTCTACCTGTACGCCGACGGGACCGAGATCGCCCGTGACGGAAAGGTCAACCGCGAGAACGTCCCGCTCAAGGAGGTCCCGCTGCACGTCCAGCGCGCCGTCCTCGCCGCCGAGGACCGCGACTTCCACAGCGAGTCCGCCGTCGACCCGAAGGCGATGGTCCGCGCGGCCTGGAACACCGTCACCGGCAAGGGCAAGCAGTCCGGCTCCACCATCACCCAGCAGTACGTGAAGAACTACTACCTGGGCCAGGAGCAGACGGTCAGCCGCAAGGTGAAGGAGTTCTTCATCTCCATCAAGCTGGACCGCGAGGTGAGCAAGGACGACATCCTCTCCGGCTACCTCAACACCAGCTACTTCGGCCGCAACGCGTACGGCGTGCAGGCCGCCGCCCAGGCGTACTACGGCAAGAACGTCCGGGAGCTCTCCACCGCCGAGGGCGCCTACCTCGCGACGCTGCTCAACTCCCCCAACGCCTACGACGTCGCCACGCACCCCGAGAACAAGCAGCGCGCGGCGGGCCGCTGGAACTACGTCCTGGACGGCATGGTCAAGGAGGGCTGGCTCGGCAAGGCGGACCGGGCGAAGGCGAAGTTCCCGATGCCCGACGAGGCCAAGGGCGCGGCGGGCCTGTCGGGGCAGCGCGGCTATGTCGTCAAGGCCGTCGAGGACTACCTCACCGCCAACAAGATCATCGACGAGGAGACCCTCGCCAAGGGCGGCTACCGCATCACCACGACGCTCCAGAAGGACCGCCAGGACGCCTTCAAGAAGGCCGTCGACGACCAGGTGATGTCGAAGATCGACAAGGACGCCCGCAAGGTCGACCGCAACGTCCGCGCGGGTGGCGCCTCCATCGACCCGGCCACCGGCAAGGTCGTCGCGATGTACGGCGGCATCGACTACACCAAGCAGTACGTCAACAACGCGACGCGCCGCGACTACCAGGTCGGCTCCACCTTCAAGCCGTTCGTGTTCACCTCGGCGGTGGAGAACGGCTCGGTCACCCAGGACGGCCGCCCCATCACCCCGAACACCGTGTACGACGGCACCAACAAGCGCCCCGTGCAGGGCTGGAGCGGCGGCGCGTACGCCCCCGAGAACGAGGACCAGGTCAACTACGGCGACATCACCGTCCGCGAGGCCACCGACAAGTCCGTGAACTCGGTCTACGCGCAGCTGGCCGTCGACGTCGGCTCCGACAAGGTCAAGGACACCGCGATCGCCCTCGGCGTCCCGAAGACCACCCCCGACCTCACCGCCTCCCCCTCCATCGCGCTCGGCCCCTCCACCGCCAGCGTCCTGGACATGACCGAGGCGTACGCGACCCTGGCCAACCACGGCGAGCACGGCAGGTACACGCTCGTCGAGAAGATCACCAAGGGCGGCGAGGAGATCGAGCTGCCGGAGCAGGACACCAAGCAGGCCGTCACCCGCGAGGCCGCCGACACGACCACGTCCATCCTCCGGAGCGTCGTCCAGGGCGGCACCGGCACCGCCGCCCAGGGCGCGGGACGGCCCGCCGCGGGCAAGACCGGCACCGCCGAGAACGACACGGCGGCCTGGTTCGCCGGCTACACCCCCGACCTCGCCACCGTGGTCGCCGTGATGGGCCAGGACCCGGACACCGGCGCGCACACCCCGCTGTACGGCGCGCTCGGCGAGGCCCGCATCAACGGCGGCGGCTACCCGGCCCGCATCTGGGCGCAGTTCACCAAGGCCGCCCTGGAAGGCAAGCCCGTCAAGGACTTCGATCTGGAGCTGGAGCAGGGCGCGGACGTCCCCGTACGGCCCGACCCGACCACCACCGGCGGCACCCAACAGCCGGAGACCGGCAGGCCCACCGACGGCGGCGGCCCCACCGACGGCGGCACGACGGACGGCGGTCCCACCGACGGTGGCACCACCACGGACGGCGGCACCGGCACCGGCGGCCCCACCACCGACGGCGGCGCGGACACCGGCGGCCCGAACGGCGGCCAGACGGGTGACCAGACCGACGGCGGCGCCACCACGGACGGCGGCACCACCGACGGCGGAACGGCCGACGGCGGCACCCCTGGCGGCCCCACCGACGGCGGCACCGACGCGGGAGGCGCCACCGACGACGGCGGCACGACGGACGGCGCGATCGGCCTGACGGACGGCTAGCGCCCGCCTGCCGCGCCGGTCAGTGCCCCGAGGTCGCCTTCAGGCCGACCACGGCCACCAGCAGCAGGCAGACGAAGAAGATCCGCGCGGCGGTGACCGGCTCACCCAGGATCACCATGCCGAGCACCGCCGCGCCCGCGGCGCCGATGCCCACCCATACGCCGTACGCGGTACCGATGGGCAGCGATCTGGCGGCGTAGGACAGGAGCAGCATGCTCGCGACGATGCCCGCGCCCGTGAACACGCTCGGCCACAGCCGGGTGAAACCGTCCGTGTACTTCATCCCGATCGACCAGCCCACTTCGAGCAGACCGGCGACGATCAACAGAACCCAGGCCATGACGGCACCTCCGACGCGTAGGACACGCGCCGAGCGCGTGTCACCTGATGGGGGTGCGTCGTCTTTGCGGAAACCCGGTACGGCGCGTCTCGTCGGGGTCGTTCCACCGTAGCAAAGGCACACGTAAGGGGCTGGTGACAGTGGTCACCAGCCCCTTACGACGGTCTGCGCGGCCGGGGGCCCCGCAACCTACAGGTACAGGCCCGTCGTGTCCTCGGAGCCCTCGAACCGGTCGGCGGCCACGGCGTGCAGATCACGCTCGCGCATCAGGACGTACGCCACGCCCCGCACCTCGACCTCGGCGCGGTCCTCGGGGTCGTACAGCACCCGGTCGCCCGGCTCCACCGCACGGACGTTCTGCCCGACGGCGACCACCTCGGCCCAGCCGAGCCTGCGGCCCACGGCCGCGGTCGCAGGGATCAGGATGCCGCCGCCGGAGCGCCGCTCACCCTCACTAGTGTCCTGCCGCACGAGCACACGGTCGTGCAGCATCCGGATGGGCAGCTTGTCGTCGTGGTGGGTCTTCTCGCTCACGCCGACGAACCTACCTGGCCCGGCGCGGTATCGGGCCCTCCGGGTCGGCCGTACGCGGCCACGGGTCAGCCGCTGCGCCGCCGCGAACTCACCACGAGCAGCCCGACGACCCCCACGGCCACCAGCGCCACCGGGACGATCCGCTCGACACGGGGCGAACCGTCCTCCGCGACGAACCGGCCCCTCACCTCCGAGACGAATCGGTTCGCCCCGACATAGGCCCGGCCCAGCGAGTTGTCCACGCTGGAGACGACCTTCGCCTTCGCGTCCCCGACGATCGTCTTCGGGTGGACGCGCACCCCGATCTCGTCGAGGGTCTCGGCCAGCTGGTCGCGCCGGCGCTTGATGTCCGCCTCGATCTGCGCAGGGGTCCTGGCATCCGACACCGCGCTGCCTCCAGGTCGTATCGATTGTGTGGACGTGATCTGTGACCACAGTCTGTCAGCTTCACGCGCGCCGCACCCCACGGCACCCCTATTACGCTCGACTCCGTCACCACACCTTTTGCGCAAGCCCACCGCGAGGAGACCGAAGATGAGCGAGCGACTTCAGCCCGGCGACACCGCCCCCGCCTTCACCCTGCCCGACGCCGACGGCAAGGACGTCTCGCTGGCCGACCACAAGGGCCGCAAGGTCATCGTCTACTTCTACCCGGCCGCCCTCACCCCCGGCTGCACCAAGCAGGCCTGCGACTTCACCGACAACCTCGACGTCCTCGCGGCGGCCGGTTACGACGTCATCGGCGTGTCGCCGGACAAGCCGGAGAAGCTCGCGAAGTTCCGCGAGCAGGAGAACCTCAAGGTCACGCTGGTCGGCGACCCCGCCAAGGAGACCCTGGCGGCCTACGGCGCCTTCGGCGAGAAGAAGCTCTACGGCAAGACGGTGACCGGCGTCATCCGCTCGACCGTCGTGGTCGACGAGGAGGGCAAGGTCGAGCACGCCTTCTACAACGTGAAGGCGACCGGCCACGTGGCCAAGATCATCAGGGACCTGGGCGTCTGAGCGGACCGCTCCCCCGCACCCGCCCACTGTGACGAAGGCCCCCTCACGGGGGCCTTCTGTTTGCGTCGGCGATGTCCGAGCAAGCGAGCGGGAGGGGAATCCGGGGGCCTGTCGCACTCCGGACCTCCGGGGGAGCACGTCCGAAGAACGAAAGGAACCACTCCATGGCGGCCCACGACGACACCGCGGCCGATACCGCCGCGGCCGACACCGAGGCCATCAGACGCCACCGCACCCTGTTCCGGGCGGTCGACCGCCGCAAGAACCCGCCGCTGCGCCGCACCGACATCACGGTCACCGACGAGGCGGCGGTCAAGCGGGCGGTCAAGGCGGCCTCGCTCGGCAACGCCATGGAATGGTTCGACTTCGGCATCTACAGCTACCTGGCCGTCACCATCGGCCACGTCTTCTTCCCTTCCGGGAACGACACCGTCCAGCTGATCTCCTCCTTCGCCACCTTCGCGGTCTCCTTCCTCGTCCGCCCCGTCGGCGGCATGGTGTTCGGCCCGATGGGCGACAAGATCGGCCGCAAGAAGGTCCTCGCGCTGACGATGATCATGATGGCGGTCGGCACGCTCGCCATCGGCCTCATCCCGTCCTACGCCACGATCGGCTTCTGGGCCCCGGCCCTCCTGATCTTCTTCCGCCTGGTCCAGGGCTTCTCCACCGGCGGTGAGTACGGCGGCGCGTCCACCTTCATCGCGGAGTACGCCCCCGACAAGCGCCGCGGCTACTTCGGCAGCTTCCTGGAGGTCGGCACCCTGGCCGGCTACACGGGCGCGGCCGGTCTCGTCCTCATCCTCAACACCACGCTCGGCGCGGACACCATGGAGTCCTGGGGCTGGCGCGTGCCGTTCCTGATAGCCGGCCCGCTGGGCCTCGTCGGCCTCTACCTCCGCCTCAAGCTCGACGAGACCCCCGCCTTCCAGAAGATGGAGGACGCCACCTACCACGCGGCCTCCGAGGGCGCCTCCGCGGTGGAGACCACCGCCAAGGGCGACCTGGCGAAGATCTTCCGCCGGCACTGGCCCATGCTGATCCTGTGCATCGCCCTGGTCGGCGCGTACAACGTCACCGACTACATGCTGCTGTCGTACATGCCGACGTACCTCTCCGACGAACTCGGCTACGACGACTCCCACGGGCTGCTGCTGCTCATCGGCACGATGATCGTCCTGATGCTGATCATCAGCCAGGTCGGCAAGCTCTCCGACCGCTTCGGCCGCAAGCCGCTGCTGATGACGGGCATGCTGGGCTTCCTGTTCCTCTCGCTGCCGGCCTTCCTCCTCATCAAGCAGGGCAGCCTGCTCGCGGTCGCCGCCGGCATGCTCCTGCTCGGCCTCTCCCTGGTCTGCCTCCTCGGCACGATGTCGGCGACGCTCCCGGCCCTCTTCCCCACGTCGGTCCGCTACGGCTCGCTCTCCGTGGGCTACAACGTCTCCACGTCCCTCTTCGGCGGCACCGCGCCCCTCGTCATCACGTCCCTGATCAGCGTCACGGGCACGGACATGGTCCCGGCGTACTACTCGATGGCGGCGGCGGTCGTCGGCGTCATCGCGGTGCTCTGCATGAAGGAGACGGCACAGCAGCCGCTGGCGGGTTCCCCGCCGTCGGTGGAGACGAAGGAGGAGGCGGCGGAACTGGTGGAGGCCCAGACAACGGCCCCGAGGTTCTGACCGCCCCTCCCTCCCTCTCCGGAAATGGCCTGCCCCACCGCCAAGTGGGGCAGGCCATTCCGCATTCCGGGCGTGACGGCCCGATTTCCGGTTCGTTACTCCGTACGGGGCTGCGAACGTGCGGCCGGATGCGGAGGGGAAGATGCCAGTCAGTCCGTACAGCAGGGAACGCCTGGAGGCGGCGGCGAAGTCGTCGCGGACGTTGTCCGAGGCACTGGGAAAGTTGGGGGTGAATCCGAGGAGCCCGACGCGGAGGTACGTCCGTGAACGGATGCGGAGGCTGGGAGTCGATACGTCACATTTCCAGCGGGACGGGACTCGGTGGACCAAGGAGCTCCTGGAGCCGGCGGTCGCCGCGTCGACCAGCGTGAACGACGTGCTCCGGTACTTGGGAATCGAGGTCGTGGGCGGTCACCACACGCACATCAGCCGTCGCATCAAAGCGTACGGAATCGATACGGCACACTTCCAGCAGCCGTCCCGGCGTGGCATCCCCAAGCAGCGCCGCACACCCGAGCAGCTCCTCGTGGAGCAAGAACCGACCGGCGCCCAGCGCATCCAGAGCGACCGACTACGACAGGCCATGGCCGAACTCGGCGTCGCGGAGCGGTGTGCGATGTGCGGGACGGAACCGTTGTGGCGAGGGCATCCCCTGCCACTGGAGGTCGATCACATCGACGGCAACTGGCGCAACAACAAGATCGAGAACCTGCGGCTCCTGTGCCCCAACTGCCACTCGACAACTGACACGTACCGCGGCCGCGGCAAGGGCCGCCGACCATGAGCGAGCCTGTCCACTACACGCGGGAGCTCCTGACCGCGGCCGCGAAGAACTGCTCAAGCATGGACGAAGTCATCACCTTCGTAGGAGCACGCCCATACCGGGGTCTGCGTCGTCACCTGTTCAAACGCTTCGACGACTTCCACATCGATGTCTCCCACATGCCACGACGCCTCCGAGGCGGCCCATGCTCGAAGCCCCCATCGGACGAACTCCGGCAGGCGGTTGCCCAGAGCTCGTCGATTGCCGAAGCACTGCGCGCTTTAAGCATGCCGGAGAACAGTCGATTACGCGCATTGCTGCCGAGGTGGGCCAAGGAGGACGGGCTCGATACGTCTCACTTCCTCGGCCAGGCCCACCAGCGAGGCAGGCCGGGGCCAACACGCGTGAAAAAAGCTGCGGATGTACTCGTCAAGCACGACGGGGCGCATCGCACCAGGACCGCCCTGTTGCGTCGAGCCCTCCGCGAGATCGGCGTCCGCGAACTCTGCGACGAGTGCGGGACCCCGCCCGAATGGAACGGACGGCCCATGACGTTGGAGGTCGACCACGTCAACGGCGACTGGAGCGACGACCGGCGCGAGAATTTGCGGCTGTTGTGCCCCAACTGTCATGCGATCACCGACACGTGGTGCAGGGGCGGGAACCGGCGCCGCCCGTAGTGCAGCACGAGGACCTCGGTACCATGGGCAGGTACGCGGCCGTTGCTGAATGGTATAAGCAGAGGTTTTAGGTGCCTCGGGGCATTTGCCCATGTGGGTTCGACTCCCATCGGCCGCACATCGCGAAGGGGCCGTCCGCTTCGGACGGCCCCTTCGCCATGGCTCAGCCCAACAACTCCCGCACCACCGGCACCAACCCCCGGAACGCCTCCCCGCGATGGCTGATCGCGTTCTTCTCCTCTGCCGTCAGCTCCGCGCACGTGCGCGTCTCGCCCTCCGGCTGGAGGATCGGGTCGTAGCCGAAGCCGCCGGAGCCCGCGGGGGCAGTCCGCAGGACGCCTCGCAGGCGGCCCTCGACCACCCGCTCCGTGCCGTCCGGCAGCGCCAGGGCCGCCGCGCAGGCGAAGTGGGCGGCGCGGTGTTCCGCGGAGATGTCGGACAGCTGGGCCAGCAGCAGTTCCAGGTTCGCGGTGTCGTCGCCGTGGCGGCCGGCCCAGCGGGCGGAGAAGATGCCGGGGGCTCCGCCGAGGACGTCGACGCACAGCCCGGAGTCGTCGGCGACGGCGGGCAGCCCGGTCGCCTGGGCCAGGGCGTGCGCCTTGAGCAGGGCGTTCTCGGCGAAGGTGACGCCGGTTTCCTTGACGTCGGGGATCTCGGGGTAGGCGTCCGCGCCGACGAGCTCATGGGTGAGGCCTGCGTCGGCGAGGATCGCCCGCAGTTCCGTGATCTTGCCGTTGTTGCGGGTGGCGAGGATGAGGCGGGTCATGCCCCCAGTATCCAGGGAAGTGTCCGGGGGATACGACGGGTCCGCTACGGCGTGCAGACCTTCGTCAGTTCACCCGCCGCGTCGGTGACGGGGCCGACGTCGGGGGTGTTGTCGCCGTTCCTGATGGCCTCGCGGACGTTGCCGACGGCCTTGTCGAGGTCGTCGACCGCCTTGTTCACGTCGGTGTCGTCGGTCTTGTCGCTGATCTTGTCGAGGTTCTTGCCGATGTCGTCGAGGGCCCGGTCGGCCTCGGCGGGGTTGTCGGCGGCGTTCTCGACGGCCTGTTGCAGGTCGGTGACGCTGTCGGCGATGGTGTCCGCGGTCTGGACGCAGTCCAGGGCCTTGCTGACGGCGTCGCAGCCGACGAGGCCGGCGGCGGCCGGTACGGCGATCAGGGCTGTGGCGACAGCGGTGGCGATACGACGGTGGCGCGCGGCCATGGTTGGGTCCCTCCCCGTGGGCGTACGGGCGCGCGGTCCCTCCCGTGCGCCCGTACTCGTGACTACTTGTAACAACGCCCGTGAGGGGGCCGTTGGTTGCCTGTGTGACGCGACTCGCCGCCGCGCCCCGGTCAGCGCGTCGCTTCGAGTGCCTCGCGCTGGAGGGCGGCGAGGTCCTCGCAGCCGCCGACGGCGAGGTCGAGGAGGGCGTTGAGCTCCTTGCGGTCGAAGGGCTCGGCCTCGGCGGTGCCCTGGACCTCGACGAAGCGGCCGTCGCCGGTGCAGACGACGTTCATGTCGGTCTCGGCCCTGACGTCCTCCTCGTAGCAGAGGTCGAGGAGGGGGACGCCGCCGACGATGCCGACGGAGACGGCCGAGACGGTGTCGGTGAGGGGCTTGCGGCCGGCCTTGACGAGCTTCTTGGCCTGGGCCCAGGCGACGGCGTCGGCGAGGGCGACGTAGGCGCCGGTGATGGCGGCCGTGCGGGTGCCGCCGTCGGCCTGGAGGACGTCGCAGTCGAGGACGATGGTGTTCTCGCCGAGGGACTTGTAGTCGATGACGGCGCGCAGGCTGCGGCCGATGAGGCGGGAGATCTCGTGGGTGCGGCCGCCGATCTTGCCGCGGACGGCTTCGCGGTCGCCGCGGGTGTTGGTGGAGCGGGGCAGCATCGAGTACTCGGCGGTGACCCACCCCTCGCCGCTGCCCTTGCGCCAGCGCGGGACGCCTTCGGTGACGGAGGCGGTGCAGAAGACCTTGGTGTCGCCGAAGGAGATGAGGACGGAGCCCTCGGCGTGCTTGCTCCAGCCGCGTTCGATGGTGACGGGGCGGAGCTGTTCGGGGGTGCGGCCGTCGATGCGGGGCGAGAGCGTAGAGGACATGGGCTGAGCCTATCGGGACATGGGTGAGGGCCCTCCCTGGTCGGCGGGGAGGGCCCTCTTCCGTGGAGCCGTGAACCGTGAGGTTCAGGGACTCACATCATGTCTTCGATGTCCGCGGCGATCGGGTCGGCGTCGGTGCCGATGACGACCTGGATCGCGGTGCCCATCTTGACGACGCCGTGGGCGCCGGCGGCCTTCAGCGCGGCGTCGTCGACGAGGTCCGGGTCGTGGACCTCGGTGCGCAGCCGGGTGATGCAGCCCTCGACCTCTTCGATGTTGTCGATGCCGCCGAGCCCGGCGACGATCTTCTCAGCCTTGCTGGCCATGTGTTTCTCCCTGGTTCCAAAGGACGCGGCCTCAGCACGCCGTAGGTCCGCCGTGTCACGTTAACGCACGGTTGGACCATCTTCGCGGGCGGTCGGAGCGCACGTACTCAATGATGACGATCAAGGTGTCGTCGCCTCGTGCCGGATCGCGTCGAGGCGGCGCCCCACCCGTTCCAACTGGTCTACACCAGTTTAGGGCGACCGCCAAACCAGGCCTGTCCCGGGAGGACGCCGATGAGTTCCGACGCTGCCGCGGCCCCGCGGAAGAAGCCGCGGAAGAAGTGGTGGAACGGCCTGTTCCAGGGCTTGCAGAAGATGGGCCGCAGCCTCCAGCTGCCCATCGCGGTGCTGCCGGCCGCCGGCATCCTCAACCGCCTCGGCCAGCCGGACGTCTTCGGCGACGACGGGCTCGGCTGGACGAACGTGGCCAAGGTCTTCGCGGCGGCCGGCGGCTCCCTGCTCGACTCCTCGCTCGGGCTGCCGCTGCTGTTCTGCATCGGTGTCGCGATCGGCATGGCGAAGAAGTCGGACGGGTCCACGGCGCTCGCGGCGGTCGCGGGCTTCCTCGTCTACTACGCGGTGCTCCGCGCCTTCCCCGACGACTGCCCGAGCGACACCACCTTCTCGGCCGCCGGGATGTGGGGCGGCGTCTGCGTCGCGGAGGACGGGACGGTGGCGCAGGCGGCGTACCAGAACCCGGGGGTCTTCGGCGGCATCGTGATGGGTCTGCTGGCGGCCTGGTTCTGGCAGCGCTACCACCGCGTGAAGCTGGTCGACTGGCTCGGCTTCTTCAACGGCCGCCGGCTGGTGCCGATCATCATGGCGTTCGTGGGGCTGGTCTTCGCGGGGCTGTGCGTGTGGATCTGGCCGCCGATCGGTGACGCGCTGACCAACTTCTCGAAGTGGCTGGTGGATCTGGGCTGGCTGGGCTCGGGCATCTTCGGCGTCGCCAACCGGGCGCTGCTCACGGTGGGCCTGCACCAGTTCCTGAACACCTTCGTGTGGTTCCAGTTCGGCGACTACACGAAGCCGGACGGCACGATGGTGCACGGCGACATCAACCGGTTCCTGGCGGGTGACCCGTCGGCGGGCCAGTTCACCTCGGGGTTCTTCCCGATCATGATGTTCGCGCTGCCCGCGGCGGCCCTCGCGATCACGCACTGCGCGCGGCCGGAGCGGCGCAAGGTGGTCGGCGGCATGATGCTGTCGGTCGGCCTGACGTCGTTCGTCACGGGCATCACCGAGCCGATCGAGTACTCGTTCCTGTTCATCGCCCCGCTGCTGTACGCGCTGCACGCGGTGCTCACGGGTGTGTCGATGGCGGTGACGTGGGCGCTGGGAGTGAAGGACGGGTTCAGCTTCTCGGCGGGGCTGATCGACTACGTCATCAACTGGAGTCTGGCGACCAAGCCGTGGCTGATCCTGCTGATCGGTCTGGGCTTCGGGATCGTGTACTACTTCGTATTCCGCTTCGTGATCGTGCGGTTCGATCTGGCGACGCCGGGGCGTGAACCGGAGGAGGAGGCGGAGGCGTTGGACCAGGAGCAGACGAAGGCCTGACCGGGCCGCCCGGGCGCTTCTCCCGGCTCTCCACAAGGCCCTCGGACCTCGGGTCCGGGGGTCTTTGGTCTGCCTTTTCCGGATATGGCCCAGCCCACAGGAATGACAGGTTCCTTACGCCACCTTCACCGTGCTACAACAGGTCTACACCACTAATGGTGTAGACCACGCGGCCTTCTCGCCGCGTCCCCCGGAGACGCCGCCGTCCCCCACTTCCGTGTCCCCAGGCGGCGCCTTGCCCACTGGAGGAAGTTGTGTCCACGGCCAGTGCCGCCCCCGCGGCCAAGAAGAAGGGCTCCGGCGCGATGGCTGTCATGCAGCGCATCGGCCGCAGCCTCATGCTGCCGGTCGCCGTGCTGCCCGCCGCAGCCCTCCTGGTCCGTTTCGGCCAGGACGACATGCTGGGCCGGGAGTCCTTCCCGACCTTCATCAACAAGCTCGCGGGCTACATGGCGGCGGGCGGTGGCGCCCTGCTCGACAACATGGCGCTGCTGTTCTGCGTCGGCATCGCGATCGGCTTCGCCAAGAAGTCGGACGGTTCGACGGCCCTCGCGGCGGTGACCGGCTACCTGGTCTTCCAGAAGGTGCTCGCCACCTTCACGGACAAGAACCTGCCGAAGGTCGCCGCCGTCGCCGACGGCAAGATCGTCATGAACGAGGCGCCGGTCAACGCCGGTGTGCTCGGCGGCGTCGTCATGGGCATCATCGTCGCCCTGCTGTACCAGAAGTTCTACCGGACCAAGCTGCCCGACTGGGCGGGCTTCTTCGGTGGCCGCCGCCTGGTGCCGATCCTCTCCGCCTTCGCGGGTCTGGTCGCGGGCATCGTCTTCGGTCTGATCTGGCCGGTGCTCGGCACCGGTCTGCACAACTTCAGTGAATGGCTGGTCGGTTCGGGTGCCGTCGGCGCCGGTGTCTTCGGTGTCGCCAACCGCGCGCTGATCCCGATCGGCATGCACCACCTGCTGAACTCCTTCCCGTGGTTCCAGGCGGGCACGTACAACGACGGCGGCACGGACTACCACGGCGACATCGCCCGCTTCCTGCACGGCGACCCGACCGCGGGCCAGTTCATGACCGGCTTCTTCCCGATCATGATGTTCGCCCTCCCCGCGGCCTGCCTCGCGATCGTGCACTGTGCCCGTCCCGAGCGCCGCAAGGTCGTCGGCGGCATGATGTTCTCGCTCGCGGCCACCGCCTTCGTGACCGGTGTGACCGAGCCGATCGAGTTCACCTTCATGTTCATCGCCCCGGTGCTGTACGCGATCCACGCGGTGCTGACCGGTGTCTCCATGGCACTGACCTGGGCGCTCGGCATGAAGGACGGCTTCGGCTTCTCCGCGGGCGCGGTCGACTTCTTCCTGAACCTCGGCATCGCGAAGAATCCGTGGGGCCTGGCCCTGGTCGGCCTCTGCTTCGCGGCCGTCTACTACGTGGTCTTCCGCTTCGCGATCACCAAGTTCAACCTCCCGACGCCGGGGCGCGAGTCCGACGAGGAGCTCGCCGAGCTCCAGAAGGCCGAGGCGAAGTAGCCTGCGGCCCAGCTGAACGGCGAAGGCCCCGGAACCGGTTCGGTTCCGGGGCCTTCGCCGTGCCCGGCGTCAGACCTCGTACGTCACCCCGGGCGCCGCGAGCTCCGCCGGCCCCCCGTACACCGCCCGCGCGTCCGCGAGGTTCACCTGGGGGTCCGTCCACGGCGGGATGTGGGTGAGCAGCAGCCTTCCCGCGCCCGCGCGCCGCGCGCACTCGCCCGCCTCGCGGCCGTTGAGGTGCAGGTCGGGGATGTCCTCCTTGCCGTGCGTGAACGCCGCCTCGCACAGGAAGAGATCCGTGCCCGCGGCGAGTTCGTCCAGGCTGTCGCAGCTGCCGGTGTCGCCGGAGTACGTGAGGGACCTGCCGCCGTGCTCGACCCGGATGGCGTACGCCTCGACGGGGTGGCGCACCTTCTCCGTGCGCACCGAGAAGGGGCCGATCTCGAACGACGCCGGCTTGACCGTGTGGAAGTCGAAGACCTCGCTCATCGAGGAGGCGGACGGCGTGTCGGCGTACGCGGTGGTGAGGCGCTGCTCGGTGCCCTCGGGGCCGTAGACCGGGATGGGGGCGCAGCGGCCGCCCTCGTGCCGGTAGTAGCGCGCCACGAAGTACGCGCACATGTCGATGCAGTGGTCGGCGTGCAAGTGGCTGAGGAAGATCGCGTCGAGGTCGTACAGACCGATGTGGCGCTGCAACTCGCCGAGGGCGCCATTGCCCATGTCGAGCAGCAACCGGAAGCCGTCGGCCTCGACGAGGTAGCTCGAGCAGGCCGACTCCGCTGACGGAAACGACCCCGAGCAGCCGACGACGGTGAGCTTCATGAAGCTGGAACCTCCGCGCTGGCGAAAGAGCTGGGGGGTGGGTGTGCGGTCCGTCGAGCGTAAGGCGCGAAACGGCTGGTCGCTCCTCCGTCGTGGGCCGTTGTGGGCGAACTCACCTGCGCTGTCGCCGGTTCGGGGGGGGTGCGGGGCGGGCGTGCGGGCCGGGGGTTCGGTGAGGGGTGGGG
>NZ_JAFEXF010000320.1 GCF_016905445.1 Streptomyces sp. G44
GCCCGGCTGCGCGAGGGCGACGAGCAGGAGGCCGAGCGGCATCTGCGTTGCGCGGCCGGGGGCGGCAGCGCGGAGGCGGCGTACCGGCTCGGCACACTGCTCGACGCGCGGCGCCCCGCGGCGGCGCCGCCCGCCCTCGGGGAGCCCGCGGCGGAGAAGACGGAGTGCGAGGAGTGGTACGAGCGGGCCGCCGAGCAGGGGCACCGCCGCGCCCAGGTGCGGGTCGGCATGCTGGCCGCCGGGCGGGGTGACGTCGTCGAGGCCGCGCGCTGGTACCGCAAGGCCGCGGAGGCCGGCAGCCGCAACGGCGCGTTCAACCTCGGGCTGCTGCTCGCCCGCGAGGGGAGTGAGCCCGAGGCCGCCCTGTGGTGGACGCGGGCCGCCGACGCGGGGCACGGCAGGGCGGCCCTGCGGCTCGCCCTCCTCTACGCCCGGCGCGGGCAGCTTGCGCAGGGGCAGCGGTGGGCGACGCGGGCGGTCGAGCTGGGCCCCGCGGAGGTCTCCGAGCGGGCGGGACGCCTGCGCGAGGCGCTGCGGCAGGAACTGACCGCGTAGCCACGCGACGCCGCCGTGACCACCCGACGGCGGCGTGGCCGCCACTCCGCCGTGACCGGGCAGCCACGCCGCCATGACGGGGCAGCCACGCCGCCGCGACGGGGCGTGGGCAGCCGCTCCGCGGTCGCCGCCCACGCCCCGTCGCGGAACGGATTTGCGCTGGTCGTAGCCCTGACGTACTGTTGGGTTCACCGACGCGGGGTGGAGCAGCTCGGTAGCTCGCTGGGCTCATAACCCAGAGGTCGCAGGTTCAAATCCTGTCCCCGCTACTGAAACCGAAGGCCCGGAGTCCGAATGGACTCCGGGCCTTCGGCGTGCGTGCGCACAACCGGGTCTCCCGTGGCCGCCGCTCACCGCCTCCTCCCCGCGTGGCCGCCGCACGCCGAAGGCCCCGGCGCCTTCCGGTGCCGGGGCCTTCGGTGACGTACGGAGAAGCGCTAGGCCGCCGCGCAGCTCGGGCAGACGCCGCGGTACGTGACCTCGACGCCCTCGACCGTGAAGCCGAAGCGCTCGGAGTCGGGGAGGCTGGTCAGGGGGTTGCCCGTGGGGTGCACGTCACGGATGGCGCCGCAGCGGGCGCAGACCAGGTGGTGGTGGGGGCGGTGGGCGTTCGGGTCGTACCGCTTCGCGCGGTGGTCCGTCGAGACTTCGAGGATCTCGCCGAGGCTCACCAGCTCGCCCAGGGTGTTGTAGACGGTCGCCCGGGAGATCTCGGGCAGCTTGTCCGCGGCGCGCGCGTGCACCTCGTCCGCCGTCAGGTGGACGTGGTCCCCGTCGAGGACCTCGGCCACCACGCGCCGCTGTGCGGTCATGCGCCAGCCGCGTCCGCGCAGTCGTTCCAACAGGTCACTCATGAAAACCAGCCTAACAGGCAGGGGAGCCAGTCCCGAACGGGTGTGACTTTGGATGGTTGCTTGACTTAGACAGAGTCCATTGTAGGATCAGGTATGGCATTGGCCAAGGGACAGGACCCGCAGGTTTTGAATACGCAGGAGGCGCACGTGACGCAGGGACCGCTCACCACGGAGGCCGGGGCGCCGGTCGCCGACAACCAGAACAGCGAGACCGCGGGCGCCGGCGGTCCGGTTCTGGTGCAGGACCAGCTGCTGCTGGAGAAGCTCGCCCACTTCAACCGCGAGCGGATCCCGGAGCGCGTCGTGCACGCACGCGGTGCGGGCGCCTACGGCACCTTCACCGTCACCCGTGACGTCTCGCAGTGGACGCGGGCCAAGTTCCTCTCCGAGGTCGGCAAGCAGACCGAGACGTTTCTGCGCTTCTCCACCGTGGCCGGCAACCTCGGCGCGGCCGACGCGGTGCGCGACCCGCGCGGCTGGGCGCTGAAGTTCTACACCGAAGAGGGCAACTACGACCTCGTCGGCAACAACACCCCGGTCTTCTTCATCCGGGACGCCATCAAGTTCCCCGACTTCATCCACACCCAGAAGCGGGACCCCTACACGGGCTCGCAGGAGGCGGACAACGTCTGGGACTTCTGGGGCCTCAGCCCGGAGAGCACCCACCAGGTGACCTGGCTCTTCGGCGACCGCGGCATCCCCGCCTCGTACCGCCACATGGACGGCTTCGGCTCGCACACGTTCCAGTGGAACAACGAGGCCGGCGAGGTCTTCTGGGTCAAGTACCACTTCAAGACCGACCAGGGCATCAAGAACCTCACCCAGGCCGAGGCCAACAGGCTCGCCGGTGAGGACCCCGACTCCCACCAGCGCGACCTGCGCGAGGCCATCGAGCGCGGCGAGTACCCGACCTGGACCGTGGGCGTGCAGATCATGCCGGCGGCCGAGGCGGCGACGTACCGCTTCAACCCGTTCGACCTCACCAAGGTGTGGCCGCACGCGGACTACCCGGTCATCGAGATCGGCAAGCTGGAGCTCAACCGCAACCCGGAGAACGTCTTCGCCGAGGTCGAGCAGGCCATCTTCAGCCCCGCCCACTTCGTGCCGGGCATCGGTCCCTCCCCGGACAAGATGCTCCAGGGCCGCCTCTTCGCGTACGGCGACGCCCACCGCTACCGCGTCGGCATCAACGCCGACCACCTGCCGGTGAACCGCCCGCACGCCACCGAGGCGCGCACCCACTCCCGTGACGGCTTCCTGTACGACGGCCGCCACAAGGGCGCGAAGAACTACGAGCCGAACAGCTTCGGCGGCCCGTTCCAGACGGACCGGCCGCTGTGGGGTTCCATCCCGGTCACGGGCGGCACCGGCGGCCACGAGACGCCCCGGCATGCCGAGGACAACGACTTCGTGCAGGCGGGCAACCTCTACCGCCTGATGTCCGAGGACGAGAAGAACCGCCTGATCGAGAACCTGTCGGGCTTCATCGCCAAGGTCTCGCGCGACGAGATCGCCGAGCGCGCGATCAGTAACTTCCGCCAGGCGGACGGTGACTTCGGCAAGCGGCTGGAGGCCGCGGTCCAGGCCCTGCGCGGCTGACCAGTACCCCTTGTCGTCGAGACGGCGGGCCGGATCCCCTCGGGGGCCCGGCCCGTCGCCGTTGCCACGGACAACCGGCCGCCGGGCGACCGCTCAGACCGCCAGCTCCTGTGCCGCCGCGCGCCGGACCGGAGCCCAGCAGCGGATGATGTCGCGGACCGAGACGATGCCCGTGGGCTCGCCGCCGTCCAGCACGATCAGATGCCGGAAGCCGCCGTGCGCCATGGCGTCCGCCGCGTCCTCCAGGGTCCACGCCGGGGTGGCGAAGACGACGTCGGTCGTGGTGTGGGTGCCCGCGATCTCGGTGTCCGGACTCTGGCCGCGGCCCACGGAGTTGAGGACGTCGCGCTCGGTCAGGATCCCCAGCCCGCAGGTGTCGGGGTCGAGGACGACGGCGGCGCCGACACGGCGCTCGGACATCAGCCTGGCCGCCTGGCGCAGGGTATGGGTGGGGCCGATGGTGAGGACCACCGTGCTCATGGCGTCGTGGACGAGCATGGGCGTGAGCCACCTCCTTGGTGAATCCACGACCTCCCGGTGGGCGAAGGATTGCCTCCGCTCCCTGCTTGGAGAAAGGATTCACAAGTTCACAAGTGGGGAGACTCTCAATGTCGCAGCCGGAGCGGGGACCAACAAGGGGGCGTGCGCGGCCAGTTCGGGGCGGGTGAGACGAACACCCGCACGGGGGACGCTCAGTAGCGCTGGTTCAGATACCCCAGCAGCTCGTCGTGGAGCAGGCCGTTCGACGCCGCCGCGTTGCCGCTGTGCGGGCCCGGCCTGCCGTCGAGGCCGGTGAAGCTGCCGCCCGCCTCCGTCACCACGATCGCGGGCGCCGCCATGTCCCAGAGCGAGAGCTCGGGCTCCGCGCAGATGTCGACCGCGCCCTCGGCCACCATCATGTACGGCCAGAAGTCGCCGTAGCCACGCGTGCGCCAGACCGCGCGCGTGAGGTCCATGAACCCGTCCAGGCGGCCCTGCTCCTCCCAGCCCGACAGCGAGGAGTACGCCAGCGACGCGTCCGGGAGCCGGGAGACCTTCGAGACGTGCAGCCGGGTCGCCGAGGTGAGGCTGCGCCCCGTGTAGGCGCCGCCGCCCTTCGCCGCCCACCAGCGGCGGCCGAGCGCGGGCGCGGAGACGACGCCCACCACCGGCTGGTAGCCCCCCTCGCCCGCCTCCATCAGGGAGATGAGCGTGGCCCAGACCGGGACACCGCGTACGTAGTTCTTGGTGCCGTCGATCGGGTCGATCACCCAGCGGCGCGGGCCCGTGCCCTCCACGCCGTACTCCTCGCCGAGGATCGCGTCCCGCGGCCTCGCGCGCTGGAGCTGCGAGCGGATCAGCTCCTCCGCCGCCTTGTCGGCCTCGCTCACCGGCGTCATGTCCGGCTTGGTCTCGACCTTGAGGTCGAGGGCCTTGAACCGGTCCATGGTCTGGGCGTCGGCGGCGTCCGCGAGGACATGGGCGAGACGCAGATCATCGTGGTAGTCGGGCATGGGTGAACAGTATCGATCTCGATCCACCCGAGCCACAGCGCCATGACGCACGCGCTCGCGCGGGCTCACGCCGGAGCTCTTGACAGTGCCTCCGAGCGCGTCAACGCTGGCAGCCGGGAGCCGCATCGGCCCGGGGAGGCGACGATGCCCGCAGCACGGGAATCCTTACTGGACGCGGCCTACACGGCGCTCGCCCGGCACCCCTGGCCGGGGGTGCGCATGGTCGACGTCGCGGCCGTCGCCGGGGTGTCCCGGCAGACCCTCTACAACGAGTTCGGCAGCAAGGAGGGCCTGGCCCGCGCCCTGCTCCGCCGCGAGACCGACGGCTATCTGCACGGAGTCGAACGCGCGCTCGCCCAGGAGCGCGAGCCGGCCGAGCGGCTGGCCGCCGTCGCCGCCTGGACGGTGGGCGCCGCGCGCGCCAACGCCCTGGTGCGGGCCGCGCTCACCGGCTGCTGGAGCGAGCGGCTGCCCGCGCCGAGCAGGGC
>NZ_JAFEXF010000321.1 GCF_016905445.1 Streptomyces sp. G44
CCCGCGCCATGCGCGTGCCCCGCTCCGTCACCCGCCCCGCCGCGTCGACCGCCCCCACGGCCACCAGGACCTGCCGCGCCGCCGCCATCGCGCCGCCCGGCGGGGGATCGAGCAGCGCGAGCCCGGAGGCGTCCGGATCGCCCCAGCAGGCCGTCTGGAGGGCGAACGCGGCCAGGTCCGCCACCTTGATCTCCGGAGCGGGAAAGCGCGGCAGACGCGCGTCCTCGGCCTCTGCCCAGCACCGGTACACGGCCCCCGGCGCCTCACGCCCTGCCCGCCCCGCCCGCTGCCGTCCCGCCGCCTGCGAGGCCCGCACCGTCGCCAGCGTGCTCAGCCCCCGCGCGTGGTCGACCCGCGGCTCGCGCGCCAGCCCTGAGTCCACGACCACCCGCACGCCCGGCACCGTCAACGACGACTCGGCCACCGACGTGGCCAGCACGACCCGCCGCCCCGGCGACCCCGCGAGCACCGCGTCCTGCACGGCCGCCGGAGCCCGCCC
Source organism: Streptomyces sp. G44 (assembly GCF_016905445.1). Lineage (GTDB taxonomy): Bacteria > Actinomycetota > Actinomycetes > Streptomycetales > Streptomycetaceae > Streptomyces. The sequence continues at coordinate 500 of NZ_JAFEXF010000321.1, forward strand.
GTGGACCTGCACCACCTCCACGTCCCCGAGGCCGCCCAGCTGCCCGGCCACGCGCGCGATTTCCCCGACCCCCGGCAGGAAGCACAGGACGTCACCGTCCCGCTCGGCCAGGGCCCGCCGCACCACCGCCGCCACATGCGTCAGCAACGCCGGATCGACCCGCATCCCGTGCGGCGGCCGCACCGGCCGCGCGGGCGGCGCCCACACCACCTCCACGGGGTGCGCGGTCCCCTGGGCCTCCATCACCGGAGCACCCCCGAGGATGCGCGCCCACCCCTGCGCGTCGGTCGTCGCGGACGCGGCCACCAGCCGCAGCTCGGGCCGCAGCGCCGCCCGCACGTCCACCAGGAAGGCCGCCACGGTGTCCGCGTCCAGATGCCGTTCGTGGCACTCGTCGATGACGACGACGTCCACACCGGTCAGCTCCTGGTCGCGTTGCAGCCGCTGGAGCAGCACACCCGTCGTGACGACCTCCACGCGCGCGCGTGGACCCACGACGCGCTCCCCGCGCACGGTGTAGCCGACGCGCTCGCCCACCTTCTCGCCGAGCAGCCACGCCATCCGCCGGGCGGCGGCCCGCGCGGCGATGCGCCGCGGTTCGGCGACGACGACACGGCGTACGCCCGCGAAGGCGCCCGGCGCCTCGATCAGGCCCGCGAGCGCCAGGGGCACCAGCGTCGTCTTGCCCGTGCCGGGCGGCGCGCACAGCACCGCGCTGCCCGGCCCCTCCAGGGCGGCGGAGAGGCCGGGCAGCGCGTCACGTACGGGCAGGTTCAGGGCGGCGAGGTCACGGATCACACGCTCAGTCTCGTACGCATACGTAGATGGCCGTCCCCGGGATCAGGTTTCCGCGCAGCGGGGACCAGCCGCCCCACTCCTGGGTGTTCCAGGCGGGCCACTCCGGCTCCACGATGTCGACGAGCCGGAAACCGCCCGTCACGATGTCGCGCACCCGGTCGCCGATCGTCCTGTGGTGCTCCACGTAGACGGCGTTTCCCTGCTCGTCCTGTTCCACGTAGGGAGTGCGGTCGAAGTAGGAGGCCGCCACGGAGAGCCCCTCGGGGCCCGGCTCGTCGGGGAAGGCCCAGCGGATCGGATGCGTCGCGGAGAACACGAAGCGGCCCCCGGGGCGCAGCACGCGGTGCACCTCCTTGAGGACGAGCACCGGGTCGGCGACGAAGGGCAGCGCTCCGTAGGCGGAGCAGGCGAGGTCGAAGGAGCCGTCCTTGAAGGGCAGCACCCCGGCGTCGGCCTGCACCAGGGGGACGTCCCCGCCGATGCGCAGCGCGTGCTGGAGCTGGCGGTGGGAGAGGTCGAGGGCCACGGGGCGGGCGCCCTGTGCCAGCAGCCAGCGCGAGCACTGGGCGGCGCCGGCGCCGATCTCCAGGACGTCCTTGCCCGTGAGGTCCTCGGGCGGACCGAGCAGTTCCGCCTCCACCTCGTCGAGCCCTTCGGGGCCCCACACGAAACGGTCGTCCCCGAGGAACGTGCCGTGCTCGACCTGGTAGTCGTCGGCGTTCCTGTCCCACCAGCCACGGTTGGCGCGGCTGCTCTCCGTGACGTCCGCGGCACGGCGGGTCGCCTCGGGCTCGGGCAGTGCGGACTCTTGGATGATCGGCTCCCTCGTCGTAATCTTCCGTCGAACTCGTCGAGGCGGGGCGCGATGCGGCCCGTGTGGCCTCAGACGACAGGTTTTGTGCCGGGTATGCGGCGTTCCGCCCCGGGTGTGCGCCTTCGCGCATTGACCCTGTCCGGCTGCCCCCGTATGCTACAAGTTGCGCTGCGAGCCTGCGCTCCTCAGACATAGCAGGCTGCGCTCGCGTCTGTTGTATGTCCCCTCGGTTGTCGAGACGCCTTCCCTTGCCGGAAGCGCGCCTCCTAGGCTGTCCGGCTTCTTCAGAGCGAAATCGGCTCCCGGCGTTGCAGTACCTACGACTTCAATGTCCGTACCGGAGCCCTAACCCACATGACGAGCAGCACCGAGACCACCGCCACCACCCCGCAGGTAGCGGTCAACGACATCGGTAACGAGGAAGCCTTCCTCGCCGCGATCGACGAGACGATCAAGTATTTCAACGACGGCGACATCGTCGACGGCGTCATCGTGAAGGTCGACCGGGACGAGGTCCTGCTCGACATCGGTTACAAGACCGAAGGCGTCATCCCGAGCCGCGAGCTCTCGATCAAGCACGACGTCGACCCGAACGAGGTCGTCAAGGTCGGCGACGAGATCGAGGCCCTGGTTCTCCAGAAGGAGGACAAGGAAGGCCGTCTGATCCTGTCCAAGAAGCGCGCTCAGTACGAGCGTGCCTGGGGCACGATCGAGAAGATCAAGGAAGAAGACGGCATCGTCACCGGTACCGTCATCGAGGTCGTCAAGGGTGGTCTCATCCTCGACATCGGCCTCCGTGGCTTCCTGCCGGCCTCCCTCGTCGAGATGCGCCGCGTCCGCGACCTCCAGCCCTACGTGGGCAAGGAGCTCGAGGCCAAGATCATCGAGCTGGACAAGAACCGCAACAACGTGGTCCTGTCCCGCCGTGCCTGGCTCGAGCAGACCCAGAGCGAGGTCCGCCAGACGTTCCTCACGACCCTCCAGAAGGGCCAGGTCCGCTCCGGCGTCGTTTCCTCGATCGTCAACTTCGGTGCGTTCGTGGACCTCGGTGGCGTCGACGGTCTCGTCCACGTGTCCGAGCTGTCCTGGAAGCACATCGACCACCCCTCCGAGGTTGTCGAGGTCGGCCAGGAAGTCACCGTCGAGGTTCTCGACGTGGACATGGACCGCGAGCGTGTCTCCCTGTCGCTCAAGGCGACGCAGGAAGACCCGTGGCAGCAGTTCGCCCGCACGCACCAGATCGGGCAGGTCGTTCCCGGTAAGGTCACCAAGCTCGTTCCGTTCGGTGCGTTCGTGCGCGTCGACGAGGGCATCGAGGGCCTGGTCCACATCTCCGAGCTGGCCGAGCGCCACGTGGAGATCCCGGAGCAGGTCGTCCAGGTCAACGACGAGATCTTCGTCAAGGTCATCGACATCGACCTCGAGCGTCGCCGGATCTCGCTGTCGCTGAAGCAGGCCAACGAGTCCTTCGGCGCCGACCCGTCGGCCGTCGAGTTCGACCCGACCCTGTACGGCATGGCCGCGTCCTACGACGACCAGGGCAACTACATCTACCCCGAGGGCTTCGACCCCGAGACCAACGACTGGCTCGAGGGCTACGAGACCCAGCGCGAGGCCTGGGAGACCCAGTACGCCGAGGCGCAGCAGCGCTTCGAGCAGCACCAGGCCCAGGTCATCAAGTCCCGCGAGGCCGACGCCCAGGCCGAGGCCGAGGGTGCGGCGGCTCCGGCCGGCGCCGCTCCGGCCGCGTCCGGTGGCGGCGGCGGTTCGTACTCCTCGGAGTCGGACGACAACTCCGGCGCCCTGGCTTCGGACGAGGCGCTCGCCGCGCTTCGCGAGAAGCTGGCCGGCGGCCAGAGCTGACGCTCGCCTCTAGGCGGTAGCTGAATCGCTGCGGGCCCGCATCCCTTCGGGGGTGCGGGCCCGCGGTGCGTCCCGGCTGCCGGGGACGCCCGCGCATGGCGTGCTTCACGGGGTGACCGGGATGTTGGTCAGGCCCCGGCCTCCCGTCACCGTGTTGCTCGCGTGGACCGTGGTCCCGCAACTGCCGCTGTAGTTGGTCACGTGGACGGCGAGGCGCTTGTCGCCCGTCGCGCCCGTCAGGGTGGACCTGTTGCCGCGGAAGACCGTGCCGCAGCCCCAGCCGGGCTGCTGCGTGTGCGTCTCGTAGCCGCTGTCCAGGGTGTTCCTGCCGGTGTTGTCCTCGATGACGTAGTCGTTGCCCTTCACGTCGACCCACGAGTCGTCGTAGTGGTTGCCGGTCATGCCCCGGCCGTCGAACGTGTTGCCCGAGACCCTGCCGCCCGTGGTGCCCTCCTTGAGGTCGATCGCCTCGCCGCCCACGTCCGGGCCGATCGTGTTCCCGAGGATCTGTACGTTGTCGCTCTCGTCGGAGAGCGTGTTGGCGGTGCCGACGTAGATGCCCTCGCCCATGCCGCGGCCGTCGTTCCCGGTGTCGTGGATCCGAGAGTTCCTGATCACGCCGTCGCGGCTCGACTTGCGGAAGTGGACACCCTCCATGTCGAGGCCGTGGACCGTGACGGTGTCCACGACGACGCCCCGCGCGGAATCGATCATGATGCCTTTCTGGCCGCCGGTCACGGTGATGCCCCGCACGGTCCAGTACGCGGCGCCGTTCAGATGCAGGCCGTAGCCGCCGCCGGCCGTGAGCACCGCCTTCGCGGAACCCGTCAGCGTGATGCGGGAGCCGGCGCTCGCCGCCACGGAGGTCTTGAAGTTCCCGGAGTACGTCCCGTCGGCGAGGTGGATCGTGTCGCCGGGCGAGGCCTCGGTGAGCGCCGCCTTGAGCTGGGCCGCGGTGGCGACTTCGATGCTCCGCGCGGGCGCCGCGGCGGGGCCGGGCCGGGCGGCGG
>NZ_JAFEXF010000322.1 GCF_016905445.1 Streptomyces sp. G44
GAGCAGGCCCGCCGCGGCGTGGGCGGCGCGCAGCCGGGCGACGAGGCGGCGGCCGTACCAGAAGCCGGGCCTGCCGAGCGCGGTGCGGCTCGTCTCCTCCTCCGGGTCGGGCTGGTGGGGCAGCGGCTGCTGGGACTCGTACGCGCTCCAGGTGCGGTGGGAGAGGTACCAGAGCAGGCCGGTGAGGGCGCCGGGCAGGAGGGCGGCGAGGGCGAGGCGGCGGCCGGGCTGCGACCACCAGCCGCCGTGGCCCGCGCCGTCGGTGGCGAGGAAGCCGAGCCAGGCGCGGTCGTCCGCGCACGCGGGGGTGCCCGCGCACTGCCAGGCCGTGAGGTCGAGCGCGACCTCGCAGGCGGCGGCGACGAGCAGCACGGTGAGGGTGAGTCCGGTCAGCCGTACCAGGAGGCCGTACGTGCGGACGAGGTGCCGGCGGTGGCGGGAGGTGGGGCGCATCCAGTGGGCGAGGTTGACGACCATGAAGGGCAGCAGCAGGAGCCACAGGGCGCGGGAGCCGTTGCCGGAGGTGAGGTTGCACCAGACGTACGCCTCGGGGACCGGTTTGCCCCGGTAGTCGTCGGGGCGCCGCTCCGCGTCGGCGTCCTCGGCGCGGCGGAACATGGCCGCCGTGTCGTCGCCGGAGATCCGCACGGTGCGCGGGTCGCCCAGCATCTGTTCCGGTGTGGTGCCCCCGACTCCATGGACCAGGAGTTCCAGGGCGGTCTCGTCCTGCGTCGCACGCTCCACTGTTTTCGCTGCCCCCGAGATGTCGCGTTGCGTGAGATGGCTCGTCGCGTGGTGGGAGAACAAGGATCTCGGGGCGCGGCCCGCCGCGCACCCGTCGTCACGTAATCTCCCCCTTCCGTGGTGCGCGTACCCGCGCGCGGGGGGCCGCACGGCTGTCCGTGGCGCATGCGAGGATGAGGCCGTGCGCCGGTGGGCGCGACGGGGTGTGACGAGGCGGGACGAGGCAGAGAGGCCGGGCCGGGCGTGAGTGAGAGTCAGAATCTTCTCGCCGAACAGCGCCGTGCCCTGATTGTCGACGAGGTGCGCCGCCGGGGCGGGGCCCGTGTCAACGAACTCACCCGGAGGCTGGGCGTGTCCGACATGACCGTCCGCCGCGATCTCGACGCGCTGGCCCGCCAGGGTGTCCTGGAGAAGGTCCACGGCGGGGCGGTGCCGGTCGTCGAGGCGAGTACGCACGAGCCGGGGTTCGAGGCGAAGTCGGGCCTGGAGCCCACGGCCAAGGAGGACATCGCGCGCACCGCGGCGTCCCTGGTGGCGCCGGGCTCGGCGATCGCCCTGTCCGGCGGCACGACGACGTACGCGCTGGCTCACCGTCTCCTGGACGTGCCGGATCTGACGGTGGTGACCAATTCGGTGCGGGTGGCGGACGTCTTCCACGCCGCGCAGCGCACCTCCGGGCAGCGGCAGGGCGCGGCCACGGTCGTGCTGACCGGTGGGGTGCGCACGCCGTCCGACTCGCTGGTCGGGCCGGTCGCGGACCAGGCGATCGCCTCGCTCCACTTCGACGTGCTCTTCCTCGGTGTGCACGGCATAGCGCCGGACGCGGGTCTGTCGACGCCGAACCTCGCGGAGGCGGAGACGAACCGCCGCCTGGTGCGGTCCGCGCGGCGCGTGGTCGTGGTCGCCGACCACACCAAGTGGGGGACGGTGGGCCTGAGTTCGTTCGCGGCGCTCTCGCAGGTCGACACGCTGGTCACGGACGCGGGGCTGTCCGCTCCTGCGCGTGCGGAGATCGCCGAGCATCTGCACCGGCTCGTGGTGGCCGGTGAGGACGAGCGGGAGGACGGCGACGGCCCCGCGGACGACCGCGAGGACCCCGCAGACAGCTGACGGTCCGCCAGCTATGGTGTCGGTGCACGGTCAACCGTCTCGACTCCGCTGGGGGGCAGAGTTCGATGGCACGCCGCCTGAGTCCCGTGGGGCTCGACTTCATCGAGACCGCCGCGCTGCGCCATGTCTTCGCGCGCGAGGTGAGCGCCCCGCCCGAAGCGGTCTACCGCGCTCTCGCCGACGACCTGAACGGCTGGCCGACATGGTTCGCCTCGGTCACGCGGTGCCGTCCGACCGACGACGGCAAGGGCCGCCATGTCCGGCTCAAGGGCGGCACGCACTTCCAGGAGACGATCCTCGCGACCGTGGAACCGGAGCGGTACGCGTATCGCGTCGACGTCACGAACGCGCCCGGGCCGCGTGCCCTCGTCGAGGAGTGGCGGCTCGCTCCGGCGGGCGCCGGCACCCGCGTGCAGTGGACGATCGCCGCGGACGGCCCGCCGCCCTTCCGGCTCGTCCTGAGGCTGAGCCGCGCGGGCCTCGGCCGGGCCTTCCGGGACGCGGTCACGGCACTGGACCGACGGCTCATGGCGGCCAAGGGGTAGCGGGGCGGCGGTCCGGGGAGGGTCACGACAGCCGACCGGGCCATTCGCCGGTGGCGAGCAGGGTGTTGATCGCCTCCGCGTAGGGGCCGATGTCCAGGCCCTGTTCGGCCAGCCACGCGTCGGAGTAGTACTTGTCCAGATAGCGGTCGCCCGGGTCGCAGATCAGCGTGACCACGCTGCCGGTGCGGCCCACGGCCACCATCTCGGCGACGATCTTCAGGGCGCTCCACAGGCCCGTGCCCGTCGAGCCGCCCGCCTTGCGGCCGATGGCCTGCTCCAGGGCGCGGACGGCGGCCACGGACGCCGCGTCCGGCACCTTCATCATGCGGTCGATCGCCCCCGGCACGAAGCTCGGCTCCATGCGCGGGCGGCCGATGCCCTCGATGCGCGAGCCGCAGTCGCTCGTCGCGTCCGGGTCGTTCTTCGTCCAGCCGTCGAAGAAGCAGGAGTTCTCCGGGTCGGCCACGCAGATGCGGGTGTCGTGCTGCATGTAGTGGACGTAGCGGGCGATGGTCGCCGAGGTGCCGCCGGTGCCCGCGGTCGCGACGATCCACGCGGGCTCGGGGTAGCGCTCCAGCCTGAGCTGCTGGTAGATCGATTCGGCGATGTTGTTGTTGCCGCGCCAGTCGGTGGCCCGTTCCGCGTACGTGAACTGGTCCATGTAGTGGCCGCCGGTCTCGACGGCGAGGGCGGCCGACTCCGCGTACATCGTGCGCGGGTCGTCCACGAAATGACATCGTCCGCCGTGGAATTCGATCAGGCGGATCTTCTCGGCGCTCGTCGTGCGCGGCATCACCGCGATGAAGGGCACCCCGGTCAGTTTCGCGAAGTACGCCTCGGAGACGGCCGTGGAGCCGCTGGAAGCCTCGATGACCGGGCGACCCGGCCTGATCCAGCCGTTGCACAGGCCGTAGAGGAAGAGGGAGCGCGCGAGGCGGTGCTTGAGACTGCCGGTGGGGTGGGTCGACTCGTCCTTGAGGTACAGGTCGATGCCCCAGTGCTCGGGCAGCGGGAAGCGCAGCAGGTGGGTGTCGGCCGAGCGGTTGGCGTCGGCCTGAACCTTGCGGACGGCTTCTTTGAGCCAGGCGCGGTACTCGTCGTCGCTGTGGTCGACGTCGAGCGTGGGCATCGGTTCGTCGGCTCGATCCTGCCGGGGGGTGCTCACCGCGGGGCTCCTTCGCGTCGTGCCGGACGCGATTCGACGCGGCCGTACCCCTCGATCCTAACCACCCCCAGCACGGCTCCCACCTGCATAAACACACCTTTGGGCACCTCAAAGGCACGGCTGGCGCAGTGGCCGGTCAAGCCCTGTGAGGCAGCATGCGGGGGCGCGTGGACGCGCCGGTCCGACATCTCCGTGCGCACTGGTGCTCCCCCGCGTCGTGCGTGCAGACTGCACCGCACGGGGCACCTGTCCCGGACGAAGGGACATCACCGAAACGCATAAGGGGGCGGAGCGTCATGGCGGAACCGGAGTTCACGGCCACGGGTGTGCGGATCGGGCGGCGTCTGCGCTCCCTCACCCGGGCCGGACAGGTCCGCATCGCCGACGGCAGGCTGGAGTTGCTCACCAGTTACGGCAAGGAGATCGACAGCGCCCCGGTGCAGGCGGTGCGCACGGCCAAGCCGTGGTTCGCCGCCGAGGACCGCGCGTTGGCCGAGGTGAACGGCAGGCGTTACAGCCTCACGCTCGGCGAGCGCGAGCCGGGTCCCGGCCAGGGCGGGCCGCCGACCGTGCGCCGGTTCCTCGAAGCCGTGGGCAGGGCCGCGGAGCGCCGTCGGCGCGGTTGAACGGCGGGAGCGCGGCACGACGCGCGAGTTGCACGCCCGCACCCCCTGGGTCACTCTGGTCTCACATCACTCTGGGTTTACCGGCGATGACGCTGAAGAACCAGCCCGCCGCCGGCCACGCAGCAGGCGGCAGACCACGCGGCCCCCTGCTCGATCCGAACGTCGTCTTCTTCCGGACCTCAATTCGGGGAGTCGCAGCCGTGATCAGCCAACCAAGCAGGCATTGCACGGTGGAGCTCCAGGCTCTGCCGTCGCGGATCCGCCAGGTCCGCAGAATCGTCTCTGCGCAGTTGCGCTACTGGCATCTCGATCCCTTGATAGACCAGGCCGCCCTCGGTGTGACCGAGTTGCTCAGCAACGTCCATCGGCACGCCGAGCCGGACAAGGAGTGCACCGTGGAGATGGAGCTGCTGCTCGACCGTCTCACGGTCTCCGTCCACGACCACGACCCGAGGCTCCCCGAGGTTCACGACGCCGAACCCTTCGCCACCTGCGGCCGAGGGCTCGCGATGGTCGCCGCGGTGAGCGAGAGCTGGGGCGTGTGCCCGCAGGGCGAGGCGGGGAAGACGGTGTGGTTCACGCTTCCCGCGCCCTCGCCCAGCGCGACCGTGCCGTCGTACCCCGTGTACGGGACGGCCGCGAAGACTCCCGCCCGGTCGGCCGTTATACACAACTCCGAGCCCACGAGACCCCTCTACATCACGGATGTCGCCTTTTGCTTTGAAAAAAAAAAAACCCTATCTGGAGCTGTCTATTATTCTCATCTCCTTGCCCACGACACACCCTCCTCTC
>NZ_JAFEXF010000323.1 GCF_016905445.1 Streptomyces sp. G44
CCCGCGTCCCTGCCGGAGCTGGTCGCCCGGCACGCCGCCCGCACCCCGGACGCCCCCGCCCTCGAAGCCGACGGGCTGCGGCTCACATACGCCCAACTGGACGACCGCGTCGACCGGTTGGCGGGCCTGCTGGTGCGGCGCGGCGCGGGGCCCGAACGGACCGTCGCCCTCGCCCTCGGGCGCGGCGCGGACCTCCCGGTGGCCGCGCTGGCCGTGCAGCGGGCCGGAGCCGCGTACCTGCCGGTCGACCCCGACTATCCGGCCGAGCGCGTCCGCCGCGTGCTCGACGACGCGGCGCCCGCGCTGCTCGTCACCGACGCGCGCACGGCCGCCGCGGGCGTCCTGCCGCCGACGGACGTGCCCCGCCTCGTCCTGGACGACGACGCGTACACGGGCGAGCCCCTGGCGCCCGCGCCCCTCGACCCGGCGCACGCCGCCTACGTCATCCACACCTCCGGCTCCACCGGCACCCCCAAGGGCGTCGTCGTCACCCACGCCGGGACCGCCGCGCTCACCCGGGGCCTCGTGGACCGCTTCGCCCTGGACGCCGACGCCCGGGTCCTCCAGCTCGGCTCCCCGGCGTTCGACATCTCCGTCGCCGAGATGTGCATGGCCTTCGGGCCCGGCGCCACCCTCGTCGTGCCGCCGCCGGGCCCCCTCGCGGGGGAGAGCCTCGGCGCGGTCCTCGCCGGGCGGCGGATCTCCTGCGCCATGGTGCCGCCGTCCGTCCTCGCGACCGTGCCCGAGGGCCCCTACCCGGCGCTGCGTGTCCTCGCCGTCGGCGCCGAGGCCTGCCCGCCCGGCCTCGTGGCCCGCTGGGCGGTCGCCGGGCGGCGCTTCCACAACGCGTACGGCCCCACCGAGGCCACCGTCGCCGCCACCTTGTCCGGCCCCTTGCCCGGCACATTGCCCACCTGCGTGCCCGGCTCCGTGCCCGGCTCCCCGTCCGGCTCGTCCGGTTTCGTGCCCGGCTCTGTGCCCGCATCCGTGTCCGGCTCCGCGTCCGGCTCCTCGTCTGGCTTCGTGCCCACGGCCGTGCCCGGCTCGTCCGGCTTCGTGCCCAGCTCCCCGTCCGCCTCCGTGTCCGGCTCCCCGTCCGGCTCCGTGCCCGGCTCCGTGCCCGGCTCCGCATCCGGCTTCGTGCCCACGGCCGTGCCCGGCTCCGTGCCCAGCTCCCCGTCCGCCTCCGTGCCCGGCTCCGTGCCCAGCTCCCCGTCCGCCTCCGTGCCCGGCTCCTCGCCCGGCTCCGTGACCGGTGACGGCGCCGCCCCGCCCATCGGCACCCCGGTCCCGGGCACCGCCGCCCACGTCCTCGACGCACGGCTGCGGCCCGTGCCCACCGGGGTCGCGGGCGAGTTGTACCTCTCCTCGGCGGGCCTGGCCCGCGGCTACCTGAACCGGCCGGGCGTCACCGCCGAGCGCTTCGTCGCCGACCCGTACGGCCCGCCCGGCTCCCGCATGTACCGCACGGGCGACCTGGCGTACCGAGACGACGACGGCACCCTCCACTACCTGGGCCGCACCGACGACCAGATCAAGCTGCGCGGCCTGCGCATCGAACCCGGTGAGATCGCCGACGCCCTCGCCCGGCACCCCTCCGTGGCGCGGGCCGCGGCGGTCGTACGCGAGGACACCGACGGCCGCCCCCAGCTGACCGGCTACGCCGTGCCCGCCCCCGGCCGCACCGTCGACCCGACCGCCCTCCTCGCGCACGCCGCCACCCTGCTGCCCGCGCACATGGTGCCCTCGGACGTCGTGGAGCTGCCCGCACTGCCCCTGACCCGCAGCGGCAAGCTCGACCGGGCCGCCCTGCCCGCACCCAGGGCGGCCACGGCGACCCGGGCCCCCGCCTCCGCCCGCGAGAAGGAGCTGTGCGGCCTCTTCGCGCGGATACTCGGCGTCGGCCACGTGGGCGCCGACGACGACTTCTTCCGGCTCGGCGGCGACAGCATCATGGCCATCCAGCTCGCCGGCCAGGCCTCGGCGGCCGGCCTCGTCATCGCCCCGCGCGACGTGTTCACCCTGCGTACGCCCGCCCAGCTCGCCGTGTACGCGCGGTCCTCGGACGGCGGGGGCGCGGACGTGCCGGACACCGGCGTCGGCCGCTTCCCGCTCACGCCCGTGATGCGGTGGTGGCGCGAACTGGGCGGCGACACCGCGGCGTTCACGCAGTCGATGGCGTTCCCCGTGCCGCCCGGCACCGACCCGGAGCGGATCGCGGCCGCGGTGCGCGGACTCACGCGGCGCCACGGCGCCCTCCGGATGCGGCCGACGGCATCGGAGGGCGAGATGGAGGTCGTCGAGGAGGTGCCGCCCGGCGTCGGCGTCGCGCGCGTAGCGGTGGCCGACCAGGACGAAGCGCGCGACAGGGCACGGGAGTTGGCGGCCGGGATCCGCCTCGCCCCGGAGGACGGTGAGATGCTGCGCGCGGTCTGGCTCGACGCCGGGCGGCGGCGGCCGGGCCTGCTGCTCCTGACCGTGCACCACCTGGCCGTCGACGGCGTCTCATGGCGGGTCATCGGACCGGAGCTGGCCGCCGCGCTCAGCGGGGACGCCACCGCGACACCCGCCCCCACCACCTCCTTCCACCGGTGGGCCGGGCTGCTCGCCGAGGAGGCCGTACGCCCCGAACGCGCGACGGAGGCGGCATGGTGGCGGGACCGGCTGGCGTCGGCGGACGAGGCCCGCCTGGCCGCGGGCCGGGGTGCCGGATCCCGCCGGGCCGCCGTCACCGTCGAGCTGCCCGCCGACCTCACCGGGGCCGCGCTCACCACGCTGCCCGCCGCGTTCAACTGCGGTCCCGACGCGGTGCTCCTCACCGCGTTGGCCTCGGCGGCCGTACGCCACCGGGGCACCGGTACCGGCCTGCTCGTGCACCTGGAAGGGCACGGCAGACAAGCGCTGTCGGTACCGGCGGACGTGTCGCGGACCGTCGGCTGGTTCACGACGCAGTACCCGGTGCTGGTGGACGTGGCCGTGCCCGGCTTCGGCGCGGGCCCCCTCGGGGCCGGTGAGGCGGGGGCGGGCGCGGCCGTCGAGGCGCTCAAGGCGGTGAAGGAGCAGCTGCGGTCCGTGCCCGACGGCGGCATCGGCTGGGGTCTCCTGCGCCACCTCAACCCCGACACCGCCCCGGCCCTCGCCGGGCTCCCCGTCCCCGACGTGCGGTTCAACTACCTCGGCCGGATCACCGCCGCCGACGCGGCGGGCGGCGAACTGCTCGACGGAGGCCCCGACGCCGTACCGCTCGGCCACGCCGTCGAGATCGACGCCCTCGCCCTGGAGGGCCCGGACGGGCTGCGCCTCGAAGCGACGTTCTCGTACGCCGAAGGGGTCCTCACGGAGAGCGAGGTGCGGGAGCTGGCCCGGCTGTGGCGCGAGGCCATCGCCGTACTCGCGCGGGAGACGGAGGAAGGCGGCCCGGTCGGCGCCACACCGTCGGACTTCCCGTTGGTGGGCCTCTCAGTCGATCAACTAGCGATGCTGGAGGGCGACTTGGCGGATCTTTCCGACCCGGCGGCGGAACCGGAGGGCGGCCGGTGAGCGGGCGCATCGCCGACGTCCTGCCGCTCACGCCGGTCCAGGAGGGGCTGCTCTTCCACGCCGTGCGGGACCGCGAAGGGGCCGACCCGTACCTCGTCCAGGCCCGCTTCCGCCTCGGCCCCGGCCTCACCGCCGAGACGGTACGAGGCGCGCTCGCCGCGCTCATGGACCGGCACCCCAACCTGCGCGCCTGCTTCCGCCACGAACGCCTGGACCGCCCCGTGCAGGTGATCCCGCACGCGGTCACGCTGCCCTGGAGGGAGGCCGACCTGACCGGGCGCACGGCGGCCGAAGCGGTGTCGGCCACCGAGGAGTTGCTGGCCGAGGACCGCACGCGCCGCTTCGACCTGGCGCGTCCGCCCGCCGTCCGCGCCCTGTTCCTGCGCCACGGCACCGGAAGCGAACTCGTCCTCACCTTCCACCACATCCTGCTCGACGGCTGGTCCGTCCCGGTCCTGGAGCGGGACCTCGCGGCACTGGTCACCGGCAGCCCCCTGCCGCCCGCCGTGCCCTACGGGCAGTACGCGGTGTGGCTGAGCCGCCAGGACCAAAGCCTCGCGCGGGCGGCCTGGCGGGAGGCGCTCGCGGGCCTTGAGCGGCCCGCACCGCTCGTGCCGCCGCGCGCCACCGCGGTGGTGCCGCCGCTCGGGCCGCCGGACACACCGGAGGCACCCGCGGCCGGCGGCGACGAAGGGGTACCGGACACCGCCCGGCTGCACCTCACCGCCGAGCTCACCGCCGCCCTCTCCCGGCGCGCCGCCGAGGCGGGCGTCACCCTCAACACCGTCACGCAGGCGGCCTGGGCCCTGGTGCTCGCCCGGATGACCGGCGGCCGGGACCTGGTCTTCGGCGGCGTCGTCGCGGGCCGCCCGCACGACCTGCCCGGAGCCGGGGAGATGGTCGGCCTGTTCATCAACACGCTGCCGGTACGGGTGCGGCTGCGTGACGGCGAGACGGTGGGCGACCTGCTCACCCGGATCCAGGACGAACAGGCGCGCCTGGCGCCCCACCACCATGTGCGGCTCGCGGACGTGCGGCGACTGGCGGGGGCGGCCGGCTCCGGCCCCGGCGAACTCTTCGACTCCGTCCTGGCGTTCGAGAACTTCCCGCGCGGGGCACGGGGGCCGGGCGACGACGGCCGCCCCGACACCGTGCGCGTCACGGACGTACGCGACGCCACGCACTACCCCGTGACGCTCGCCGTCGTCGCGGGAGAGCGGATGCTCCTGTCGGTGGGCTGCCGGCACGGCCTCTCCGCTACCGCGGTCGCGGCCCGCGTCGTCCGGGCCTTCGAACAGCTGGCCGGGGACCTCGCGACACCGGTGGACCGGATCGACGTACTCCCCGAGGAGGAGCACCGGCGGCTGCTCGCGCGGTCCGCGGGCGCCCCGGCGGCGCCACCGCCCGGCGCGGCCACCGTGACCGGGCGGTTC
>NZ_JAFEXF010000324.1 GCF_016905445.1 Streptomyces sp. G44
CGGGCCGGCGGCGGCTCCCCACGTCACGCGCGGGGGGCCGCGCCTGGCTGCCCTCGCTGGGCACCTGCCGGGTGGAGCCGCTGCCCGGCGGCTGGCTGCTGCGGCCGGAGGATCCGCACGAGGCGCCCGAGCCGCTGCCCGCGACCCGGGTCGTGCTGGACGTGAGCGGGGCGCGCCGGTGGACCCTCGCGATGCTCGGCGGGGCCCGCGACTGGACCCACGACCTGAGCCCGCGCCACGCGGAGCTGCTCTATCTCCTCGCCACGCACCGCGCGGGCCGCAGCGCGTCGGGCCTGGCCGAAGACATGTTCGGCGACCCGGCGCGCACGGTGACGGTCCGGGCCGAACTCTCCCGGGTGCGGCGCTACCTGGGCGGGCTGCTCGCCCACCGCCCCTACCGCTTCCGCGAGGACGTCGAGGTGGAGCTGATCCTCCCGGACCGCCCGGCGAGCCTCCTGCCGCACTCCGCGGCACCGGCGATCCGGCGGGCGAGAAGCGTGGCGGAGCCTTGAGTGCCTTCATCGCCCGGAGCCGCTTCATGGCCCCGAGCCCCCTCGTGGCCCGGAGCCCCCTCGTGGCATCGCGTCGCGGGGCCGTGATTCTCTGAGCCCCATGAGTCTCACTGTCACCACGTGGTCCCTGGAGCAGACGTCGCCCGCCGATCTGCTGCCCGCCGCCGCGCCCGACGGCGATGTGCGGATCGTGCGCGCCGAGGTGCCTTCGCCCGAGTTCAGCCGGTTCTTGTACGCGTCGGTCGGCGGGGACATCAGCTGGACCGACCGGCTCTCCTATACCTATGCCCGGTGGCAGGAGGTGCTGGAGCGGCCGGGTGTGGAGACGTGGGTCGCGTACGAGAGGGGGACGCCCGCCGGGTACGTGGAGCTGGCGGCGCGGGGCGAGCGGGGGGACGCGGCGCCCGGCGTCGTGGAGATCGTGTACTTCGGGCTGCTGCCGGCGTTCCGGGGCCGCGGGATCGGCGGGCACCTCCTCTCGTACGGGGCGGCGCGCGCCTGGGACCTGGCCACGCGGTGGCCGCAGCTCGCGCCGACGGAGCGGGTCTGGCTGCACACCTGTTCCCTGGACGGCGAGCACGCCATGGACAATTATCTGCGGCGCGGCTTCAAGCTCTTCGACACCAAGGTCGACCAGGAACCGGAAGTCACCGCCCCGGGGCCGTGGCCGGGGACCCGGCGCGACTGACGCGCCCCGTCCGCTCCGCCGATCCCTGTGACCCAAACCACCCCTGTCCACGATACGGGACAGGGGTGTCCACATTCTGGATAATGCTGGACTGGGCCGAAAGTCCCGTGACACGCTTCCGTCATGGATCGCACTGGAATCGCCTTGGTGAGTCGGCGTCACGTCGACCTCGGCCGCATGTCCAGCGCCATGTGTCCGGCTCGCTGACCAGCTCAGCACCGCCGCACATCTGATCACTCGACTCTTCTGACTCCCTCCCTGCGCAGCGCCGCGCGCACATGTCCGCATGCGCCCGTATCCGCAGGTCAGAGCTCGCTTTCCGCTGCCCCCGAAGGACGTACTCCCATGCCCGCCACCCCAGAGAAGCCCGCCCCAGCCACGCCCCGCCGCAAGGCGAGCCGTCACCGCGGCGAGGGCCAGTGGGCCGTGGGTCACTTCACGCCGCTGAACGGGAACGAGCAGTTCAAGAAGGATGACGACGGTCTCAATGTGCGGACACGCATTGAGACGATCTACTCGAAGCGGGGCTTCGACTCCATCGACCCCAACGATCTTCGCGGCCGTATGCGCTGGTGGGGGCTGTACACCCAGCGCAAGCCCGGGATCGACGGCGGCAAGACGGCGATCCTGGAGCCGGAGGAGCTGGACGACGAGTACTTCATGCTGCGCGTGCGCATCGACGGCGGGCGGCTGACCACCGAGCAGCTGCGCGTCATCGGCGAGGTCTCCGAGGAGTTCGCGCGCGGCACCGCCGACCTCACCGACCGGCAGAACGTGCAGTACCACTGGATCCGCATCGAGGACGTCCCCGAGATCTGGCGGCGGCTCGAAGCCGTGGGGCTCTCCACCACCGAGGCCTGCGGTGACACGCCCCGCGTCATCCTCGGCTCCCCCGTGGCGGGCATCGCCGAGAACGAGATCATCGACGGCTCCCCCGCCATCGACGAGATCCAGCGCCGCTTCATCGGCAATCCCGAGTTCTCGAACCTGCCCCGCAAGTTCAAGTCCGCGGTCTCCGGCTCCCCGCAGCTGGACGTCGCCCACGAGATCAACGACGTCGCCTTCGTCGGCGTGCACCACCCCGAGCACGGCCCCGGCTTCGACCTCTGGGTCGGCGGCGGCCTGTCCACCAACCCCAAGCTGGGCGTGCGGCTCGGCGCCTGGGTGGCGCTGGAGGACGTACCGGACGTGTACGGCGGCGTCATCGGCATCTTCCGCGACTACGGCTACCGCCGGCTGCGCAACCGCGCCCGCCTGAAGTTCCTCGTCGCCGACTGGGGCCCCGAGAAGTTCCGCCGGGTCCTGGAGGACGAGTACCTGGGGCGGAAGCTGACCGACGGCCCCGCGCCCGAGCAGCCCGCCGGGACCTGGCGCGACCACCTCGGCGTGCACCGGCAGAAGGACGGCCGCTTCTACGTCGGCTTCGCGCCCCGCGTCGGCCGCGTGGACGGCGCCACCCTTACGAAGATCGCCGAGGTCGCCGAGGCGCACGGCTCGGGGCGGCTGCGCACCACCGCCGAGCAGAAGATGATCGTGCTCGACGTCGAGCAGGAGCAGGTCGACTCGCTCGTCTCCGCCCTCGAAGCGCTCGACCTGAAGGTCAAGGCGTCGCCGTTCCGGCGCGGCACGATGGCCTGCACCGGCATCGAGTTCTGCAAGCTCGCCATCGTCGAGACCAAGGCGCGCGGCGCCTCGCTCATCGACGAACTGGAGCGCCGCGTCCCGGAGTTCGACGAGCCGATCACCATCAACATCAACGGCTGCCCGAACGCCTGCGCCCGCATCCAGGTCGCCGACATCGGCCTCAAGGGCCAGCTGGTCCTGGACGACGACGGCAATCAGGTCGAGGGCTACCAGGTGCACCTGGGGGGCGCGCTCGGCCTCGACGCCGGCTTCGGCCGCAAGGTCCGCGGCCTGAAGGTCACCGCCGACGAGCTGCCCGACTACGTCGAGCGGGTCATCAAGCGCTTCCAGGCGGAGCGCGAGGACGGCGAACGGTTCGCCACCTGGACCGCCCGCGCCTCCGAGGAGGCCCTGAAGTGAGCGAGCGAGCCGCCCCCTTCCACTGCCCCTACTGCGGCGACGAGGACCTGCGCCCGAACGAGACCGGGCACGGCGCCTGGGAATGCGCGGCGTGCAACAGGGCCTTTCAGCTGAAGTTCCTCGGGCTCCTCGCCCGGGGCGTTCAGCACACCGACGGCGGAGGGGATCCGATATGACGCCCACTCAGACAGTGCGTACGGACGCGGAGTTGCAGGCGCTCGCCGAGCAGGCGGGGCGCGACCTGGAGGACGCGTCCGCGCTGGAGATCCTCCAATGGGCGGCCGACACCTTCGGCGACCGGTTCTGCGTGACCTCCTCCATGGAGGACGCGGTCGTCGCCCACCTCGCCTCGCGCGCCAGGCCGGGCGTCGACGTCGTGTTCCTCGACACCGGCTACCACTTCCCCGAGACGATCGGCACCCGCGACGCCGTCGAGGCCGTGATGGACGTCAACGTCATCACGCTGACGCCTCGTCAGAGCGTCGCCGAGCAGGACGCCGAGTACGGACCGAAGCTGCACGACCGCGACCCCGACCTGTGCTGCAAGCTGCGCAAGGTACAGCCCTTGGAGGCCGGCCTGAAGGGGTACGCCGCCTGGGCCACCGGGCTGCGCCGTGACGAGTCGCCGACCCGCGCGAACACGCCGGTCGTCGGCTGGGACGAGAAGCGCCGCAAGGTCAAGGTCTCGCCCATCGCCCGCTGGACGCAGGACGACGTCGACGCGTACGTCGCCGAGCACGGCGTGCTCACCAACCCCCTCCTGATGGACGGCTACGGCTCGGTGGGATGCGCGCCGTGCACCCGCCGTCTCCTGGAGGGCGAGGACGCGCGCGCCGGCCGCTGGGCCGGAAACGCCAAGACCGAGTGCGGGATCCACGGATGACCGCGGCACGACGAGCAGTTCAGGAGAACCACGTGACCGGAGCCACCGTCTGGCTCACCGGCCTGCCCAGCGCCGGCAAGACGACCATCGCGTACGAACTGGCGGGCCGGCTGCGCGAGGAGGGCCGCCGCGTCGAGGTCCTCGACGGCGACGAGATCCGCGAGTTCCTCTCCGCGGGGCTGGGCTTCAGCCGGGAGGACCGGCACACCAACGTGCAGCGCATCGGCTTCGTCGCCGAACTCCTCGCGCGCAACGGCGTGCTGGCGCTCGTGCCCGTCATCGCGCCGTTCGCGGACAGCCGTGAGGCGGTGCGGGGGCGTCACCAGGCCAACGGCACCGCGTACCTGGAGGTGCATGTCGCGACGCCGGTCGAGGTCTGCTCCGTACGCGACGTGAAGGGCCTGTACGCCAAGCAGGCCGCGGGTGAGATAGCCGGGCTGACCGGGGTCGACGACCCCTACGAGGAGCCCGCCTCGCCCGACCTGCGCATCGAGTCGCAGGACCAGACGGTGCAAGAGTCCGCCGCGGCCCTGCACACGCTGCTCACCGAGAGGGGTCTCCTGTGAGCGACGCATGCGCGGCCGCCCGGCCACTGACGACCACGAGGCCCGCGCCTCTGCGCCGTGCGGGCGGAGAAGCGAACGAAAGGGGTGCGGCATGACGACCGTCGCCACGACGACCGGCGAGGGCACGGCCAGCCCGTACGCCCTGAGCCACCTGGACGCCCTGGAGTCCGAGGCGGTGCACATCTTCCGCGAGGTGGCGGGCGAGTTCGAGCGGCCGGTGATCCTCTTCTCCGGCGGCAAGGACTCCATCGTCATGCTGCACCTGGCGCTGAAGGCGT
>NZ_JAFEXF010000325.1 GCF_016905445.1 Streptomyces sp. G44
AGGGGGGGGGGGGGGGGGTGGAGGGGGGGGGAGGGGGGGGGGGTCGGGGGGGGGTGGGGGGGGGGGGGGGGGGGGGGGAGGGGGTTGGAGGGGGGGGGGGGGGGGGGGAGGGGGGGGTTTCTGTGGTGGCGGAGGATTTGGCGTATGTGATGTATACGTCCGGGTCGTCGGGTGTGCCGAAGGGTGTGGCGGTGGCGCATGGGGGTGTGGCGGCTCTGGTGGGGGATGTGGGCTGGTCGGTGGGTGTGGGTGATGCGGTGTTGATGCATGCGCCGTATGCCTTTGATGTGTCGTTGTTCGAGGTGTGGGTGCCGTTGGTGTCGGGTGGGCGGGTGGTGGTGGCCGGTTCGGGGGTGGTGGATGGGGGGCGGATTCGGGGAGCGGTGGCTGTTGGTGTGTCGGCGGTGCATGTGACGGCGGGGTTGTTCCGGGTGCTCGCGGAGGAGGATCCGGGGTGTTTTGTGGGGTTGCGGGAGGTGTTGACCGGCGGTGATGTGGTGCCGGCGGTGTCGGTGGCGCGGGTGCGGGAGGTGTGTCCTGGGGTTGTGGTGCGGCATTTGTATGGGCCGACGGAGGTGACGTTGTGTGCGACGTGGCATGTGCTGCCGGTCGGTGTGGGTGGCGGGTCGGTGTTGCCGATCGGGCGTCCCTTGGGGAACCGGCAGGTGTATGTCCTCGACGCGTTCCTGCGTCCGGTGCCGCCGGGTGTGGTCGGGGAGCTGTACGCGGCGGGGGCGGGACTCGCGCAGGGTTACCTGCGTCGACCGGGGCTGACGGCGGAGCGGTTCGTGGCGTGTCCGTTCGGTGGGGTGGAGGGTGCCGGTGGCCGGATGTACCGGACGGGTGACTTGGCGCGGTGGTCGGATGGCGGTGAATTGCTGTTCGTGGGGCGTGCGGATGCGCAGGTGAAGGTTCGTGGGTTCCGGGTGGAGCTGGGGGAGGTCGAGGCGGTCCTTGCCGGGCATGCGGCGGTGTCGCAGGCCGTGGTGGTGGCCCGCCAGGACGACGGTCCCGGCGACAAGCGGCTGATCGGTTACGTGGTGGCGGAGGAGTGCGACGCCGGGTGGCCCGTCGTGGACCCGCAGGAGATGCGTGCGTACGTGGCCGCCCGGCTGCCCGAGTACATGGTCCCGGCGGCCATCGTCGTCCTGTACGTGCTGCCGCTGACCGTCAACGGCAAGGTCGACCGGGCGGCGCTGCCCGCGCCGGACTTCGCCGCTCGGGTGTCGGGCCGCGCACCGCGCACCCGGACGGAGGCGGCGCTGTGCGAGGTGTTCGCCGAAGTGCTCGGTCTGGAGCGGGTCGGGGCCGAGGACAGCTTCTTCGAGCTCGGCGGCGACTCGATCAGCTCCATGCAACTCGCTTCACGCGCCCGGCGTTCCGGGATCGTCGTGACGCCTCGGCAGGTCTTCGAGGAGAAGACACCGGAGCGCCTCGCGCAGGTCGTGGCCGACGCCGGGCAAGAGGTCGCGGAGGACGACATCGGCGTGGGGCAGGTGCCCTGGACGCCGGTGATGCGGGCACTCGGCGAGCGCGCCGCCCATCCGCACTTCGCCCAGTGGGTGGTCCTCGGAGTCCCGGCCGCGCTCGGCCTCGACGTACTGACCGCCGGGCTGGGTGCCGTCCTGGACACGCACGACATGTTGCGGGCCCGCACGGTCCCCGGCGAACCGAAGCTGATCGTCGGGGAGCCGGGTTCGGTGGATTCCAGAGCCCTGGTCCTGCGGGTGGACGCGGCGCGCGTCGGACCCGACGGCGTGGACGAGGTGGCGCGCCAGGCGGTGCGGCGGCTGGACCCGGCGTCCGGCGTCATGGTCCAGGCGGTGTGGCTCGACGCCGGCCCCGACCGGCCAGGACAAGTGATCTTCGTGGCCCATCATTTGGTGGTGGACGGCGTGTCCTGGCGGGTGCTCGTCCCGGACCTGCGGGCCGCCTGTGAGGCGGCGGCTGCGGGGGACGAGCCGCGGCTGGAGCCGGTGGGGACCTCGTTCCGGCGCTGGGCGGAGCTGCTGGCCGCGCAGGGGCGCGAACGAAGGCGCCTCGCGGAGTTGGAGGCCTGGCTGAAGCTGCTGGGTGAGTCCCCGTACCCGCTGGCGCACAGAGCGCTGGACCCGGCGTCGGACACCGTACGAACCTTGCGTCGTCGTACGTGGTCCGTACCCGCGGAGCCGGCCGGGACGCTGCTGACGCGTACGCCGGCCGCGTTCCACTGCGGGGTGGACGATGTGCTGCTGGCCGCGCTGACGGGCGCGGTCGCGCACTGGCGGCCGGGCGCCGCCTCCGGGCTCCTGGTCGACATCGAAGGGCACGGCCGGGAGCCGCTGGGGGGCGCGGACCTGTCGCGTACGGTCGGCTGGTTCACCAGCGCCCACCCCGTCCGGCTGGCCGCGGGAGAAGTCGATCCGGCCCAGGTCCTGGCCGGTGGCCCCGCCGCCGGCGCCCTCGTGAAGGCCGCCAAGGAACAGGCCCGCGCTGTGCCGGGCGACGGACTCGGCTACGCCCTGCTGCGCCACCTCGACCCCGAGGCGGCCCCGCTCCTCGCGGCCGCCCCCGCCCCGGAGATCGGCTTCACCTACATGGGCCGCTTCGCCGCCGACGCGGCGGAGGGCCGGACCGGGACGGGCGGGGCCTGGCAGATGGCAGCGGGGAACACGATCGGTGGCTCGGTCGACCCGGACACCCCTCTGCGACACCTGCTGGACGTCGGCGCGCTGGTCCGGGACGCCCCGGGCGGGCCCGAGTTGACGCTCACGGTGAGCTGGCCCGGCCGACTGCTGGAGGACACGGACGCCGAACGGCTCGGGCAGACCTGGGCCGACATGCTCGGCGGCCTCGCGGCCCACACCGTGGCTCCGGCGGCGGGCGGACATACGCCCTCCGACTTCCCGCTCCTCGACCTCGCACAGGACGAAGTCGACGAGTTCGACCGTCTCGACTGACCTGACGTACCAGGAGGAGACAGAGAGATGACCCGATCCCTTGTCGAGGACGTCTGGCCGCTGTCGCCGTTGCAGGCCGGGCTGCTCTTCCACGCCGCCTTCGACGAGCAGGGCCCGGACGTCTACCAGGGGCAGCGGACACTGGAACTCTCCGGGCCGCTCGACGCGGACCGGCTGCGCAGGTCGTGGCAGGCGCTGCTCGCCCGGCACGGCGCGCTGCGGGCGAGCTTCCGTGGCCGCAGGTCGGGCGAAGCCGTCCAGGTCATCGCACGCGAGGCGGTGCTGCCCTGGCGTACGGAAGACCTCTCGGGGCTCGGTGAGGACGATGCCGCCACCGAGGCCGACCGGCTGGCCGCGCGCGAGCGGTCGCGGCGGTTCGACCCGGCGGTCGCCCCTCTGCTGCGGCTCCTGCTGATCCGGATGGGCGCCGAACGGCACCGGCTGGTCCTCACGAGCCACCATGTCGTCATGGACGGCTGGTCCATGGCGGTGCTGTTCAACGAACTGCCCGTCGTGTACGCGGCGGACGGGCAGACCCACGCGCTTCCCAGGACGACGTCCTACCGCGAATACCTCGCGTGGCTGGGCCGGCAGGACAAGGCGACGGCACGGGCCGCCTGGCGTGCCGAGCTGGCCGGGCTGGACGAACCGACCCTCGTCGGACCGGCGGACCCGGCCCGCACCCCGGCCGCACCGGACAGCATCGTCATCCGGCTCTCCGAGCAACTGACCGGCGCCGTGGGCAGGTTGGCCAGAAGCCACGGCCTGACGGTGAACACGGTCGTACAGGGCGCGTGGGCGCTGGTCCTCGCGCGCCTCGCGGGCCGTACGGACGTCGTCTTCGGTGCGACCGTGGCTGGACGCCCGGCCGAACTGCCGGGCGTGGAGTCCATGGTCGGCCTCTTCATCAACACCCTGCCGGTGCGCGTACCGCTCGACGGCGCGCAACCCGTCGCGGACATGTTGGCGCGGCTCCAGCGGCGCCAGGCGGCGCTCATGGCACACCAGCACCTCGGCCTCTCCGAGATCCAGAAGACGGCCGGCCCGGGTGCCGCCTTCGACACGATCGTGGTGTACGAGAACTACCCCCGCCCGTCACAGGAAGAGCCCACCCCGGATGCCTTCACCCTGCGTTCCCTCGGCGAGCGGGAGGCCGCCCACTATCCGCTGACGCTGGTCGTGGCCCCCGAGGGCGACCGGATGGCCGTCAAACTCGACCACCGGCCTGACCTGTTCACCCACGCCGCCGCGCAGTCGGTCGTCGAGCGGTTCGTGCGGGTGCTCGAACAGATCGTGGCGGACCCGTCGGCGCCGACGGGGCGGGTCGACGTGGTGGGAGCCGCGGAGCGCGAATCGGTCGTGTCGGAATGGAATACGACGGCGGCGCCGGTGCCGGGTGTGTCGGTGCCGGAGCTGTTCGCCGGGCGGGTGGCGTGCATGCCGGACGCGGTGGCGGTGACGGACGGCGAACGCACGCTCAATTATGCGGAGTTGGCGGCGGAGTCAAGTGCCCTTGCGGCGTATCTCGTGGGGTTGGGTGTGGGGCGGGGTGATCGTGTCGCGGTGGTGATGGAGCGGTCGGTGGATCTGGTGGTGGCGTTGCTGGGGGTGTGGCGGGCGGGGGGTGCGTGTGTTTCGGTCGGTCCTGGGGTTCCCGCGGACCGCGTCGCTCCCCTTCTGGCCGACGCCGCTCCGGTGGCGGTGGTGTGCGAGGGGCGGACGCGGGGGGTGTTGGCGGAGGGTTCTGCGGGGCGTCCGGTGGTGGTTGTTGATGATGCGGTGGTGGTGGCGGCGGTTGCCGGTTGCGGGGTGGGGGAGGGGGGGGGGGGTTCTGGGGTGGGTGTTTTTGTGGTGGCGGTGGATTTTGCGTATGTGATGTATACGTCTTGGTCGTCGGGTGTGCCCAAGGGTGTGGCGGGGGGGGCAGGGGGGGGGGGGGGGCTCGTGGGGGGGTGTGGGGGGGCGGGGGGGGGGGGGGGAGGGGGGTTGTTGTCTTGTGCTGGCAG
>NZ_JAFEXF010000326.1 GCF_016905445.1 Streptomyces sp. G44
TCGGGTGGGCTCGGGGAGGTGTATAAGGGCCAGCGGGGGGGTCGAGGCGGCGGGGGCGGGGGAGGAGGAGCTCGCGCGGTTCGTGGCGGCGGAGGCCGGGCTGCCGGCGAGCGGGGTGCTGGGCGGCGCCGAGGACGTGCCGTTCGACCGGCTGGCGGCTCTGGTGGCGTCCGCGCGGTGCGTGATCGTGGGCGACACCGGGCTCGCCCACCTGGCGACGGCGCTCGGGACGCCGTCGGTCGTCCTGTTCGGCCCCGTGGCGCCACGGCTGTGGGGGCCACCGGCGGATGCGCGGCACCGGGTGCTGTGGCACCCGGACGGCACCGGGGGTCCCGCCAGGCCGGGCGACGCGCATGGGCTCCGCCCGGATCAGCGGTTGCTGCGCATCTCGGAGGCGGAGGTGCTGGGGGCGGTGCGGGGGTTGCCGGCCCCGGTGCCCACGAGCTGACGTTCCGTCGGGCGCGGTTGCGCCTGCCGGGTGCGGGTGGGGTTCGCGGGTGCGGGCGCGTCGTGGTTGCCCGCGACGCCCCGCCCGCGTCACGACACCGCCACCCCCGGCACACTCACGCGGCCGTGCCCAGCGCCCCCGCACCCGGAGCCGCCTCGCGCACCAGCACCGGCACGGTGACCTCCCGCCGCCCCCGCAACAGGAACCCCGCCCCGATGGACCCCGCGATGATCAGTCCGCCCACCACGAGCGCCCCCCGCGCACCGGCCAGCTCCATGAGGAGCCCCAGCGCGGGTGGCCCCGCGAGGCCCCAGCCCGTGCTGACGCTTCCCCACACGCCGAGCACCCGCCCCCGCAGGTGGGCCGGCGGATCGGTCTGGAGGACGGTCTTGCCCGCGGTGTCCGAGACGGACTCGACGACGGCCATCGGCAGCACGAGGACGAGCAGCACGGCGAACGACGGCGAGAACCCCGCCACCACCTGGAGCAGGGCCCCCGCCGCGGCCAGCATGCCCACGAGCCGCACGGACGGCCGCCGCAGCCGCGCACCGAGGACCGCGCCCACGATGCCGCCGACGGCGAGAACCGTGGAGACCGTGCCGAACGACCCGGCGTCCCCGGCGAGCGGCCCGGTGACGAGCACGGCCAGGGTCAGCGTGTAGTTCCGTCCGAAGACCGCGCTGATGCCGGTGACGCCCGCCAGGGCGACCAGGCGGGGCCGCCGCATGAAGAACATCAGGCCCTGCCGCACGGTCATGTCGGCAGCCGTGTCCCGGCCCGTGCCCGTGCCCGTGGCCGCGGCCCCGCTCCCGCGCCTCGCGGGCGCGGCCTGCCGCAGCGCCCCGTACGCCGGACGCAGGAACGGGATCACCGAGGCGACGAAGAGGAAGGACACCCCGTTCGCGACGTAGGCGGCGGCCGTTCCGAGGAAGGCGACGGTGACACCGCCGAGGGCCGCGCCGGCGAGGCGGCCCGCGCTGTGGACGAGTGAGCCCACCCCGATGGCGGACGGCACGTCCTCCGGCGGCACGAGGTCGTTGCCCAGCAGCGCGCACGCGGGGCCGTCGACCGTGGCGATGACACCGGTGACGGCGGCCAGCGCCATGAGCACGGTCAGGTCGAGGCCGCCGCAGGCCACGAGGACGGCCGTGGTGAAGGCGACGGCGCCCAGCAGGGCCTGGCTGACGGCGGCCGTGAGCTTGCGGGGCCAGCGGTCGACGGCGGCGCCGCCCACGAGGCTCATGAGCAGCGCGGGCGCGGCCTGCACGGACATGGACAGGCCCGTCGCGGCCGCGGACCCGGTGATGTGCAGGACCAGCAGGTTCTGCACGGTCAGCTGCATCCACGTACCGGCGTTGGACACGAAGTTGGCGACGGACCACCAGCGCATGCTGCGGTACTTCAACGAACGCCACGGAGAACGGGAGGCGTCCACGGCAGCGGCAGGGCAGGCAGGAGAGGCAGGAGAGGCAGGAGAGGCAGGAGAGGAAGACACAGGCACTCTGGGATTCGGAAGCGGTCCGCGGGGACCCAGGCGGGGTTTCGGCAGGAGCTCGGACACCGGGCGGCACCGCGCGGTGGCTCCGCCGGATCCGAGGGGCGCCGCGCCCCGGAAGAACGTCTTCTCGGCGCGCTGAGGCGGGCGGACGTTCCGGATGTACGGCGTCGACCATGCTGACAGACGGTGCTCACGCCCCCGGCCGCCGTCCCGCCCGACGCCGCGCCGGATGACATCAAGTCGCCCTCGCCGTAAGCGTTTTGGCGGTTCTGGTGTGCTTGCTCACACGGTCCTCGACGCGGCCCCGCGCAGGGGCGTGCGGCCCGCTCCGGTGACGGGGGCCACAGCCGTGCTCCGTGCGCCGGGTGGCCCGGCCCGAGGTGCCGGAGCGCCCGCCCGGCGTCACAGTGGGAAGCGGAGCGGTGGCCGAGAGCGAGCCGCCGGCAGGCGTACGAGGAAAGGCACAGGCATGGGTGGCGGAGCGCGGGTCGACCTCCACGGCAAGCGGGCGCTGGTGACCGGCGCCGCCCGGGGCCTCGGCGCCTCGATCGCGAGGAAACTGGCCGGGGCGGGCGCGTCGGTCGTCGTCGCCGACGTCCGCAAGGACCTGGCCCAGGAGCTCTGCGACGAGCTGGCCCGCGACGGCCTCGACGCCCGTTTCGTGGAGTTGGACGTACGGGACGCCGCCGCGGTCGCCGCCGTCTTCCGGGACCTGGAGGAGGCCGGGGAGCCCGTCGACATCCTGGTGAACAACGCCGCCGTGGACGTCTCCAAGCCGATCGAGCACCTGACGGCGACCGAGGTGACACGGGTCATCGAGACGAACCTGCTCGGGCCGGTGTATCTGTGCCTGGAGACCTACCGGCGCATGATCGCCCGTGGTGGCGGCCACATCGTGAACATCCTGTCCACCGCCTCCAACCGCACCTGGACCGAGGCCGGACCGTACGCGGCCGGCAAGTCGGGCCTGCGCGCGTTCACCCACACGCTGTTCAAGGAGGCGCAGCGCGACTGCGTGGGCATCGGTGTCACCGGGATCATCGCCGGCGGCATGGAGACCCCGTTCATCATGGAGCGCTTCCCGGACGCCGACGTGTCCATGCTCCAGAGCCCGGACATCGTCGCCGACACGGTCCTGTACGCCCTGTCGGTCCCGGCCGGCAGCGCCGTGTCCGAACTGGTCGTCGTACCCCGCAAGGAGCCGTCCTGGCCGTGACGTGCCCCGAGCCCGCACACCTCGTCGGCGGAAGGAAGGTCGTGCCATGACATCGGCGATGTTCTCCATGGCGCCGGTGGCCCCGCCCCCGTGGGAGAAGGCCCTGGTGACCTCGGGCGCCGGCTTCCTCGGCTCACACCTGTGCGAACGCCTGCTCGACGCGGGGGTCGACGTGGACTGCGTCGACGACGTGCCCGCCGCCTCGGCCCACAACGTCGAGCATCTGGCGGGCCACCCCGGCTTCCGCTACCTGGAGCGGGACATCGCGCGGCCCGGCTGCCCCGGCACCCTCCCCGGACCGTACGACCTCGTCCTCCACCCCGCCTGCCCCGCCCCCCGGGCCGTCTTCGCGCCCCGCCCCCCGGACCCGCCCCCCGACGCCGACACCCCGGGCACCCGCGCCGCCCTCGCCCTGGCCGACCGGGACGGCGCGCGGTTCCTGCTCGCCTCCACCTGCCACGTCGCAACGCCCCCCGCCGGTCCCCGCCCCGCGCGGGAGGGGACCCAGCGCTTCTCGGAGGCGCTGACCACCGCGTTCGTGAGCGCCAAGGAGACCGACGCGGGGATCGTGCGCCTCTTTCCCGTGTACGGGCCGCGCATGGGGCCCGAGGACGGCCCGCTGATCCCGGACCTCGTCCGGCAGGCCCTCGGCGGCGGACCGGTGACCGTCCCCGGCGACGGCAGCCGCAGGCCCGCGCTCTGCTACGTCGACGACGCGGTCGAGGGAGTGCTCCTCGTCGCCGCGAGCCGGTCGGTGCGGCCGGTCGACATCGGCGGCGAGCCGACGGCCACCGTCGAGGAGATCGCCCGCCGGGTGCTCGACCTGACCGGCTCCGACGCCCGCCTGGAGTTCACCGGCGCGAGGGACGACGGTGCCGAACCGCCCCGCGCCCAGACCGGCTTCGCCCACGAGATCTTCGGCTGGACGCCCAAGGTGTCCCTGGACGAAGGCCTCAAGCGCACCGTCGCCGACCTCATCGACCGGCCCGCGCGGAGCGGGCCCCGGAATGTGCCGAGCGCGGAGGGAGGCGTGCACCGTGCGTGCTCATGGTGACGATGCCCGCGAGGAGGCGGGCCGGTGAAGGCGATCGTCGTCTGCCTCGACGGCATGACCGGGGTCCTGCTGGCCGGTCCGGCGATCCGCGCGGTCGCCACCCGGGCCGACCACGTGACGCTGATGTGCGGGCCGCGCGGCGCGGAGGCGGCGCGGCTGCTGCCGCACGTCGACGACGTCCTCGTATGGGAGGCGCCGTGGACGGGCCCGCGCCCCCCGACGGTGGACGAGGCGGACGTCGACGGCCTCCTGGAGCGGCTGCGCGACGAGTCGTACGACGTCGCGCTCGTCCTCACCTCCTTCGAACAGAGCCCGCTGCCCGCCGCGCTCCTGCTGCGGATGGCGTACGTGCGCCACATCGGGGCCGACAGCGCCGACGACTCCGGCAGCCTCATCGACGGCCCCCACCGGCGGCTGCCCGGCCGCCATGACGCCGAGGCGGCGCTCGACACGGCCGCCGCCCTGGGCTTCCTGCCGAGGGCCGGGGACGACGGCGGGCTCCGCGTCCTGCCGACCCCCGACACGGCCGCCCTCACCGGCAACGGCCCCTACGTCGTCCTGCACCCGGGAGCGGGCACGCCCGCGCGCTCCTGGGGCGCCGACCGCGCGGCCGAGGCGGTCCCCCTGCTCGCCGACCCGGGGCACCGCGTCGGCGTCACAGGCGGCCCCCCCGAGGC
>NZ_JAFEXF010000327.1 GCF_016905445.1 Streptomyces sp. G44
CCCGGTGAACTGCCGCAGGCCGCCGTCGCGGAGCCCGCCCTCGCCCATCTGCACAGCCTGGAGAAGGCGCTGGCCGCCCTCGCCGCGCCGCTGCGGGGCACGGGGCGCGCGCCGCTGATCGGCGCCTGACCGAGGCGCTGAGGCCGCCCGCGGCCGGACCGGCGTACGGCGCCCGGCGGGCGAGGCTCCGGGACCCTGTCTCGACGACGTGACAGCCCTTCCGGGGAGCCCGGGGTTCTGGCCGGCGGCCCCGGCTGATGACCGGCAGTCCCCCGCAGGCGCGTCGCACGTCCGCACCTGATCCCCGCGTCCCACGGTGACCGTCGCGCCCCTGCGTGATCACCCCACCGCTACTTGTTCGGATCGCGGAAGCGGCCGAACGCCTTCGTGAGGGCGCTCAGGGGGGAGCCCTCCGGCTTGGCCGGGCCGGTGGCCTGCGGGCGGGGGGCGCCGTCGCCGCCGGCCGTCTCCGCGAGCGCGGCCTGCGCCGCCTCCGCCGCTTCCCGGTACAGGTCACGGGATTTCGTCATGGCGTCGAGCGCCTCGGCGTACCGGGTGACCATGGCCTGGGCGTGGGCCAGCTCCTCGTCCGGGGCGAGCAGGTGCCAGCCCTGGCGCAGGCGCGTCAGGGCCTGCTCGGCCTCGGCGGGCAGCGGCCGGGGCAGGGCGGCGCACTCCTTGATCCTGTCGAGGAGTTCGGTCGGTTCCGAGCCGTCCAGGAAGACGCTGCGCACCGAGAAGCGCTCCGCGTCGTACTCCGGTGTCTGCGGCGCCGTGGGCAGGATCACGGCACCGCCACGCGGCATCCGCACGCCCAGTTCCCGCTTCATCGCGAAGTCGGCGATCTGCGCCTGCTCGGGTGTGCCCCGGTGTTCGACCACCCGGTGCCGCAGGCCCGGAGGCAGGAAGACCGAGACCGGACGCTGTCCGCGCGCGTCCGGGGTCATCGCCTCGTGCACGACGACGTGGATGAACCAGCTCTGGCGGGTGCAGTCCCGCAGCCGGTGGCGCAGCTCGTCGTCGTCCTTCGGCAGGTGGTTCGTCGCCCGCAGGCGCAGGTCCTCCACCGTGTCGTGGTCCCAGGCGACCCGGTCGCTGTCCGGCCAGAACATGGTGGCGGGCGAGGGCCAGTGCGCGTCCCACGCCCGCTCCGCCTCGGCGGCCAGGACCCAGACGACGCCCTCGCCGTCCTTGCGGCGCGTCTCGGGTTCGTACGTGGTGAGCTGGGCGCGGACCGTTACGTCGTCGGCCACGCGCCAGCGGGCCTCGAAGAGGCGGCGGGCCGAGGGGCCGGGGTCGGCGGCTTCGTCCCGCGGGTGCAGGACGGTGGAGCGGGCCGCCTCGACGGGGTCGAGGTCCAGGTAGTCGTCGAGCACCCCGGCCGCCTTGAGGGCGATCAGGTTGCGCCGGACGTCCTGCTCGGGCTCGGGCCCGAGGTGGCGCCCGCGCCCCAGCCACGCGGTGGGGGGGACGGTGGTCGAGGAGGTGCTGTTCTTGGCCATGGAATCGTTCTGTGGGTGGTCAGGGCCCGACCAGTATGGTCCGTGGCGCGACCGGGCGATGCGGTAACCCCGTGAACGGTGCCCACGACGGGCGGACCGGGGCCGCTCCCGGGCGGCTCCTGACGCACTCCCGGGCTGCTCCCCGTCCCCTGATCCGGAACCGTCCGGGACACGCCCCGGCGCCCTCCGGTCGTGCGCTGCCCGGTTCCTCGCGCAGGATGGAGGGATACACGCCGCCGGCCGCGCAGCCCCCGGGCGCGGCCAGGAGGGAGTGGGCGCGATGGGTACAGGCGAACCGTTGCGGAACGACGGGGTGACGGGCCACCCGGCGGCCCTGCCCCCGGGTGGCCTGCTCGACCTGCTCAGCGTGTCGGCCGTGGTGCTGGACAGCGACGGGCGCATCGTCTTCTGGAGTCCGCAGGCGGACGACGTCTTCGGGTACTCCGCCGAGGAGGCGCTCGGCCGGTACGCGGCCCGGCTGCTGGTCCACGAGGAGCACCGCGGTCTGGTCGCCAAGCTGTTCACCGAGGTGATGGGCACCGGGGCGAGCTGGGCCGGGGCGTTCCCCGTGCGGCACAAGGACGGCAGTACGCGGGTGGTGGAGTTCCGCAACATGCGGCTGCTGGACGACCTGGGCGACGTGTACGCCCTGGGGATCGCCGCCGACCAGTCGACGTTGCAGCAGGTCGAGACGGGCCTGGCGCTGTCCGAGCGGCTCGTGCACCAGTCCCCCATCGGTCTCGCGCTCCTCGACACCGACCTGCGCTATCTCCTGGTCAACCCCGCCCTCGAACGGATCAACGGGGTCCCGGCCGCCGAGCACATCGGCCGCAGGCCGCGTGACATCCTGCCGTTCCTCGACATCGACCGCATCGAGGCGGCGCTGCGCCAGGTGCTGACCACCGGCGCGCCCATCACCGACGACTACGTCGTGGGCCGCACCCCGGCGTACCCGCACGCCGATCGCGCCTGGTCGGTGTCGTACTACCGGCTGGAAG
This sequence comes from Streptomyces sp. G44, assembly GCF_016905445.1. Classification (GTDB taxonomy): domain Bacteria; phylum Actinomycetota; class Actinomycetes; order Streptomycetales; family Streptomycetaceae; genus Streptomyces. The sequence continues at coordinate 2,501 of NZ_JAFEXF010000327.1, forward strand.
GGCCGACGGGGCGGGTGATGGGTGTCGCCAACTCCGTCATCGACGTCTCGGAACGCCACCGGTCCGAGACCCAGGCGGAGCGGGCGCGCCGCCATCTGACGCTGATCGCGACGGCGTCCGGCCGTATCGGCACGAGCCTGGACGTGGTGCAGACCGCCAACGAGCTGGCGGAGGTCGCCGTCCCCGAGCTGGCGGACATGGCCGCGGTGGACGTGCTCGACTCCGTGCTGGCCTTCCGCCGCCCCACGGAGTCCGAGGAGGGCGCGAAGGTGTTCCGCGCGCTCGCCGTGGCGTCGGCCTACCCGTCCGAGGCGACCGTGGCCATGGACCAGGTCGGTGACGTCGCCGAGTACGGGGCCGAGCGGCTGGTCACCCGGTGCGTCCGCACGGGACAGCCGGTGCTCGTGACACACGCGGGGCCCGAGGACCTCCAGCGGATCGCCCGCGACCCGGAGGCGGCGCGGACCCTGGCCCGCGCCGGTGTGCACTCCTACGTCGCCGTCCCGCTGATCGCGCACAACGAGATCCTCGGCGCCTTCGACCTGCTGCGCGCGCGCAATCAGCGCCCCTTCGACGAGGACGACGTGCTCCTCGCCAAGGAGCTGGCCGCCCGCGCCGCCGTGGCCATCGACAACGCGCGCCGCCACGAGAGCATCCGCAACTCCGCCGTGACCCTCCAGCGCAGCCTGCTGCCCAAGGTGCCGCCGCGTCTCGCGGGCCTGGACGTCGCCTCGCACTACCAGCCCGCCGAGGCGTCCAGCGAGGTCGGCGGCGACTGGTACGACATCATTCCGCTGGACGGCGACAGGACGGCGCTGGTCATCGGCGACGTCATGGGCAACGGAATCGACGCGGCCGCCGCCATGGGCCGTCTGCGCGCGGCGACCAGCGCCTTCGCCGACCTCGACCTGGCGCCCGACGAGGTCCTGCGGCACCTCGACAAGATCGCCCGGAGCCTGGAGCACTACATCGCCACCTGCGCGTACGCCGTGTACTCCCCGCACGAGCGGACCTGCCGCATCTCCAACGCCGGGCATCTGCCGCCCGTCCTCGCCCGCCGCGGCCGGCGGCCCGAACTGCTGGACCTGCCGACGGGGGCGCCGCTCGGCGTCGGCGGCATCCCGTTCAGCACGATCGCCTTCGAGCTGCATCCGGGCGACCGGCTCCTCCTCTACACCGACGGCCTCGTCGAGACCCGCCACCACTCGATCGACGAGCGGCTGGAGGCCCTGCTGCCCCTGCTCGACGAGCCGCGCCGGCCGCTCGATCAGACCTGTGAATGGCTGCTGTCGTCCCTGCGGCACTCCGACGACCATGACGACGTCGCCCTCCTGGTCGCCGAAGCCCGCCTGTTGGACCCGCCCGGCACCGGGTGACCGCATCCGGTGGCCTCGCCGTGGCCCCCGCACGCCCCCGCGCCCTCCCGCTACGGGTGCAGCGCCGCCCAGGTGTTGGGGCCGACGAAGCCGTCGGCGGTCAGCCCGACGCTCTGCTGGAAGCTCTTGACCGCGGCCAGGGTGGCGTCGCCGAAGATCTTGTCCATGGCGACGTTCTTGTAGCCGTACACCTTGTTCAGGACGCACTGGAGGTGCCCGACGGCGTCGTTCGCGTGGCCCTTGCCGAGTTCGGGGTGGGTGCCGGTGTAGGGGCAGTGGCGCCACTCGCCGTTGGTGGCCTGCTTGATCCGCACGTCGCGGGCGGCGACCGTCCCGCTGTCCTTCGCGGAGGGGCTTGCCCCGGCGAGCGCCACGGCGGGCCCGGTCAGCAGCGCACAGCCGAGCAGTGTGGCGGCGAGCGTACGGACGCGGATACGTCGGCTGGATCGTGAAGTCACGGTGGACCTTCTCCCGAACGGTGGTGGGGCGTACGTGGATGGAGGCGCGGAGCGGCAGGGCCGGTGCGGGGCGCCAGGGGCTGGTCACGGCCCGGTTTCGCGGGGCGGGTCAGAACCAGGGGCAGCGCGGCAGCCCGGGGTAGGGGTGCTTCTGGGTCTGCACGACCTTGGCCGGCACCATGCCCCAGCCCTTGATGCCGGGCAGGCTGACGACTTCGTCGCTCTGCGTGTAGTACCAGACCTTGTTCCCGTCGGCGGCGGCGTCGCCCTCGGTCCAGCACACGAACCAGCTCGGCGAGAACTTGAGGCGGCCGGTGACCGGGGCGTTGAACGCGGGGCGGCCGAACGCGTCGGAGGCGAGGTTGTCGCAGTACAGGTCCAGGCTGAAGTAGTTGCCCAGCGTGTCCTTGTGCGGCTGGTTCTGCCGCAGCGAACAGGTGGCCGTCGCGTCGGCGGAACCGGCGCGGGGCGCGGGGGGGGGCGGCCTGACTTTTCGATAAATCTCATCCACTCGCTGAGCT
>NZ_JAFEXF010000328.1 GCF_016905445.1 Streptomyces sp. G44
GCACGATCTCGTGGTCCGGCAGCCGTCGTCGCAGGGCGCGCAGCGCGGGTACGGCGGTCAGCAGGTCCCCGAGGCCGAGCGCCCGCAGCACGAGGACCCGGGGGCGGGGCGGCGCCGTCCCGCTCACGGCCGGGTCCCGGCGGCCGCGGCGGCCCGGCGGGCCAGCAGGGTGGTGGAGCGGCCGTCGAGGTAGGGCAGGACGACCGCCTGGCCGCCCCACTCGTGCAGCGTCTGCGCCTCGGGCAGGTCCTGGACGGAGTAGTCGCCGCCCTTGACCCACACGTCGGGCCGCAGCCTCGTGAGCAGTTCCTGCGGGGTGTCCTCCTCGAAGACGGCGACGGCGTCGACGCTGCCGAGCGCCTCCAGGACCCGTACCCGGTCCGCCAGTTGGTTGAGCGGACGGCCGGGGCCCTTGCGGCGGGTCAGGGACGCGTCGGAGTTGAGGCACACGATCAGGCAGTCACCGATGCGCCGGGCGCTCTCCAGGAGGCCGACGTGACCGGCGTGCAGCAGGTCGAAGCAGCCGCCGGTCGCCACCACCGTGCCGCCGTTCGCCCGCACCCGCTCGGCGAGGGCGAACGCGTCGGTGGCCGGCGTCTCCTCCGGGCCGGAGGCGGGGATCGTCCGCCACAGGGCCGGATTGGTGGCGCCGCCCGCCGACACGAACGCGGCGGCCTCGGCCACCGCCCGCTGGAGCGCCTCCTCCGTGAGCGAACCGTCCGCGAGCGCGGCGGCCGTGGTGGCGGCGAAGCAGTCTCCCGCGCCGCACGGGTCGCCGGTGGCGTGGTACGGCGACGGCACGAGCATCGGCGTACCGGAACCGGGCCTGGTCAGGAGTACGCCGCGCTCGCCCAGGGTCACGGCGACACCGGCGGCCCGCCAGCGGTCGGCCAGTGCGGTGCCCCGTTCGGCGTATGCGCGCAAGGTCTCGCCGCCGTCCGGGCACAGGACGCGGGTCTCCGCCGCGTTGGGGGTGACGAGCCGGGCGCCGGGGACGGGGGTGTCGCCCTTGGGGTGCGGGTCCCAGACCAGGGGGATGCGGGGGGTGACGGCCGCCAGGTGCTTGCGTACGGCGCTCGCCGTGTGCCGTCCGTAGTCGGCGACGAGGACGGCGTGGGCCTGGGCCAGCGCGTCGCGCACGGCGGCGTCGGGCTCGCCCGGTGTGCCGCCGCCCCGGTCGATGCGGACCAGGGGGCGGCCGGAGGCCATGACGCGGGTCTTCACCGGCAGGGTGCCGTCCAACGGCAGCTCCACCAGCCGCACGCGGCCCTTCAGTTCGCGGCGGACGGCCTCGCTCGCGGGGTCGTCGCCGAGCGCGGTCACGAGGATCACCTCGCGGCCGCCGCGGGCCGCGAGCGCGGCGGCGAGCCCCGCGCCGCCGGGGTGGCGGCGGTCGGCGGTCACGTCGACGACCGGGGCGGGGGCGTCCGGGGAGAGCCGGGTGGCGACCCCTTCGATGTCCTCGTCGAGCAGCACGTCTCCGACGACGACCAGCGGCTTGGGTCCGGTCACGGCGTCCTCCCGTTGACGGGGACCACGGCGGGCTCCGGGGTGCGGATGGTGGTGGTCGTGCGGGAGGGGTGCTCGGCGAGCGCGGCGTCGAAGGCCTCGCAGAGCAGGTGGACGGCGACGAGGTGGGCCTCCTGGACGGTCGCCGTGGTCTCGCCGTCGACGTAAAGCCGTTCGTCGGCGGCCTCGCCGAGCGGGTTGGGGCCCGGCCCGGTGAGCGCCCAGACGCGCAGCCCCGCGGCCCGGCCCGCCACGGCGGCGGTGATCAGGTTGGCGCTGCGGCCCGAGGTGGACAGCAGGAGCAGGATGTCGCCGGGCCGGCCGTGTGCGGAGACCTGGCGGGCGAACACGTGGTCGAAGCCGTAGTCGTTGCCGATGGCGGTCAGGCTGGAGGTCTCCGCGTGCAGGGAGATGGCCGAGTACGCCGGCCGTTCCCGCCGGTAGCGGCCCACGAGTTCCGCCGTCAGGTGCTGGGCCTGGGCCGCGCTGCCGCCGTTGCCGGCGGCCAGCAGTCGGCTGCCGGCGGGCAGGGCGGCGGCGAGCCTGCCGCCCCACTCCGCGATCCGGCCGAGGCTGTCCCGGCGCAGTCGGCGGAGCGCGTGCTCCAGGGACCGGCAGTGCAGATGCGCGGCATCGAGTGCAGGGGATTCGGTCATGCTGATCGGGCTGCCGCGTACCGCTCGGGGCGGCGGGCCCGCACCTCCTTCGGATGTCGGTGCTTCCGCGGTCGGTCGGGAACGGGAGTGGGCGGGCCGCCGCCCGGGGGGCCGGGGGGATCCGTGGCGGCCGGGTGGGTGTCCCCTCCCCGCGGCGGCAGGCCCCGTGACCCGGGGGTGCGGGCGGGGCACGGGCTCATACCACCCCCGCTCCCGTCGCGACGGGCTGCGTGTCGAGCACGTCGCAGTACTCCGCCTCGGTGGCCGCCGCGACCCGCGCCCAGCCGAACCGGCGCAGGGTCCGGCGGCGGCCCGCCTCGCCGCACGCCTCGCGCGCCCCGGGGTCGGCGAGGAGCTCGGCGACGGCGTCGGCGAGGGCCTCGGGGTCACGGGGCGGCACCAGGCGGCCGGTGGCCGGATCGGCGACCGTGTCCAGCTGGCCGCCGACCGCGCTGGCGACGACGGGCCTGCCGCACGCCATGGCCTCCAGGGGGACGATGCCGAACGGCTCGTAGTCCGCGGGGCACAGCACCACGTCGGCCGCGCGCAGCAGCGGCGGCACGTCGGTGCTCGGCACGCCGCCGGTGAAGCGGACCCGGTCGGCGACGCCCGCCTCACGGGCGAGCGCGCGCAGCCGCTTGACCTCCGGGTCCTGGTCGAGCCGGTCGGCAGGGGGGCCGCCGACCACGACGAGCTCCGTCTCGGGCAGCAGGGCGAGCGCGGCGATGGAGACCCCCGCGCCCTTGCGCGGGACGAGGCGGCCCAGCTGGAGCAGCTGGTGCCGCTGGGGGCCGCGCCCGGCGACCGGTCCGCGCGGGGTGAACAGGTCGGTGTCGACGCCGCACGGCACGACGCCCGCCTTGGTGGCGGGGATGCCCATCCTGCCGAGTTCGACGACCTCGTCCCGGCAGGTGGCGATGACCCGGTCGCAGCCGAACCCCACCTCCGTCTCCAGGGCGATCCGCTGCGGCGGGCTGGGGTCGGCGAGCTGCTGATGGCGCCGCTTCACGGTGCCGAGCGCGTGATACGTGTGCAGGAACGGCAGCCCCAGTTCACGCGTGGCCCACAGGGAGGCGAGGCCCGACATCCAGAAGTGCGAGTGCACCAGGTCGGGCGGCCGGCCGCGCCAGGTGCGGGCGAGATGGCGGCCGAACGCGTCCATGTGGGGCAGCAGTTCGTCCTTGGGGATCTGCTCGGGCGGGCCCGCGGGCACGTGGTGGACCTCCACCCCGTCGCGCAGCGCGACCCGTTCGGGGAGGTCGCGCGCGTCGCGGCGGGTGTAGACGGTGACGCGGTGGCCACGGTCGGCGAGGGCGCCCGCGAGACAGGCGACGTGCACGTTCTGGCCGCCCGCGTCGACGCCGCCGAGCGCGGCGAGCGGACTCGCGTGCTCGGAGACGAGCGCGATCGACAGTTTGCCGGGGCCGAAGGCACCGGGGGATCCGGGCGAGCCGACAGGGCGGAGAGAGCGAAGAGAGTGGGTCATGAGCACGCCTCCGTCATCACGCGCTCCCAGTCGTGGAGGAAGCGCTTGAGTCCGTACCGTTCGAGAGCGGCCTGGCGGGCGCGGGCCCCGTCCTCGGCCGCGGCCTCCGGTTCCTCCAGGTAGCGCCGGGCGGCCCGCGCCAGGACCTCGGGCCGGGTGGACAGCGTGCCCGCGCCGGGCGGGACGGCCTCGACGGCCTCCGTGGTGGCGAGCGCCACGACGGGCATGCCCAGGTGCATGGCTTCCAGGAGGGAGAGGCCGAGGGAGGTCCAGCGCACCGGGTGCAGGTACAGGCGCCGCTCCGCGAGCGCGGCGTGCAGTTCGCTCTGCGGCAGGTCGGCGCAGCGGCACCGGTCCTCGGGCAGGCCGAGGTGCGCGGCGAGCCCTTCGGTGCGCATGCCGAAGACGTCCAGCGGGGCCGCCTCGCTCAGGGCGGGGAGCAGGTCCGTGCCGGTGTGACGGCCGCGGCGCACCGGTTCGTTGACGACGACGGCGGCACGGGCGAGGCGTCCGGTGTACCGGTGCCCGGAGTCGACGATGCCGTGTTCGACGACCTCGGTGCGGGTGGTCCCGCAGTCCCAGAAGAGCCGGTTGAAGTGGGTGACGTGCACCAGCGTCAGGTCGTCGCGGTCCGCGTACGGGTGCCGGGTGGCGGGGACGTCGCCGTCCGGCGCGTTGTGCTCCAGGTAGACGGCGGGGATGTCCCGGCCGGGGCGCCGTCCGCCGAGCCTGCGTTCGGCCAGTTCCAGTTCGTGGGGGCGCTGGAGGAGGACCAGGTCCACCTCGGCGTCCCGCAGCTGTTCCGGTGTCAGCTCCCGCACCGACGCGGGCCAGGAGAACGTCCGGGCCCGGCCCAGCCCGTCGGGGCCGCGGTCCGGTGTGACGGGAACGAGGTAGGTGTGGGGGCCCTGGACGAACGCGGTCGTCCAGGAGCCGTGCACGTGCCACAACAAGATGTTCATACGCTTGCTCCTCGTTCCGTCCCGGGCCTGCGGCCCGGCGCGGTCATCGGATCGGTGGGGGGTCTCGCCTGCCGGGCGCGGCCCGCCGGGCCGGGCGCGCGGTCGGTGAACGCCGCCACGGCGGCCAGCACCTCGGCGTCGTCGACCCCGTCGAGGCAGGGGTGGCCCGGCAGCGGGCACC
>NZ_JAFEXF010000329.1 GCF_016905445.1 Streptomyces sp. G44
GGCGAGGGTGGCCGCGGGCGCGCTCGACCCGGCGCTCCTCGTCGGCCGCACCGACCTGCCGCCGGCCGGCACCTGCGCGGCCGCGGCGGACGCCACCGAGTTCGCCCTCGTCGACTGGGGCGAGGGGGCCTGGACGCTGCGGGCCCCCGACGGGCGCTACCTCTCCGTCGCCGCCGACGGCTTCGTGCGCGCGTCGGCCGACCAGCCGGGCGGCTGGGTCGTACAGGAGACGTTCGCGCCGGTCGGACGAGAGCACGGAGACGGGGGCGGGCACGCGGGCGGACACCTCCTCAGGCACACGGGGACGGGCGGGTACGTCTGTGTCGCCGCCGACGGCGTGCGGGTTGCCGCGGACGGCGAGGTTCTTCCGGCCGAGCACGCCACGCCGTTCACGGTCGAGGTCCTGGAACGCGGCGAGGACGCCGTGGCCCGCGCCGCCGCCGACGCGGACACCGTGATCGTCGTCGCCGGGAACGACCCCCACATCAACGGCCGCGAGACCCAGGACCGCACGACCCTCGCCCTGCCGCCCCACCAGGACCGGCTGTGGCGCGCGGCCCGCGCCGCCAACCCCCGCACCGCGCTCGTCCTGGTCAGCGCCTACCCCTACGCCGTCCCGGACGCCGACACCGAGCTGCCCGCGCTGCTGTGGACCGCGCACGGCGGCCAGGCCGCGGGCACCGCGCTCGCCCGCGTCATCGCCGGCGACGTCTCCCCGGCCGGCCGGCTGCCGCAGACCTGGTACGCCGCCGACACCGACCTGCCGGACCTCCTGGACTACGACATCATCGGCTCCCGGCAGACCTACCAGTACTTCGACGGCACGCCCCTCTACCCCTTCGGGCACGGCCTCGGCTACTCCTCCTTCCGATACGAGGACCTGACCGCCGAGCGCGACGGCGACGCCCTGCGCGTGGCCTGCACCCTCACCAACACCGGGGCCGTCACCGCGGACGAGGTGGCGCAGCTCTACACCCGCGCGCCCCGCGGGCCCGTCGCCCTGCCGCACCGGCGCCTCGCCGCGCACCGCCGGGTCCGTCTCGCCCCCGGGGCGTGGCGCCGCCTCGCATTCCGGCTGCCCCTGACCGGCCTGGGGTTCTGGGATGTGCGCCAGGACCGCTGGGCCCTGCCGCCCGGTACGTACGACGTGCTGGCCGGGGCCTCCAGCCGGGACATCCGGCTGATGACACCGGTCGAGCTGACCGGCGAGCCGCTCGCCGCCAGGCCGGTGCTGGCGGCCGGCCTGGCGGCGAACGGCTACGACACGCAGCGCGGCACCGAACTCGTCGACCGGACGAAGGCGACGGGCGACGCCGTGCGCGCCAGGGACGACGGAACGGGCGAACTCCTGTACCAGGCATGCGACTTCGGGGACGGCGTCGCCGCCGTGACGGTCGAGGCCGCGGGCGAGGGCGCCGTCGACCTCATCGCGGGGACCACCGCCACGACCGTCACCGTCGCACCGACCGGGGGCCCGTACCACTACACGTCGAACACCTCGGGCTTCGCCGTCCTTGGCGTGCGCGATCTGCGCGTGCGGCTGCGCGGACCCGTCCGGCTCGCCCGGCTCGCCTTCACCGCCGCCGCCCCGCGAAAGGACGCCGCATGAAGTTCACCGACGGCTTCTGGCTGATGCGCGACGGGGTGCGCGCCTCGTACGCCACCGAGGTGCGCGACGTGCGCGCGGGCGAGGGCGAAGGCGAGGGAAGCTTCACCGCCTACGCCGCCGTGCGGCGGGTGCGCGAGCGCGGCGACACCCTCAACTCGCCGCTCCTCACCGTCACCTGCTTCTCGCCCGCCGAGGGCGTGATCGGCGTACGGACCACCCACCACGCGGGAAAGGCCGCGCGCGGACCGGAGTTCACGGTGCACAGCACCGGCGGCGCGGGCCACGTCGCACGCGAAGGCGCCGTCACCGAACTCGTCAGCGGACCCCTCACCCTGCGCCTGGACGCCGCCGCGCCGTGGGGCCCCGAGTTCCTCGACGAGGAGGGCCGTCGGCTGACCGCCGTGGAGCGCAGGGGTACCGCCTTCGTGACGACACCCGAGGGCACCCACCACATGGTGGCACAACTGGGGCTCGGGGTGGGCGAGTTCATCTACGGCCTCGGCGAGCGGCTTCACCCCGTACGTCAAGAACGGCCAGCGCGTCGACATCTGGCAGGCCGACGGCGGCACCAGCAGTGAGCAGGCGTACAAGAACATCCCCTTCCACCTCTCCTCGCGCGGCTACGGCGTCTTCGTCAACCACCCCGGCAAGGTGTCCTACGAGATCGGCTCCGAGGCCGTGGGCCAGGTCCAGTTCAGCGTCGAGGACCAGAGCCTGGAGTACCACGTCATCGCGGGGCCCACGCCCAAGGACGTCCTGCGCCGCTACACCGCGCTCACCGGACGGCCCGCGCTGCCGCCCGCCTGGTCGTTCGGCCTGTGGCTCACCACCTCCTTCTGCACGCCCTACGACGAGGAGACCGTCACCTCGTTCGTGGACGGCATGGCCGAGCGCGACATCCCGCTGTCCGTCTTCCACTTCGACTGCTTCTGGATGCGCGAGCACCAGTGGACGGACTTCCGGTGGGACCCGGAGGTCTTCCCCGACCCGGAGGGCATGCTGCGCCGCCTGCGCGAGCGCGGGCTCAGGGTCAGCGTGTGGATCAACCCGTACATCGCGCAGAAGTCCGCGCTCTTCGAAGAGGCCCGCGAGGCGGGCCACCTGCTCCGGCGGGAAGGCGGCGACATCTGGCAGTGGGACCTGTGGCAGCCCGGCATGGCGCTCGTGGACTTCACGAACCCGGCCGCCCGCGAGTGGTACGCCGACCAGCTGCGCACCCTCCTCGACCAGGGCGTCGACTGCTTCAAGACCGACTTCGGCGAACGCGTCCCCACCGACGTCGTCTGGCACGACGGCGCCGACCCCGAGCGCATGCACAACTACTACACGCAGCTCTACAACCACACCGTCTTCGAAGTCCTGGAGAAGGAGCGCGGAGCGGGCGCGGCCGTGCTGTTCGCGCGCTCCGCGACGGCCGGCGGCCAGCAGTTCCCCGTGCACTGGGGCGGCGACTGTTTCGCCTCGTTCGGCGCCATGGCCGAGTCGCTGCGCGGCGGACTCTCGCTCTCCCTGAGCGGCTTCGGCTTCTGGAGCCACGACATCGGCGGCTTCGAGGGCACCCCCGACCCGGCGGTCTTCAAGCGCTGGCTCGCCTTCGGACTGCTGTCCTCCCACAGCCGCCTGCACGGCAACGTCTCCTACCGCGTGCCATGGGCGTTCGGCGACGAAGCCGTCGACGTGACCCGGAAGTTCACCAAGCTCAAGCACCGCCTCATGCCCTACCTGTACGGGGCGGCCGGCGAGGCCCACCGCACCGGCGTGCCCGTCATGCGGCCGATGATCCTGGAGTTCCCCGACGACCCGGCCTGCCGCACCCTGGACCGGCAGTACATGCTCGGCCCCGACCTGCTCGTCGCCCCGGTCTTCACCGAGGAGGGCGAGGTGGAGTTCTACCTTCCCGAGGGCGCCTGGACCCACCTCCTCACCGGCCGGAGCGCGCGGGGCCCCGGCTGGCGCCGCGAGACCCACGGCTTCGACAGTCTCCCTCTCTACGTCCGGCCCGGCGCGCTGCTGCCCCTCGGCGCCGACGAGATGCGCCCGGACGGTGACTGGCTCGACGGCCTGACTCTCCTGGCCGCCCCCGACACGGCGTACGAGACTGCGTACAACACGGCGTACGACACCGAAGTGACCGTCCCCGACCTCGAAGGGCGCCCCGCGGCGGTCTTCCGCGCGACACGGGACGGCGACGATCTCAAGGTCCTCGCCCTCGGCTCCCGCCGCCCCTTCCACGTGCGCACCGCGGACGGGCGCGCGACCGCCCACGGCGTGGGGGAGGTGACCCTGCCCGATGTCCTCACGAACCGATCGACCGGCTAGAGTGCCCGCTTCCGGAAAGGAGGCGCCCGTGCCCGTGGCCGCCGACGACGCGGCCGCCGAGTTCCATGCCTTCTTCGAACGGCACTACGCCGAACTCGCGCGCCTTGCCCACCTGTTGACCGGCGAGAGTGACGGCGCGGACGATCTGGCGGCCGACGCGCTGCTCGCGCTCTGGCACCGCTGGGACCGGGTGCGCGCCGCCGACCACCCGGCCGCGTACGCCCGCGGGGTCGTCGCGAACATGGCGCGCAGCCGCATCCGCAGCGCCGTGCGCGAACGCCGCCGCGTCACCCTCTTCTGGTCGGGCCGCGGCGAGGACGTGGCGGACCCCGACATACCGGCCGTCGTCGACGTACGCGACGCGCTGCGCGCGCTGCCCTTCCGCAAGCGGGCCTGCGTGGTCCTGCGGCACGCCTTCGACCTCTCGGAGAAGGACACCGCGCAGGCCCTCGGCGTCTCGGTGGGTACGGTGAAGAGCCAGACGTCGAAGGGAATGGCCGAACTGCAACGACGCCTCGGTCCGCACACCAGCTGGGAACGGGTGCGCGCGGTCACGGCGGACACGGGGGGAAGCACATGAGGGACGACGACGAGGAAGTGCGCGGGAGGCTGCGCGGCGCCGCCCGGGCCCACCGCCCGGACCGGGAGCGGATGCTCGCCCGCGTCGAACAGGGCATGGCCCGCCGCGAGCGCCCGCGCGAACACCGCCCGAAGCCGTCCCCGCGGGCGGGCGCGTCCTGGCTCCGCGTGGTGACCGCGACCGCCGCCGTCGCC
>NZ_JAFEXF010000032.1 GCF_016905445.1 Streptomyces sp. G44
GGGGGGGGGGGGGGGGGGGGGGGGGGGGGGGGGGGGGGGGGGCGGGGGGGGGGGGCGGGGGGGGGGGGGGGGGCGGGGGGGGGGGCGGGCGGGGGGGGGGGGGGGCGGGGGGGGGGGGGGGGGGGGCGGGCGGGGGCGGAGGGGGGGGGGGGCGGGGGTGAGGGTGAGCCGAGGTGAGGGTGAGCCGGTGGGGGCGGGCCGGATCCCTGCCGAATCGGCGGCCACTGCGGCTGCCCCCCGGGTCCAGATCCCGTCGGCGTGAGGGTCAGGCGCCGGGCTGAGCGGCGCGCTCGGCTTCGTCGACGAGGCCCGTACCGTCGTCGTCGTCGACGCCCTCGCCCGCGCTCCCGCTCGCGTTCCCGCCCCGGTAACCGTCGTCGTCCGTCGCCCCGCGCCGCCCGACGCGCTCCATCAACTGCCGCACGGTGCCGATCAGTTCGCCGGGTTCGAAAGGCTTGGCGAGAAAGGCGTCGACGCCGACTTCGAGGCCGCTCTCGACCTCGTACTGCGTACACGCGCTGATGATGACGATGGGCAGATGCCGCGTCCGCGCGTCGGCACGCAGCCGGGCGGCGGTCCGTACGCCGTCGAGCCGGGGCATGACGACATCGAGGGTGACAATGTCGGGCTGGACCTGGTGCACGATGTCCAGACACTCGGCACCATCAGCCGCGGTCACGACCTCGAAGCCCTCCAGCTCGAGGTTGACCCTGATCAATTGCCGGATGACCTTGTTGTCGTCCACAACAAGCACACGGCCGGGCGCGCCTGACACAAGTCGAGAGTAGGACCGCGCCCACCGCCGCGTCCCGGTTTTCCCCACTTCCGCCCCGCGCGAGGTGAGCGGGGCGGAGGCCGGGGCCCTCCAAGGCGCCGACGGGGCACTGACGAGACGGGGGCGACCTCACCGCGGCGCCCTCGGAACCCCGGAAATACCTGTTCATGGACAGCCCCGGAGAGCTGGTAGGGTTCTACCCGTCGCCGCGCAACAGCGGCGGTACGCCCCCGTAGCTCAGGGGATAGAGCAACGGCCTCCGGAGCCGTGTGCGCAGGTTCGAATCCTGCCGGGGGCACTCGCCTACGATCAGCAGAAATCACGCGCTGACCAGGGCGGATGCCGACATGAGAGAGCGGGAACCAGTCTCACTGGGTCCCGCTCTTTGTCGTTGATACGCACGGGTTGCGATAGACCTGCGATAGAGGTCAGCGACGCACGGTTACACAGTCGGCAGGCCCCGGCGACTCAGGGCGTGACTGCTGCCGACGGACTGCCGCTCGGGGAGGGGTTCAGTTGCAGAGGACCATCCGCTACGACAGGCGGCATGATCGCCTGATATTTGGAGAGATGGAGCGGGCTTATCGCGACGCGGGGTTCGCCTTCCACACATCTGAGCTGGCATCCATCAAGGCAACGGACTTCCGCGCAGTCCTGACAAGCTGCCTGGCCGACAACGAGCAGGTCTACGTCGTAGAGGGGGACTACGACGAGTTCGACGACGAGTACAGTCCGCCGGGCCCAGTGAGCTTTGTTCAACGGGAGGGCAAGCTACTCGTACGCGTCGAGGTGGTCACAAAGGCGCACGAGGATGACGACGAGGGCTCCCCAGAACCGCTCTACCGATCGGCTCTGCGCCCCTATCTCACCCGCCGCAGGGCGACGCTGCAAAATGTGGAAATGGTCGGTAGCCAGGTGACCTCACCTTGGGTGTGGGACTTCGACATCGAATGCAGCCTTCGTCAAAGAACCCTTAAGGACTTGCATGAGATCGGACATGGCGCGAAAGCTCTACTAGATGCCTTCGCAAGTGGTCACCTCACGCGGGAGACCACCATGGACCTACTCAGAGCCCGACAAGCCGATGTCCTGGTAGGGCAGCCAGAGGGACCTTGGCTCGATGTGAAGAGCAGTCACTATGACCTCGACTCAACGCAAGGGAAGATTTCCCTTGCTCAATCCGTCTCAAGGTTCGCTAACGCGGAGTACGGCGGAATCGTTGTGGTCGGCATGAAGGGAAAGAAGGTTCCAGGCGGAGAAGTGATCCATAGCGTTCATCCTGTCCCGGTTGACGGCAGAACGCTGCGTCGATACCAGAGCGCCCTAGAGCACCATCTCTACCCGCCACCCGACCTCTTGGATATCGAACACTACGAGACCAACGGTAAGGGAATCGTGTTCCTTCACGTCCCCCCGCAGCCTGAAGAGCTGAAGCCGTTCCTCGTGCACGGTGCTGTAGTGGATGGCCAAGTGGAGGGAGCTTTCATCAGCATCGTGCGCCGACGCGGTGAAGGGTCCATCCCTATTACCGCTTCCGCCATCCACTCGACACTAGCCGCTGGCCGCGCCCTGCTGAGGCGCGGCCAGATACCGGATCAGGCAGGCGAGTAGTCACTCAGTCGGGCCAGTCGAGTTCGCGCTCAATCTTGTTGTTCATGATTTCTTCCTGACCGTAGATGCACCCCTCGTAAACGCGGTGGATCACCTCGGGTGAGTTGCCGACCCGACGGGCGACCTCGGCCACGGGCACGCCGGCGTTCAGCCAGGTCGTGATGCAGGTATGCCGCAGGTCGTACGGCCGACCCCCGAGGATGGAAGCCTGAAGGTCCGGCGAGAGCGCGTACTCCCGAGCGTCCCGCCACACACGCCAATAGGTGCTGCTGCCCACGAGACCGCCCCGCTCGTTCGTGAAGAGCCGCCCGTCCTTGGCCGTGCCGAACTCCTTCAGGTGGGCGCGGAGCATGGATACGAGCGGCGGGGGAATCGGGACCGGCCGGTCTTCCTTGGCCTCCCTCGACTTCAGGCCGCGCTTGTCGTGGCGCTCTCCGCTGTCTGTCCACTGCTTGCCAGACACGGGGTGCGTGTCGTGGAGCGTCAGAACCCCCCACCCCTTCTCTGGGAGGAAGCAATCAGCCTTCCTGAGGCCCACGGCCTCACTCGGGCGGAGCCCCGCGAAGTACATGACCGCGTAGAAGCCCACCAGGCGCCGGCCCTTCTTGCGATCCCATGTCCCAACGTAGGAGACCGAGGCGAGGAGTTGAGCGGCCTGCGTCTTGTTCACGAGAACACGGGGGTCCACACGGTCCGATGAGGAACTCTGCACCTTCTTGATGGCGGCGAGTGGATTCTCCGTCAGTAGCTTGCGCTCGATGGCGTATTCAACCGCCGTGTTGAGCGCGCGCCGACGACGGCGGGAGGTCTCCCCCGCCGCGGGAGTGCCATCCAGTTTGAAGGAGATCCGATACTGAACATCGCGGAGAATCTTCGGGTCTTCCAGCGAGGAGACGAGCAGCGATTTCTTGGAGATCCAACCGTAGGCGTCTTCAAGTTCCTCCGGCGGGTCAAGTTCGGCGTTCTTGGGAATGACCGCCCACCGGAAGGCAAGGCGTAGCTCTTCCGGTGACGGCATCTTCTGTTCCTGCTCCACCAGGGCCAGCGTCACCGCTGCGAGCCCATCGGCGATTCCCTCACGGGTCTTGGCCGCAGCGGTCGGCCAGCGCATCGCCATGTACTCGCGGCAGAATGCGAACCAGGGAAGTTCCTCACGGACTTGCTCCGCAGTGGCCTCAGCCCGTACCTCGGATTCAGGCAGACCGTCGGCGATGCGGAATGCCTCACCGCGGCGCATTGCCTGCCACAGTTCAGATCTGCGGCTCTCTGCGAGAGCCACCGTGGCGAAGGTGGCGCTACTGACCTTTCCTCCGACTTTCCAACGGAGTTGGTAGGGACGCGTCTTGCTCTGCGCCTTGGCGACTTTCCACAGGCGCACGTCAAGCGAAAACCCGTCCGGGGCCGAGCGGTTGTTCTGCTCGGCCCCGTTGTCGGTGTCTTTCGTCACGCGCTCTCCTCCAGCGTCTGGAGCCACCGACTCAATTCGGACCGGCGGATGCGCACCGCGCCGTTCGGGAGCTTGATGGACTTCGGGCCCTTCTTGTACTGCCGCCAGCGGTAGAAGGTCGCTCGCGGAACGCCTATCTCTTCGATCACTTCGGGGATGGTCAGCATCTCGTCGCGGGGCTTGGCCACGACTCCTCCTTGGGCGAGAGGTCAAGGGAAGGTGATGGGCGGGACCAGCCGAGAGCCGCCACAGAAACCACGAAATACACAGAAACCCAGGATTCCGGGTCTGACCTGCGGTGATGCCGCGCGGTGGGTGCTGCCACAGAAATCGCCGGAGGTTCCACAGAAATAAGGGGGCCGGTCCGGCGCAGCCAGGGCCGACGTATTTCTGTGGCTTCTCTGCGGGTTTCTGTGGTGGGGCGTCGTGAGCCCCTGACTTGGCTGTCCGCGCAGGTCAGGGGCTCGCGGCGGGTATTTCTGTGATTCTGTGGTTTCTGTGAGCGGGCTCAGGCTGTCGGGTCGGTCAGCCGGGGGTGGACCAGATAGCGCGGGGAGGGCGGCCGGCCGCGGCCTCCGGTGCGGACGACGGCTTGGGCGCGCACGTAGCCGTGGTCTTCCAGCAGGCTCAGTGCCGGGTCCAGGTCCGCGGCGGTGGGGAACTCCGAGCGGGAGAGCTTGACCATGAGGTCGCGCTTGCTAACCTCGGCCCACCGGTGCGTGCGCAGCGCTTCCAGGACGCTTTGGGCGCGTGCGGTGGTGTGGTCGGCTCCCATGGCGTCGAACGCGGCAAGTCCGTGGCTGGTGAAGTAGTCGGCCAGTGCGATCGCGTCGCGCATGGTCGCTTCGGCCACGGGCACCGTGTGCCCCTTGGTGAGGTACTGCGCAAGGTGGAGGAGCGCAGCGATGCGGGCCGTGGCGCCGGCCAGCTTGCCGCCCCAGTCGTTGATGTGCCCCAAGCTGCCGCTGCGGGGTTCCAAGATGGGCTCCAACCGCCGCTGAAACGCCTTAAGTTCGGCATTCGCCTCGGGGCTGAGCTGGATGACGGCCGGGTCGGTCCACTCGGCAAGGAAGAGCGTCAGGTCAAGGACGTGACGCCGGTAGGTCTCCTTGACCTGGTCCGGGATCGGGTCGGGCTCGATCTTGCGGTGACCGACCATGGATTTGGGGACCGAGTAGAGGAACCTGCCGAGCAGACCGCGCCCCTTGAAGCCTTCCTGTCGGCCGATGTCGTCCAGTACCTGAGGCTGCACGCACAGGCCCATGGTCAGGGCGGGGTGTTCGATGTACTCCTCTCGGGTCTGCCGGTCGACCTTGAG
This sequence comes from Streptomyces sp. G44, assembly GCF_016905445.1. Classification (GTDB taxonomy): domain Bacteria; phylum Actinomycetota; class Actinomycetes; order Streptomycetales; family Streptomycetaceae; genus Streptomyces. Next base: position 5,152 of record NZ_JAFEXF010000032.1, read on the forward strand.
TCGGTCTCCGGCGTGGCCTTTGAGGAAGACGCCCATGTTGGGCTTGCCGGAGTAGCGGCCGGCGATGATGTCGAAGATGTCGCCCTCAGCGGACATGACGGAGATCCGGCCGCCTTGCTCGGCCATCCGTGAGGTGACCGTCTCGGCCGTCGTGTCGTCGGCGAGGAGTTGCGGTTTGGCGGGGACGGTGACGCTGTCCGCGGTCTGCGCCAGTGCGATCGCGGTGGCGACCAACTCATCCCGTTCGTCAGCGCCTGCGGTGGCTGCCTTGGACGCGGCTTTGTCGGCTGCTTCCTTGGCGAGCCGGGCGGTCATCTCGGCTTCCACGATGGCCGGTTGGGTGAGCGTGCGGAGTTGCTTCTCTGCCTCGTACAGCGGGTCCGTGAGCAGTGCGAACACGGCGGACTTTCGGTTGGCGGGCGGGAGCGAGACGACGACGTAGAGGTTGGTGGGCTCGCGCCAGTTCCCGCGGACCTCAACGACGGACCGGCCGCCGGCCGCGGTGGCGAGCACGGACAGGGCGATGCATCCGGCGAGGTCGACGGGGGTTTGGGTCTCCTCGGCGACCGCGGCCACGAACTCCCGCAGCCAGTCCGGCAGTGCGCCGACGGGGAAGTCGGCGAGCTTGCGGGGTCCGGCGAGGGGAACGGGGTCCTCCCACACGGGGGCGGAGGGTTCGTCGAGGGTGGGCAGTCCGGCCCACAGGTCGGGGCTGTCCACGGGCTGTGTGGTCATGAGGCTGTCCTCCCTCCGGAGGCGTTCGGCAGCGGGTCAGGACGAAGGGCAGAAAGGACGCCCTGACCGGCGACGTCCCTTCGGGCGCCTACGGCCGCCCGTGGCGAGGGCTGTACGGCGCCCTGTGGGCCGTTTACGGGGGTTCGTGATGGTTTGCTCATACCGCACGCTCCGAGGCCGCTCCAAGGCCGTTGGCGACCGCGCGGCGCGCGTAGGGCTCGGGGACGCCGACGGAGACGGCGGCCGCCACGATCTCTTCGCCGATGGCGTCCAGTCCGCACGGTCCGGGGCAGTGCGCGTGCTGAGCGGCGAGGAACTGAGCCACCCCGAACGCCTGTGATCCCGCGCCCGATTCGGTGTGGCTGCGCACTTTGGCGAGGCCTCGTTCCAGGCCGGTGCGTACGTACCGCTCGGTGTGGCGGCATCCGGTGGCGACCGTCCGGTCCCACGTGGCGCGGCCGGAGAGGGAAGAGACCACGTCCCCGGGGGCGGGGGTGGTCTCTTCCTTCACCACCAGGTCGCGGACGGCCGACGGCAGGTCGGTCATGCGACCGGTGCCGGGACCGAGCCAACGGGCGTAGGCCATCAGGGATTTGATGTCGACGCCCGGAAGGACCGCGTTGTGCGAGCGCATGGCGCCCCGGTAGATCCAGTGCTCACCGCGCGTCGTCGGCACGATCCGGGTGACCGGCAGGGTCTCACGGGCCCATGCGACGGCCGCCGCGTTGTCGAGGTCGACGACGGTCAGCCGCACCCCACCGGGGTGGTAGCCGACGCAGACCGCCTGTTCCCATGCCGCCACCCACAGCGGGGAGGCGATCACGTGCGGGTCGGTGGTGGCGGCAGCCCACGCGTGGCAGGGAGCGGGGCACTGGCAGGTCCCCGCGCGCTTCATGTTCGGCCGTCCACCGCACGCGTTGCCCGCGCACGCACGGCAGTTGCCGAACGGCACCTTCCCATCCCGCAGAGGCAGTACGGGCACACCGGCCGTGGCCAGGTACAGCGCGGTCCGCAGGTAGTTGTTCTTGGTGCTCACGCGACCGCCCCCAGCGTTCCCATGGCGGCGCGGTAGGCGCGCCCGATCCATTCGGTGTAGGCGGGCGGGATGCATTCGCGGATGCCGTCGCGGTTCATCCAGGGCACGCCCATGACGCGGCGGGCGAGGTCGACGCCGGAGAAGTTGCCGACGAACTGGCCGTAGTGGCCGGGCGGGATGGGGCGGCCCATCTTGGCGACCGGTGCGGGGTGGGCCGGATCCCGCGGCGCGGTCAGCGTCCACCGGCCGGTCTCGAAGTAGCGGTGCCGGTAGGTCGCCAGGCCGAACATGGCCCCGCACAGCAGCACCGGAGCGTGCAGGTGCGGCACAGCCCCGCGGACGTTCTCGATGACGTACGGGCGGCCCGTAGCGTCCAGGGCGGCCCGGGTGGGGGCGATCAGGTCGGGGTGAGTGTTGCCCATGAGCCGCTGGGTGTCGCTGTAGAACTGGCACGGCGGGGAAGCGTGGATGAAGTCGAACTGTGCGCCGTGTTCGAGGACGAACGCGATCGCGTCCGCCTGCACGAACCGGTACGGGTAGCGCGGCTGCGGGGCGAGGTCGACGCCGGTCACGTCGAACCCGGCGTCGGCGTAGCCCTTGGCGGCACCGCCCTGGCAGCAGTACAGGTCCAGCAGACGCGGCCTGAGACGGCCTCGCCGGATCGGGGTGGGTTGGGTCATGCTGGGGGTCTCCTGTTTCTGTCGAAGGGACGGAGAACCGGGGCGGTCGCGGTCTTTGGCGAGAGGCGACCGCCCCAGCCACGTCTAGCCGTGGAAGTCGTTGCGCTTGATGACGGCCTTGCGGATGTGGAAGGTGTTGCCGCCGCGGTGGTCGCTCGCGCTGAAGACCTGCACGGCGATCCATCCGCCGAAGATGACGGCGGCGAGGATGATGAGTTGGTGGACCAGCGCGGCGAGCGCGGCGATGAATGTGGTCAGTAGGACCAGGCCGCCGCACACGGCGCCGAACCCGATGCCCCCGAGGGCGACGTTCACCGCGGTACGCGAGACGGTCGGCTTGGTCGCGGCCGGTTCGGGCTTGGCGGGCTCGATGGCGTAGCCGGTGACGACGCGGCCGTCCGGCAGGACGATGCTCGCCACGGCCGGGATGCTGCCCGGCTGCACGGGCACGAGCGGCGCCGTGTGCTGTACCGGGGTGAGGGGCGTGGGGTGGTGAACGTCCACGGCCGCCGCGTCACGCACGGCCGGACGGTGGTGGGGCAGGGTCGGTTCGTTCACGTCCTGGTCTCCCTTCTAACGGCCGATGTCGGCGAGGGCGCCGGTGATGGCGGTGACGAGCTGGTTGACGGTGTCGCTCGCGTCGGTGGCGGCGAGGTAGAAGCCGAAGAGCGCGGCGACGACGCCCGCGCCGAAGCCGAGCGCCTTGAAGCGCAGCAGCAGGGCGAGGCCACCGGCGAGCAGCAGCACGAGCGGGATGGTGATGACCATGAGTCCTCCGGGGGTCAGCGGTAGGTGCAGGAGGGGTAGGCGGAGCCGCGGAAGCAGTGTTTGTAGTCGTCGCGGGTGACGCGGAAGTCCTGGCGTCGGCCGTCGTTCGTGGTGACGGTCAGCCGGTAGTGCCAGCCGCCGGACTTGAAGTAGGAGGCGCTGCGGTCACTCACGGTCCCGGCTGGGCCGGGACCGTAGTTCGGGCCGCACGCGGTCAGGGCCACGACGGCACCGACGCTCGCGGCGAGGGCCGCAAGGGACTTGCGCATGACGGGGACTCCTTCGGACGGATGGTCAGCGGGTGTCGGCGCGGTAAGTGCGCGCGGCGCGGTTGTAGATCCAGCGGCCGACGCGTATGCGCTTGCCGGTGGCGTGGCAGCGGCGGCAGTCCTTGCCACGCTTGAGGCGTCCCTTGCGGTCGGCCTTGAGCGCGTGGCCCATGCCGGAGCACTTGCGGCAGTCGCCGAACGGGCTCAGCCAGCACTTGACGCTGTAACCGAGCGTGATGATGAGTAGGCAGGCGATAGCGAGGAGGGGAAGGCTCATCAGGGGGCCTCTCAGGCGGGGTTTCGAGGGTTTCCGCAGGGTCGGCCGCTAGCCGCTAGCGACCTGATCAGACGCGGTTTTGGTCGCTAGCAGGGTCGCTAACGCTAGCGACGGTTACCGCTAGCGTTAGCGACCCTTCGGGGCTATCCGGCGGCCCACTTTTCGTTGCGCTGCGTAATCGCGGCGGCGAGGTCGTCGCGCTTGATGCCGCGCTTGTTGACCGTCTTGCCGTCGATGCGGCGGCCGATCTGGTCGGTGGCCACACCGAACGGCTTGAGCGCTGCGGTGAGCGCTTCCGCCTTGGGCTTGGCGTCCAGCTCGGCCCATGCGCCGTAGACCTCGGGGCGCAGGTCGGCGAGGCGGTCGACGATGGTCTCGGACCACACCTTGGCCTCGCCCTTGCCGAGCACGGCCGCCACGTCGTCCAGGATCGTCGCGGACACCTCCGGCGCGGGTGCCTCGCCGGCCGCGTCGCCGGTCAGCGTGCCCTCGGCCTCCCGCAGCGCGGCAGCCCTGGTCAGGATGCGTTCCGCGTCGCGGCCGTCGGCGAGGTAGGTGCGCACGATGCCGGCATCGTCCGACATGCCCTTGAGCAGGCCAACGCCCTTGTGGGACTTGAGCAGCTTGGACGCGTCCAGACCCTCGGAGTACGAGCCCGCACCGAGGATGACGTCGGAGACCTGGTAGGCGCCGACCCGCAGGGCGAACCGGGCCTGGTGCTGGTCACGCAGCTCCGAGGGGCAGGCCTTGTCGTCCGGCTTCTGCGTGGACGTCATCACGCTCACGCCGACCGCCGGGGCGACCCGGGCGAGGTAGACCAGCAGAGCCAGGATCTCCTTGCCGTGCTCGGGGTGAGTCAAGTACTCCTGCACCTCGTCGACCACGAACAGGGTCAGGGGCATGTTCAGCTTCTTGTCCCGGCTGATCTCCGGGGTGAGCTTGCCCTCAGGGCAGATGTGCAGCGGCAGTTCCGACAGCCGGTGGTAGCGGTCCTCGACATCCGCCTTCAACTCCCGCAGCGAGGTCAGCAGATGCACCACCGGATCGAACCCGTTCTTCGGGACGATGCCGAACCCGATGCGGTGGGCGACCTTGGTGAACTTGCGCCAGTCCGGCGACGCCTTGCCGTCGAACACGTACAACCTGACGTACGGGTCCAGCGCGGCGGCGAGCGCGATGGTCCGGGCGGAGAACGTCTTGCCCTGCCTCGGGACGGCGCCGACCAGCAGGGACAGCCACAGCATGGTGGCCATGACCGGGTTGCCCCGCTCGTCCACGCCCCACGGGAACGGCTTCCAAAAGTCCACCCGGGTCGCCCCCAACAGCGGGGTCTTGCCGGAGGGGACGGCGAGCGGGTCACGGTCGGCGATCCAGTACGACACGCGCCGTCCGCTCGTCTCGTCCTTGTCGAGGAAGAGCTGAGTCGGGGCGATGTCCATGCCGGAGGCGAGGCGCGCGTGTGCCTTGACGGCGTCCTCGAACGTCTTGCCGTACGGCAGGTCGACGACCACCCGCCATCCGTCGCCGTCCCTGCCGATCGGCCGCGGGAAGGCAATGGACTGATCCTTGGTGGTCAGTCCGGACGCGTCGTGAGCGCGGATGACGATGTCCGAGGACAACTTGCGCTTGCGGAACGTCACCTTGGCCATGTCGATCAGCGGCCGGTCCGCCGGCGCCCCGACCGCCCCGAGCGTGGTCGTCAGGGCGGCGATGGACAGCAGCAACAGCCACAACGGAGCCATGACGTACAAGGTCAGGGCGGCAGCGAGGCCGATGAACCCGGCGATCGTGGCGACGATGCCCCGCAGCCTCACGCGGTCGTTGCGCTGCCGCGAGAGCTTCAGGTACTCGGCCGCGTCCTCGTTGGCCACCGAGGCGAGGCGCAGGGACTTGCCTTCCGCGTCGAACACCCACCGGCCGATCGCGGCCGACCAGCGCCATGCCCCGCGCGGCGAGTAGAACAGCACCTTGGGCGTGTAGATGCACGGCAGGCGAACGGCGTGGTAGCCGATCACCGTGGAGTAGTGGCGGACGGCCCACTTGCGGACGGCCTTGCGCTGGTCGGGAAGCTTGACCCAGTCCGGCAGGACCGGCATGCGGGACTTGTCCTTGGCCTCCATCCACTCACTGACCGAGGGCGGGTAGGCCTCGCGCGGCGGGTCGACCGGGGCGCCCTCGGTCAGGCCGTCGTCCTCGGGGTCGTCGGCGTCGTCGGGGAGTTCGGCCTCCCACTCGCCCGGCTTGGCCTCGCCCTCGCCGGGCGCGGCGGCCGGGGTGGTGTCCTTCTTGAGGGGGAACGGCAGCACGGCGGCCGTCCGCTCGTCGGTGCCCTCCGGCTCGTCCGGGGGCGGGAATGCAGGGTTTTCCGTCACGATGTACGGGCTCCTTCGGGAGTCGAAGGGTCCGGCCGGCTTGCTGTGGAAGGGGGGCGGCCGGACCCGGGGTTCGGATGGTTCAGGCAGCGCGCTGTTCCTCGGGATAGGCGCAGGGCACGCACATACCGAGCGAGGTCGGGATGACGTATCCGGCGTCCGCGCGACAGGCCGGGCAAGTGCGGCGCGCCAGGTTGGCCTTGGCGAGCGCGGCCCACTTGCGCGCGGTCATCGGTCGCACCGGCTTGGCGCGGTCGACGCGGTAGAGGTAGGCGACCAGTGGGCCGCGCCGGTAGCGCGGACGCAGCACCTGAGCCGCGATCGGCTGGCCACCGGGCCGTAAGCCACGGGCACGGAGTTGACGGCGGGTCGCGAGGCCGTCGGGGGCGTACCGCCACGGGTAGGTGGGGACGCCGAACCGGGTGCCGTTCGGGTCGAAGCACTTGCCGAACACCCCCGCCATCACGCGGCCTTAGAGCGCTCGGCAAGGATCGTGTCCCGCAGCGTCCGGGCGTTCGCCGGCGAGGTGCGGATGGTGCGGCGGATGCCCTCGGCAGTGATCTGCGCGTCCGGCCAATCGGCCGTCGCGGTCCGTGCCTCAGCAAGCAACTGATCGGGCGTGCGCTTGGGTCGGGGCGATCGGGCCACCTCGGGAAGTCGGCCGGTCGCCCGTCGGGGTCGGGGGGAATCGGCCGCCACCGCCCACCGCTCGGTCGACTCGATCGGCGCCGGGTCGATCGGTGCGGCGATGGCCGGTACGGGCTTGAGGGGGAGAGTCGACTTGACGTAGTCGACCGCCACCGGATCGGGCATCGGCAGACGCGTCAGGACGATCGGTGCCGGGGTCGATTCCGGCAGGTCAGCCGTAGACCGATTCCTCTTGGTCTCGGTAGATTCCTCCGCATTTTCGATCCCGGCGAACATGGTCGACAGGGCGGCGTCTGCACCGTCCGTGACCCGATCGCGCTGGACGTCCAGCAGCCTCGATCCGAGCGCCACGTCACCGACGCCGACCTTGCGGGCGAGGCGCCACGACTTGCGCTCCGACCGGCCCCGGATCTTCTCGTCGGGGTGGTTGGCAGCGCGGGCGCGGTGGTAGGCGAGAGCCTGCACGATCGCGGCGGCCTTGCGCTCGGTTTCCGCGTCGCGGCCGTCGGTGTGGACGACGATGCGCCGTGCAAGGAACGCCATGCCCTCGGCCGACACGCACATGCCCATCGGGGTCACGGCGTAGATGACCGTCCGGCCGGCGTCGGGTCCCGCCATCGCGGCCATGAACGAGGCAGCGGCGGGCAACGCCCACAGCCCCACGCGGATGGGCCGCGGCGAGGACTGTCCCAGCATGGTCAGCCCCAACAGGACCAGCCCGAGAACGGCGGTCGCGCCCTCACCGGCCGCGACCGCACCGAGCGCGGTGCCCTCGCCGTAGGCGTGACCGATGTTGCTGAACGTGCCGATGCCGCCGGCCACACCGGTGAGCAGCATGGGGACGAACGCGGCAGTCAGGACGACCTTTTGGGTCTTGGTCAACGGCTTGCGGGTCTGGGGGGTGTTCATGCCGCTTCCCCCGTCCCGCCGGAACGGCCGGCGCGGTCGACGGAGCGCAGGAGGGGCACGGTGTGGGTGAGGGCGTCGGCGTACAGGGCGTCCCAGGCGGCGATCTCGTTGCCGTCCTCGCCCATCGCGCGCAGGTCGGCGAGGATGTCGCGGGCCGCGTCCTCGCGGGCCTGCCGTTCGTCGGCCGTCTCGGGCCGGAGGGGGCCGCGGAACAGGTCGACGTCCAGACCGGCCGGCCGCTCGTCGAAGCCGAACGCCAGCTCTTCGAACTCGGTCTGGTTCACGACCTGGTGGTTGCCGATGTAGCTACGCATGACGGAACTCCTGACATCGAAGGGATGCCGGGGCGGTTGCGGTCCTTGGCGAGAGGCGACCGCCCCGGGAGGACGAGAACCGGCCCGCAGGTGCGGGCCGGAGGTGCGGCGCGGCTAGGCCGCGGCGATGATGAGCGCGGCGACCAGCAGCCACAGGTGGTGGAAGGACTGGTCAAGCGCGTAAGCGCCGGTACCGATGTGCGGGTTGTCGTCGTGGCCGACGCGCGGGGCACCGAGCCGGTAGAACTCGCCCTTGCCGGTCACCTTGGCCAGCCACGCGAGCGTGGTGCGCCGGTCGGCCCACCAGTGCGAGGCCGCGTCGATGGCGAGGCCGGCCACGGTGCCGAGCGCGGACAGGTGCAGGTCCAGCAGCCAGGCGACCGGCAGCAGGACGGCGACCTTGGTGGCGGTCAGGGTGGCGACGTGCCGGGCGTCCGCGAGGCGGCCGACCCAGCCGGGACGGCCCTTGTGCGCGGACTGGTGCGAGGTCTGCACCCAGTGGTCACCCACGCTGTGGGCGACGTACAGGGCGATGAACACGGCGGCGAAGACGGCAGCAGCCATCGGGGCGACTCCTAGTCGAGGTGGAAGGGTCGGGCGATGGTTCAGCCGTTGCGGACGCGGCCGGAGACGGTGTTGGCGGACACGCTCAGGTGCCGTGCACCGGACAAGCGGACGTCACCGGAGACGCTGTGGGCGCTGACGTGCCCGGACGCGCCGTTGGTGGCCTGCACCTCGATGTCCCCGGAGGTGGTGCCCAGGGTGGCGCTGCGGCCGACGTACAGGTCGATGTCGATGTCCCCGGAGACCGACTGTGCGGTGATCTGCTCGGTGACGCGGCCGACGTGGATGTCGCCGGAGGTGGTGTTGGCGCGGAGCTCCCGAACGCCATCGGCGTCCAGGTCGCCGGAGACGGAACGGAACTCCATCCGGTCGACGTAGCCGAAGACCTCGGCGTCGGCGGACTGCGAGACGACCGCGAGGGAGGAGTGCGGGGGCAGGCACACCGTGGCCTCGATCGGGCTGACGGTCTGCATGCCGCTCATTCCGCCGGAGACGACGCGGCCGTTGATGATGGTCATGCCCGTCACCGAGCCGTAGACGGTGCCGACGTTCTGCACGATGCGGTTGCCACGGTGGCTCTGCACCATCACGTTGCCGGGCATCTCCGGCACCTCGATGCCGAACGCCTGCCCGTTCTGCGTGCTGCGGGCCCGGTTGACGGCGTCGGCCGCCGGCCCCGTGGCGTCGTCCGTGCGCAGAACCACGCGAGCCGCGGTCAGGCTGTCGAGCACCTGAACGCGGATGCTGCCGACCGGCAGCGAGAGGCCCAGCACGATCGGGCCGGAGGTCTCGGAGACGAAAACGCGCTCGGTCATGGATGAACTCCAGGAAGTCGATGGGACGTTGACGGCCGCGAAGTGCCGGGGTGGTCGCGGTCCTTGGCGAGAGGCGACCGCCCCGACGAAAACCCGGGCCGCGAGTGCGGCGGGTAGGGAGCGCTGGTGGATCTGTGCTCGGCTCCCCTCAGCCCCGCTCGTACGAGACGAGCGGAGGAGGCAACCGGCCGCCATGCCGGAGCGCGGCGGCGAGGTGAGGTGGTGCTCTGTCTCCTTCGGGAACACGGGCTCCCGTTTCAGGCGTATGGAGACGTGACCTTTCGGTCTAAGCCCTCCGGTTGACCAGGGGTCCGGGTCCCTCGGCCCGCTCTGTCCCGGGCCCCTTGTCGTGCGCTCGCTCGGTTCGCTGAAGCGACCCGAGCGAGAGGAACATGTATTACGTGTTCCTCATCTTGCAGAGAGGAGTTCGCCCCGTCAAGCCCTTCGGCTGTTTGAGTTCTGCGAGCCCCTCGCGCTCGATGTACCTACAGACTGGCGTCGGCGCGGACGACGATCGACTTCGCGGATGTACGACCCAGGTCGTCCTTGGTTACCGTGAAGTCGTACCAAGTCGTCCCGAGGGGTCGGAGGTTGGACGTGGCGAACGAGCGACTGCGCGGCGCGATAGTGGACTTGGGCCTGACGCTCGATGAGGTCGCCCAACGGCTCGGGGTCGCGTCCAAGACGGTCGAACGATGGATCAACGAGCCTGAGCGCAAGCCATATCGCCGCTTCCAGTACGCGACGGCCTCGCTGTTGAAGTGCGAGGTGTCCTACCTGTGGCCCGACGAACGCACGTCAGCAGAGGTCACCGCCTCCGGCAACGCGGAGTTGGTCAGGCTCTATCCACACCGCTCCGTGGTGATGCAGACCCTCTGGACAGACCTCTACTCCAAGGCGCGGCGGCAGTTCGATGTATTGGTGTACTCCGGCTTCTGGCTGTCCGAAGATGCGACGTTCCACCGCATCGTGAAGGAGAAGTCAGCCGAAGGCGTGTCCATCCGCTTCCTGATGGGAGAGCCCACGTCGCCGGCGGTGGCCGTGCGCGGGGACGACGAGGGGATCGGCGCGGCCATGGCAGCGAAGATCCGGAACGCCCTGGTCAACTACGGTCCGCTCTTCGGCCTTCCTGGCGTTGAGTTCCGGCTGCACAGCACGACTCTCTACAACTCGATCTATCGAGCTGATGACGAGATGCTGGCCAACGGCCACATCTACGGCGTCGGCGCCTACATGGCCCCTGTGCTGCACCTGCGACGCGTGCCCGGCGGTGAGCTCTTCGACGCCTACGCTGAGAGCGTGGAACGGGTCTGGGAATCAGCCCGCCCGATCTCCTCACCCACCGAATGGGAAGGCGTGCACTGATGAGCCGGACCGACTACTTCCGCGACCCGAACGCCCCTAAGGCCAACTCGGTAGTCCCCTCGGTCACGGCCGTTGTCCGGGACGACTCGGGGCGATTGCTGCTCATCCACAAGACCGACAACGACCTGTGGGCACTGCCTGGTGGCGGCCACGATATCGGCGAACGCATCGCTGACACCGTCGTCCGTGAGGTCTCGGAAGAGACCGGCATCGACGTTGAGGTAGACAGCATTGTCGGTCTCTACACCGACCCTGAACATGTGCTGGCGTACGACGACGGAGAGGTCCGGCAACAGTTCTCCATCTGCTTCCGAGCCCACTCCGTCGGCGGTTCCCTGCGTACGAGCAGCGAGTCAAAAGAGGTCCGCTGGGTTGACACAGCGGACCTTGACGGACTGGAGATCCACCCGTCGATGATGCTGCGCATCCGCCACGGTCTCGACGACTCGCGGCGAGAGCCCTACATCGGCTGATCGCCGGCAGAGACCTGCGCCAACCGACCCTCAACGCGCTTCGACGCTGCGTGGATCTCGGGGGCCGCGCGCTGAATGAACCGCCCGACGATCGTGTCCGGTCCGTATCGCTGCACGATCTCGTCCAGCCGCTCGGTCGGCGTGGTCTGCGTCCCGTCGGGCGTCGTCGTCATGTCGCAGTACAGCAGGGCGTCGACCAGGTCCGGACGCTCTAGCTCGAACTCCCCCTCAAGTTCCTGCCTCAGTCCGCGCTCTTCGGCTTCCAGCAGGGCGCACGAGTGGTGGGCCACGAGACGAACGACCCGCTCGTCCGCCTTTTCCTTGGCTCGGAGGAACCGCGCACCGTCCAGCGGGTGAAAGCCGGTCGTGGCGATGGCCGGCGAGTACCCGATGTCATGCAGCACCGCGGCGGCTTCCAGCAACTCGGCATCGTCACCCATGATCGGGCCCAAGGAGCGAGCGCGCTTGGCGACCCCCAGCGAGTGCGCCCACCGACGCGGGAGCGGATCGGACAGCAGTGATTCGGAGAGCGAGTACGCCCACTCAGTCAGTCCCATGACGGCCAAGATTACGGCCGGACCGTGGACGTCGGGAGAGCGCGTACAGTTCGCCCCTTGCCGTGGACGGTGGCGAGCAGGCCGTTTCCCTCCATCTGGGCAAGGACACGACGCACGGCCGTACGAGACGCGCCGAACCGCTCGCAGAGCTTCGCTTCGGACGGGTACGTGTCGCCCACCGACAGCGAGTCCTCCGCGATCACGTCGGTCATACGCTCGGCGAGAGACCGGCGGTCCTCACCCCGAACGATGCGCCACCCGATCCCGGGGGCAGACTCAACCACGCCGTCAGCTTCGAGAGCCTTGAGAGCGCGACGGATGGTGTTGCGGGCGACGCCGTGCGAGCGCATGAGGGCAGCCTCAGACGGCAGTGCGTCCCCGATGTCACCTGATTCGATCTTCTGGCGCAGTGACTCAGAGACCTGCAAGTAGGTACCTCGCGGACTGGCCTGCGGCACTCAGGACTCCCCTTCATTCACGTTGGTTCCAGGCTCTCTCAAAAGCGGCCTACGACATGCAGTCTCGCACGCCCGCCTGCCAAGCACCCTATTCGGGAGGCAAGGCAGCCATGATCGCAGTTGGCAGCGAGTGCTGGCGCAGGTAGAAGCTCATGAAACGTGCCTCCTCCGGATGCTCGCGCAGGAGCGATGCCACCAACAAGATGTCTTCAGCTTCCTTCATTTTCGAGACAATCGAAGCGAACATCTCGCCAATGAAAAAGCGATTGTGACTCGCCCCAACAATGAGGATCCTACGAAGCACTCGCCGCCGAATCGCGTAGTCATCGTCGGGGGCCACAAACGCTACATTCCGGAAGAATTTTGCAATAGCGTCAGTATAGCTGAACGGATGACTACCTTCGCAAAATTGATCGAAGGCCGAGACTATCTGTCGAAACTCCTGCGGCGCATGCTTCTCAATCTCACTCAGCGTTTCAACCGAGAGGGCAGGAACAAAATCCTTGTAGAAAACCTCGTCGTCCACCTTTTCAACCAAGAGTCTGGCCAGCGAGAGTGTGGCTTCCGAATCTCCCTCAAGAGACTCCGCGTTGAGGGCGCGAGCCCTCTCCATCGGCGGGGTTAGATCAGGTGCACCAGTAAAAAGCAGCTCAAGTTCTTGCCGGAATTCACTCACGGTCTGATACCTAGCAGACGGCTCCTCAGCCACAGACCTGGTTATTAGGTACCGGAACTTCGCGGGTATCAGCTCCGGCCGAAAGTAGGGAAACGGGACCTTGCCCGTAAGACAATGGTAGAAGATCCTTCCAATGGAGAGGATGTCCGCACTTTCAGTTACCTCGTGGGCATCGTCGTACTGCTCGGGTGCCATGTAAGCGACGCTGCCAACGACAGTCTTAGACTGGGTGATGGTGGCACTGTCGGAGTTCACGTCTCGACACAGGCCAAAGTCAGAAACTACCCACCTGCCGTTCAAAAATAGAATATTGGCAGGCTTAAGGTCGCGATGCAAGACACCTTCGCTGTGCGCAAACTCCACAGCGTCAGCAATAGTAAGGATGATGTCGACGCTTTCCGTCTCTGTTAGCGGCCCGTTGACGAGCTTTTGCTCCAAAGACATTTCCGCGTACGGCATCGTGAAGAGCGGCCCGGTGCGGGTCCGGTATATGCGGAGAATCGGCATGATGCCGTCATGCCGGAGAGTCGACTGTATGCGAACCTCTCGTTCGAATCTAGCGCGATCGGCACTGCCCTCGGTGATTTCGAGACTATCGAGCGGGCGCTTCAGAACAACGATGTCCCCCGACTGACCTTCGCGAGCAAGCCAGACTTCCCCTTGCCCTCCTGCGCCGAGCTTGCGGATCTTGAAAAGCTTGACACCGGCCACGAGGAGTCCCCGTTCTCACAGTTGGCTTCGTCGCCCACACTGGCTGATAACCGCATTTTAGCGGTAGCCCGGCAGGCGGCACGGCCCCAACCGTGAGACCCCGACGCCGGATACGGAGGCCATGCTCCGCCGACAACCGAACCGGCACGGTCCGCATGACTGCACCACTCGGCGCAACACCGCCGGGTGTGGCACAGCCCTGGAGCCCGGGCCTGATGCCATGGAGTGTCAGAGCAGGGTGCTAGATGTATCCGCATGACCGTCGCCGCCGAGCCGCACATCGCCTTCGAAGACCTGGAGACCGCCGACCTGATCGTGGATGCCCTCTATGCCGGCGGATCCAATGGGCACTCTGGGGACGACCCGATTGCCCGCCTCATCAAGGGCGTAGGCAACCAGGGCGGCTTCCGCTACAAGGGCTCACCCGTGAAGCAGACCGTGCGCGTAGCCGTGCTCTACACGACCGGCGCGGATGTGGACTGGCCCGATCACCTGGACATGGATACCGGTACGTTCACCTACTACGGCGACAACAAGCGGCCTGGTCAGGACTTGCACGGCACCCCGCGCGGGGGAAACGTCCTACTGCGTGATGCCTTCGCCGCTTCCCATGGCAGCGAGGCAGACCGGCTCACGGGAGTGCCGCCATTTCTGTTGTTCGAAAAGGCAGCCAGCTCCGGCCGGGCGGTCCGGTTCCGGGGGCTGCTCGCCCCCGGCGGGCCAACGATGTCGCCGGACGACGAACTCGCCGCTATCTGGCGCGCCACATCAGGCCAGCGTTTCCAGAACTACCGCGCCCGCTTCACTGTCCTCGACCATGCCCGCATCAGCCGCGCCTGGCTCGAACACCTCCTCAGCGGGGGCACCCCTCTGGAAGGCGGCTGCCCTTCTGCATGGGCCAGCTGGGTCAAGGGCCGCGCATACACACCGCTGCTCGCGCCCGCAACCACCGTGATCCGTTCCAAGGCCGACCAGTTGCCCGACGACGGCGAAGGCCAAGCCATCCTGGAAGCGATCCGCGAGCACTTCCGCGGCCGGGAAAGCGACTTCGAAAGCTGTGCCGTAGCCATCTGGCGCCTGATAGCACCGCGCACCGGCGCCTGCGATGTCACCCGACCCAGCCGGGACGGCGGACGCGATGCCGTCGGCCAGTACATCCTCGGACCGACAGCCAACACCGTCGCGATCGACTTCGCCCTCGAAGCCAAGTGCTACGCATCCACTAACTCAGTCGGAGTTAGGGAAGTCTCGCGCCTCATCTCCCGCATACGCCATCGGAACTTCGGCGTGCTCGTGACCACGTCCTACTTCCATAAGCAGGTTCAGGAAGAGGTGCACGAAGACGGCCACCCCATCGCGTTGGTATGCGGTAGGGACATCGTTGACGTGCTCCGCCAGCACGGCCACACAAGGCTTGGTGCCGTGCGCCAGTGGCTGGAGCAGAGCTTCCCTCAGACCTAGATGGCAGAACAAGCGCTTCCGATGAACCCTTGATGACGCGGATCCGTCTCGTCGAAGACCCAATAGGGCAGGGTGGCCGCGGCTTCAGCGCAGCCAACCAACGGTGTGCTGATGGCCAGCATCTGCCGGCACACCGGACATAGCCTGCAGAGCTCCGGACAAACCTGCCTAGTCTTGGTAAGAGCCGTGGTCAGCGAGTGCCGGCACTCCGGACATCGGAGCTTGCCTGCCGGACATCCACGCTAGGACGAGTTCGCGCACCCCAGGCATCCATGAGGGCTGCGCGGATCACATCCTGCGCGTCAGCGTCCATCTCCCTCTCATGAGCCGTGACCGGAGCGAAGCTACGCATCACATTCAGAGCAGCCCGCAGCCTCCGCCCGTCGGCAGGCAGAGTGGTGCCGTTGAGCCACTCGTTGAGGGTGCTGCGCGTCACCCGGGCCTCCTGCGGAATGCGCTCCGCAATCCACCGCAAGGTGGGCCGGCCCGCCCCTATGTAGTACTGGTGAAGTAGCTGGAAGAACCGAGCCTCTTCCGGGAGGTTCTGTCTCTGTTTGGCATGGTTCCATCGAAAGTCATAGGGCCACTGCTCCCGAGGCAAGTCAGCAAGAGCACCCGTTGACCGGACTTCTCGCTCGGAAGCTTCAGCTGTGGCCGAGGGCTCGGGAACATCGGCAGCAAGCGGCACAGCGGCGCTGGCGGCCGGCGGTGAGTCCCACTGGGCGGTACGTTCTCCGAAGGTCCTCTCAGCCACAGCGGCCGTCCACGCGGCCAGCGTCTCCTCCACCCTCCTGCGGCGAACTTCCGCGCTGCCTTCTCCGGGGAACAGGTGTTCCACCAATGCCCTAACCAGGTCGCGGTTTGGCAGTTCCGGGCCACGCAGAGCCTTGTGCCATGTCTGGCGTGACCATCCGGACTCCTTGCTGAGAGCCGCGAGTGACTTGTCACCCTGCTCCAGGACATGCCGCTGCATCAGATTGAAGAACGTGTACTGCGGACCCTTCGGAACCTTGGGCTCCCCGATGCGACGCTTCACTGCGCCCCCACCTCAGTTGCTGTGAACGACTTGTCCCGCTCTTGTCAGCAACTTATCCCCCAACAGGCCTTCAGTGACCAGGGAGTTCGGAGATGAAGTACAACGGAATGCATCGGACACCACCAGACAGCCGCCGGACACGAAGGCCCCTGGCTCCACACCTGAGCCGTCGTGGCCCGGCGGCGTCCTGACCTGAAAGCGAGCGGCATGCGCACTTTCCGGCACCTCCAGAGTGCCCTACCCAGGGTGCTCAAGACCAGGCAGCGCGGATTGGCCTCGATCCTCGTAGCCCTGAGTGCCTTCGGGCTCGGCGCGTGGCTTCCCCAGGACCGGATGCTCGGCGGCGCGGCCGTCGCAGCCCTGGCGGTCGCGCTGACTCAGTTGCTCCTCTACATCGCCGACAACCGCACGCGGGGAGAGAGCAACACCACCACTTCGGACGGTAAGTAGCACCGTTTTCCGGCTCTGCGCACGACATGCGATAGAGACTGCCTCCGCCCCAAGGTGACCAGAGAGAATGCACAGGTCAAAATCCATCTTCCGGGTGGCAGCGGCATGCTCTCGGCAGACGCTCGAAGACAGCAGCGTCTGCACCAGCTACTTGGCTGGGTCCCACGAATAGAGGGACACATACCGGGAACGTACTGCAGCCGCGGTCACGGAGTCGATGGCCGCGACTGCAGTACTAACCGACATCACGGAATGATCTTCCGCACGTCGTGAAGAGTCGTGAGAGGCGCTTGCAAACGCTCGATGCGCCCGTTCCGGTAAAACAGCATGTCACCATCACCGAGGAGGTCCTCGGCGCCAACACGGTCCAGCACCGTCATCGAGTCACGTCCGCTGGGCAGAGAAAACGCGATCCGTGCGCTGAGGTTGGCCTTAATGCTGCCCGTCACGACATCGACGCTCGGCCGCTGTGTGGCCAGCACAAGATAGATGCCATAGGCACGGGTGAGCTGGGCATAACGCTGGATGAGTTCGCTGAACCCCTTGCGATCGCTACCGCCCAGGACCAGGTCGGCGAACTCGTCGACCACGATAACAAGTTGCGGGAGATCCTTTAGCTGTCCCCCCATCTCGTAATACTCGGCTGCTGAGGTGACGCCCGCGTCCTCAAGGATGGGTTGCCGCTGTGACATTTCCGCCTCGAGAGTGTGGCGCAGCCGCTCAAGGGCCTCGTCGGGATCGCTGATAATCGCCCCACCGCGTAGATGCGGGACTCTAGTGAAGGCAGTGAAGTCCAGCCTCTTGGGATCGATGATCAATAGTTGGAGCTGTTCTGGCGTTCGGGCGCGCAGGAGCTCCACCAGTAGCCCCCGGAGGAAGACACTCTTCCCGGACCCCGTCGCTCCAGCAACCAGGAGGTGTGGCAGGCGGGAAAGGTCGGCTACGCGGACGTCACCGCTGGGAGCGACGCCGGCGACAAACTGCAAAGAGCCCGGCTTGCCCGTGCTGGCGTCAAGGTTCGGCAGAACATCGGCCAGCAGCAGTACCGCGCGTTCGGCGCGCGGGACATCAACAGTGACGAACCCGGGCTCGTCGCCAATCTGGACTTCGCCTGGCGCCACGATTTCTCGCCCGATGTCGCGGCTCCGCCGCTCGACATCACTGATCGATAGCTTGCCGAGCGTCCGCGTCCGGAACCGGACGACGCTGGGTCCGACTTGAGCCAGATCAGGCGAGAACGGCTCAACTCCAAGCCCGTACTTGGCGAATGCTGAGTCGAGGCGTCCGGCCACAACAGGTACTTCCGCTGGCTGCGGCGGCGTGGTCGGTTCGGCACTACCGGAGTCGCTAGTCGGCCCCTCCTCCGGATCTGGTGATGTCTGCGGCGAGCCGCCATCCCCAGGCGGAGGGTTGTGGGGCTCTGGATAGGTCACCACGGGCAATGTCGCGGGGCGCGGGAGCGGCCTGCCCATAGCCAGGGCCTCAAGGGCTGGACGTCCCAGCCTGAGGTGCCCCAAAGGCAGTCCGGCTCCCGGGAGCGGCTGGCGATGCGCCGGGACAGCATTGTCGGCCTCGATACTGACGAAGTCGCCGTAAACCGGCTGGCCGCCCGCTGCGAAGCCCAGCTCCAGTGTGAAGTCACCACGGCCGACAGCATCGATGGCCGCTTCGGCTGCGTTTCGGTCCCCGATCGGCAGGAGCCCGAAGGCGCTGGCACGCGTGGCAGAGCCACGGATCAGCTCGGCAAGGTCCCGTGCGCGGAAGCGGCGCTGAGGACTGTCCGGGTCGGCGCCGAAGGTTTCGGTCAGCCAACTGTGGGCTCGCTGAAGCTGCTCGCGAGCCGTGTGAGCAGCGCCTGGGTCCGTTGAGCCGCGGTACTTCACCTCGAGGAGACGGCCGCGCAGCTGCGGCCGAGCCTCGCCGAGGGGGATGCGGAGGTACAGCAGGTCGTCGCAGAGACGCCCTGATGCGGGCCGGGCGGCGCGGGGCAGAGCGTCGAGCATCTCCTCTATGGGGATGACGATGCCTGCGTAGCCGGCGGCATGAAGGCCGCCGTCCAGGTCCTGCAGGCTTGCGAGGGCAGTTGCCAGGCCGATGCGCTCGTGCAGATCGTTCGGATGGGCGCCTACCAGGTCGAGCGCCCATCTGCCGCTCACACCGTTGAAAAGCTGGAGCAGGCGGTCGAGTGCAGCTTCGCTGGGCCGGCCGAGTCCCTTCAGGGCCTGCCGCAACGCCATGCGGTACGGTGCGACCCGGGCCGTCGCCGTGATGGCGTCGAGGCCTGGTTGAGCGGGGTCCGCGCGGTCTTCGTAGTCGATCAGGTAGCGGGCCTGGCGCCCGGTTGCATCTGGTGCGAATGCCTCCAGACCGAGCAGCTTGTCCAGGTGAACTACCCATGCGCTGGACTGATACAGGTCGCCGAGGAAGGCACTGGCTACCCGGGTGGAGGGCATCCGTGTCCGGCCGGGCGCGAAGTGCTCGCGCGGCATCCCGCCCACGAGTTCAAGCGTCTTCCGGACCAGTGTCTGGAGGGGGCCTTGCACACCAGTCCCGACGAATGTCCCCCAGGAGAAGGCGGTCTCGTTTCTGCCAGGTTCGGTGTGGCGACCAGGTGCTGCTGCTAGGCCCCCGGCATACAGGGTGCCAGCGCGGCTGGCTAGCTCTACCGCTGCCGGCTCACGGTCCAGCGAGGACTGGAAGACGAATGAGAGGTGGGCGAACTTGGGGACGCCGTCGTCCGGGGCAGCCTGCTGCAGGCTCACGCGGTCGCGCAGGATGCGGTCGAGGGTGGCGTCGCTGCGACTGCTTGGCGTGGCTCCGCTGACCACACCTTGCAGGGCGCTCGGCGCACTGCTGGAGCTAACGATGGTCACCTGGAGCCGAGGCAGTGTCTGGGGAGTGCCCTCGGCGGCGAGCGGGCGCACGAGGCGCCGGAGAGCCGCCAAGACGGTGCGACCGTCGCCCGGCTCGTGGAAGGCGAGGGACAGAACTTGGCGTTCGTCACGGTACTCAGGATGGACACGCAGGAAGTGCTCGATGCGACGAGCGATGTAGCCGGGGCGGTGTTCTCCGGGATTGGCCTGTGACTGCGGACGGTAGCGCCGCCACAGCAGTGGCGCTGCTTCGCCGGTCTCGTGCCAGGTGCCCTGCATGGCGAAGAACGGCAGTAGATGCCGAGTGCTGCAACTGTCCAAGTCTGCTGGCAGGACTTCTGATGCTCGGGGCAGCCATCCTTCAATCTCCTCGGTCATCGTGAGCAGGTACCGCACGCTGACCGGGTTGGTCGGGGCAATGAACAGTTCGCCTGTTGCAGGATCACCGATGGCGTCGCAAAGGAGGAGGCGCTCGTACTCAGCAAGGAAGCGGCCATTGGCGAGCATGGCATCAAGCAGCGCTTCGTAGGCAGTGACGTAAGCCTCTGCTTCTGTGTATGCCACGCCCGCGCCCAGCGCATGAACGGAGCCATAGGTCGCCAGAGCGGCAAACAGGTTCACTCGTGCGTGCAGGAAGGCATCGCAGAACTCCCGCGGAAGGCCGCCGAGGTCCAGCCGGTCGAGGTGGGGGTGGGGGTCCAGCACAGCCTCGCCTCCGGAACGGCGGACGACAAAAGCCGTGGCGTCTGGGCGCGCGAGAATCTGGCGCTCCAGCTTGAGGCCGTCCAGGCCCTGCACAAGCTTCTGGCTCTCCAGCTCGTACACACCGGGCGTGAGGGCTCGGCCCACGCCGTCGGCAGTCACCATGAATGAGCTGGGGCCGACCGCCTGGCCGTTGCGGCTACCGCTCAGGCGGGCGTGGGCGACGGACGGAACCCGCGGCACTGGCCCGGCGGTTCCGCCAGTGTCGGGGCCTGCCTCAACGTCGTCGTCTTCGTCTCCTGGGTCTTCTCCTGTGCCGGGCCCGGGGCCGGGGGGCGGCGTGTCGGTCCCGGGATCGTCATCCAAGTCGTCGGATGCGCCGCTTGAGCCATCAAGGAGGAGGTCAATCGGTTGACTCTGCGATCCGAACCTTGCTACGCAGCGGCATGGCTCCCCGCCCGTGTCGAAGTCCTCGGGCGCCTCGACCTCAGGCTGTCCAAGAAGCTCGCCGGATTTACCCATGGCAAGGAGTTGGGGCCCGCCATTGCACCGGAAAGCGGAGGAAGTGAGGTCGAGGTCGAGCCGCGACTCGAATGGCGCCCAGTCTCCCGTTCCAAGGAAGATCGCGAGGTCGGCAGGTTCACCGGTGGGAAGCTCAAGGCGCGCGAAGCGCCAGCCTTCACCGTCTGTCTCGATGGTGATCTCCCGCTCACCAGCCGCGATGCTGAGCTTGACTGGTGAACCGCCGTCCGCCCACGTCAGAGTGGCGGTTGCTGCTGAGGTTGCGGGGCTGGTGAGCATTACGGAAAAGCTTCCGCCGCCCGGCCTCCAGATGGCGGCGCGGCCCGGCAGGGAAGCGCATGCGGCACCGCGGGCACGGACGGGCGAAACCAGCCGCAGTGGGGGGGCGGAAGCGCGCTCCCGTGGCATGTCGGCCAGGGTGATTTTGGCGAAGTCCATGCCGAAGGGCGTCTGAGCCTCGAGGACTCGCTTGAGGCCGGGATCGCCCTGGTCTGGGTAGCGCGGCAGGAGGCGTGCCTCGATGCTTTGGTCCGGGGCTGACCATGCCTCCAGCTGAGTGCGCCAGGCTGCACCGCGGCGCAGACGGCGCCTCGCATCCGTGTGTGCAGCGGGATCGGACAAGTAGCAGCCGAGAAGGTGCAGCCCGGCCCCGGCCTCGACTGGGTTGGTACGCGTGGCTAGCCGACGGAGGGCTCCCACGGTCGTGAAGGTTCGGGACAGCCTTCCGAAACGGTCGTCATCTTCGATCACGGCTCGCAGGAGTGTCAGTACCGCAGGCTCGGCATCAGAGAGGGCAGCGTCAAGCAGTTGCGGCCACTGGAGGGCGTCCAGGAGCGCAGCGTCCTCTGCGGCGGTACGCACGGTCTCCACGGGGTGTTCATCCAGGATGAGTAGTACGCGCGGTGCCGCTCCGACGGGCACCTCGTCACGCAGGAAAGCCGCGAAACCGGCCGAGCCCGCATTTGGCCCTGGAGGGCCGACCAGGTAGGGCACCAGGAGCGCCTCGCCGCCGGGGTAACTGCCGAGTGGCACAGCCTGCAGCTGAACCGGTCCCCGGGGCGCATCAACGACGATGCCTTTATCGGGATGCAGGCGCTCGCGGAGGGCCTCGAAGAGCGTCTCGGGCCCAAGTCCGAGGTGTCCTGCGAGGTACAGCCGCCGGTGTTCGCCTGAGCGCATTGCCTCGGCAATGAGTCCATCGGCAATGAGGGCGGCGGTGAAGTCGCTGTCAGACGGCTCAGGCGTAGTGGACAAAGGAGGCCTCCCCTGCATCGGAATAGCGCGCGAGCAGTCCGAGCCGCTCGAGGGCGTCGGCGAGCGACTCTCGCTCTTGGCCGTCTTGCGGTGCGAGCCCGTAGGCCCGCAGCCCTCTGAGGAATGCCTCGTAGGGAAGTTGGCGGTCTTGGCAGATCAAGCGGACGAGCATGACCAGGAGCTGCTCATCGATCTCATAGAACCCGTGAGTGCCGTTTCGCGTGATGAGAGCTCCAGGTCCTGCGACATTGGCGTCAAGCATCAACTGGTTGACGATGTCACGACTCTGGTGCCGCAGGTCTCGGCGACGCATCTTGCGAACATCGTCTCGCAGGGCGTGCAGCCCCGGACGGTTCGGTCCTGTACGGGCCACGTTCTCCAGTTCACCGAGTGTGGCCGCGCCCTTGTGCCACGCATCGTGATGCAGGACAGCGATGCCGGCACACGCAGCGCCGTGCGCCTTGCGGAGTGCAGGGTCGGTATTCAGCGCCGTCGCGAGTGCAGTCAGGTCCCTCCGCTGCGCCGCGTCACCGCCTCCCAGCGCCTCCCACGCGTGGCTGGCGAGCGTGGCTGTAACCAGGGTGGCCGGCATGTCGAGCAGGCGGCGCTGGTCGACCTCTACGTAAGCGGACCGGCAGCCGTCCCGAGTGCTCACCGGCCGGTACCCTCCGCTCCCCGTACGGAAGCGCAGCAGCCCCGCAAGGCTGCACGCTTGCAGGCATTGCATGCCTCCCGCGCCACTTGAGCAGGAACAACCGCCTGCGCCTACCGGGGTATCAAGCTGGCCGGCCGCGGCTACGGCTGCATCCAACTCGCCGCCCTTTACGACAGCGATCCGGTACAGCCGGACGGTGAGGTGCAGGCTCAGCAGCAGGGTGAGCCACTGGATCATGTCAGGTCGCGGCAGGTCGGTGGACAGGACGGTCTGAAGATCCCGCCGGAACAGATCGAGACTTGGCTGACAGAACGCGCCGCCGACCCTTTCCAGGTCGTCCTTGAATTCATCCTCATAGCGGTCGATCAGCTTTGCAGCATCCGGAGCAGTGTCGCGGGCAGGCGCTTCGCGGAGTGCCACATCAAGGAAGCGGCGGTCCAGGGAAGTGAGCTCCTCGCTGTCCGCAGTGATGCGCAGCAAGTGGGCCACGGGGTCCGCAGCCACCTTGCCTTCGGACGCATCCCACAGGAGGAAGGGCAGGATGCCGCCATTGAACATGCGGTACCTGCTCCGCTTCCCCGTCGCGCTCGTGTGGTCGTAATTGAGCGGTAGAGAGGCGTGGACCGGTAGGAGTGCTCGCAGGGGCTTGCGGTTGAAGAAGCGGTCCAGTAGTGCTGCGGCTGCCGCGCGCGATGCCTCGGCGCCAAGCCCGAGGCGCTCCGCAAGATCAGCTTCAAGAACCCGGTCTTTGAGTGGTTCACCCGCGTCCCCGGGGCTCGCCTCAGCAATCACGTGCCAGAGCAGCTTGTCTCGGTCGTCTGCGCGAGGCACGGTAGGCAAAAGCCCCTCGATACCGAAGAGGTCAGCCCGCTCACCCGTCAGTTTCCCAGGGAGAGTGACCGGGCGGCCTCCGACGTTGAGCGTTTCCCCGTCCAGGGTCACGTCTACGCCGGTTGCGGCGGTGATGGAGGCGAGGGCTTCAGTAACGGTACTGGTCGCCATGGTCAGAGCACCTCCGTGGCGCGGAGGGCTGCATTGCGAGTGACTATGCGGAACCTTCGGCCTGTTCCCCGTTCACGCACCAACAACGTCTGCCGTGGATCGGCCGCTGTTTTGATGCCGAGCTCTCGGATTGCCTGACGGAGCGCTAGGAAGCGTTCAAGTTCCACGCTAGTTGGAGCAACACCTTCCGCAGCTTGGCGCAGCAGTCGCCACAATGGATAGTCGACCGTGATGGACCGCTTGCCCGCCTTGAGTGCCAGGGTCATGGGTCGGTAGCCGACCAGGGCTGAACCGGCCGGGTTCCCCGAGGCAACGGGGTCGGGCTGGGTGGTGATCAAGCCGTTCTGGACGAGCTTCGCTTCGACTAGAAGTTCGGCGTCGCTGCCTGGTACGGGCGTGGCCGTCGGGTAATAGTGCTCTGGTCCGCTTGTGAGACCGAATACTTCGGCGAGCCCTTCTTCGATAGCAGAGAGCGCCCCATCGAGCGCCTCACCGTCATCGGTCACGTCGTTCTCGGTTGCTCCGGATTTCTGTGCTTGGAGAGCACGGGCGAACTCCGGCGGTAGCCCACTCCGGCCACGCAGCTCACCAGCCAGCCATGCCGCTCGGGCAAGGACACGGCCCAACGGTCTTGACTGGCCGAGGTTGGCGACGCGGCCATCCGCCATGGCTTGGGCACCACGCGAGGCGGCCGGGTGGAGTGTGGTGTCACCCGTGAGCCACTCGGCGCACCTGCGCCCATCTAGTTCCGGGTCAAGGCCGGCATCTGCGATGAGCTCGTGCGCCACCAGTGAGGGGGCATAGCCAGGGTCCCTCATTGCGATGTCTGCCACCAGCGTGCCCGGGCGGGCTGACTCGAGGGCACCGTTACAGGCAAGTCCCCTTAGCAGCGCCGTTTCGTCTTTTGCGCGTGCCACATCGGCAATCGCGTAGCAGGGATCTCTTCCGTCGCTGTCGTGCCGATCGAGGCTTAGCCCGGACAGCGCGAGTTCCGCTGCAGCGTCCCACAAGGCTCGGGGCGCCAACTGTCGCCCACGCGCCAGCGCAACGTCGCCCGCTGCGGCGTTGATCGCTGCCCGGCCACGCTCGGAGGAGAGGGTGACGGCGTTGGCCATAGGCCAGCACCAATCGCGCACGGTGCATGTGGCACAGCGAGGTGCCCCTTCAAGCACCCCTTCACGAAGACTGGGATCGAGGCGGCGGAGTAGGTCATCGAAGAGGTCGCCAGGCTCTCCAGCCGTCGGGCGATGGTCCAGGTTGACGACGAGGACAGCGGCATCGAGCCACGACTGGACCGGAACGAAGTCGCCCGGCAGCCCCAATCGGCGTCGAAGGAGTGCCTCCAGCTTGCTCAGCGGTGGTGCGCCGTCCAAATCGTGCAGGTCATGGAAAAAGCGCAGCGCCATGCCGGTGTTCATGGCGACGAGCCGACAGGGCTCCGCCACGGTGGTGGGTGCATCATCGGCGAACGGTGCGAAGAAATCGGCAAGCCGCTGAGCCTGTCCCTGGTCGGGTGCATCAGCGTGAGTCGCATCGGCGAGGTGTACGCCGATGCGCCCGGCGCTGGTCTCCCGCTCGCGCTGCAGCAAGTGGTTAATCGTTGCGGACTTGCCTGTTCCAGCGCTTCCAGTGAGCACGAGAAGCTTCGGCGCGTCCGCGACGCCGAGGGCTTCCCAGAGGGCTTCGTCAAGAGACCCGGCAGGCGCCATCAGCCGCTGCACGTCAGTCGGCCGGTCGTCCCGCACCACGGCCTCGACCGCTCGCGCCCGGAGTTGTGCAAGACGGCCGATTGGACTGGGCAGGCTTGTGTCGAAAGGCTCGGTGGCGGTCACGGGCGGTCTCCCAGTGTGTAGTAAAGGGCCTCTTCATCAAGGAGTGCTTCGTCAGCGAGGCGGCGAATGGCAACCCAGCCAGGAACACCCAGCTTTCGGGCGACGGCGGTGACGACCGCGCCGATGTCTGAGACCCAGGGGTCTCCCGCGTCTGCACCTGCCTCAAGGTTTGCCGAACGGAAGGCGTCTTCCAGGAGATTGGATGGGCACAGCAGGTAAGCCGCCACGTCGCAAGCGAATTCCTCACCGCTGCCCATGCGCGGGAAGACACACGACAGCTGCTCGTCCAGAGCATGCGCCGCGGCGTGAGCGATCAGAAACCGGATGCGAGGTAGGGCAGCGGGGTCCCCGTGCTGGCCGGGGTCAGTCACGATGACCTGTCCTCCCTCGAAAGAGAGAGGTGGGCCAGTGCCGGCCGGACTCACGACTGGCTGCAGCCTTAGCTGGCGGCAGAGGGCGTTCGGCTCAATGCGGCCTCCTTCGACAGCGCCCCCGGGGGTACGGGACAGCAGGCGCTGTGCCCGGGCAGCCGCCGCGAGGCGGCGCAGCGCTGGGAGGGTCCTGACATCCAGGATGGGGTCCTGGAGGGCGTCCGGAAACTGGCAGAGAGCTTGCTCCGCTCGGGCGGGTATCCGCCCGGCTGCCGCAGCGAGTTCCGCCTGCGCGCCGAGCTCGTCTCCCAGCCGTTCGAGAAGCCCACGGCTCACATTCATTCGCTCGCCGGACTCAACCCGAGAAATGTGGGTGACATGCGTTCCAGCGGCTTCGGCTAGCTGACGCTGCGTCATCCCGCGGCGCTGGCGCAGGCGGCGCAGCGTCGGGCCAAGGTCTTCGGCTGGTAGTGATGTCACGCGAACCAGGAAACACCCGCCACCCCTGCCCGGTCCATGCAGGAAGTTGCGTCTTGCCGCAACACGCAACTCGCGGATGAAGAACGTCAGTTTGTGCTAACGCGGCCGTCAACTCGGTCGCATTCTGGACGCCTTCCACCTCATATCCGGTCGGCTGAACTTCGGAGAACTCGTCACCTCGCGACAGATTGCCCCCCGCGCCGCTCTGTCCGTGGGGCACGGCCACGGCGACCACGACCGCCCCGAACACGGTGTTTGCCGCCGTCGCTACAGCGCAGCCCGGAGCCGCGCAGAGCCTCCCAGCCGTAGAGACGACGCACGCGCTGCGCTCCATGCGCACGGTATGCGATAGAGAACGGCACGGCAGGACACTGCTCGCAGGAAAGCCGCAGGCCAGATGGCACTTCAAGTTGCGTAACATCACGCCCTCCGGAGCCGTGTGCGCAGGTTCGAATCCTGCCGGGGGCACCTTGTAGTAGGTGCCTGAAGACCCCGTCACCAGCGGAAACGCTGAGGCCGGGGTCTTCGCGTATGTTGCGAGCGTACGTCACCCTGAGCGGCCGTATGTCGAGGTCTGCGGACGAGACGTGGACGGGATCTTGGAGCCCGGCGGGAACGGCAAGGCGAGGTGCTCCGGCTGCCATCCGCGAAAGCTCACCCCTCCTTGGGAATGAGTGAGGCTATCCGGCTGAGCGGCCGCCGCCTGAGCGGGGCAGAGCTACAGCGGCTCCCCGCAGCTGCGACAGGTGGACTCGCCATCCTCATAGATCATGCCGCAGCAGTACTTGGCGTCGCCGTCGGTCCCGTCGTCGCCCCATTCGCAGCCGAGCTCCTCATGGACGGCGAGGCCCTGCGGGTAACCAAAGTCGACGTCACAACTGGGGCAGACGTACGAGGTCACGAATTCATCCTTCCAAGAGGCGATCGACCCGTAGTAGCGAGGCTGCTCGGGGATGCGAGGCCTGACAGTTACTCGGGGACGCCTTCGTCGAAGAAGTCGCACTGGTCGTACTCGCATGTGGCCACATCGCAGTGGCCGTCCTTGTACTCAAGACGGAGGGTCAAGTTCCCACACTCTGGGCAGCCTCAGTAGTCACTCACGTGGCCCACCATATCTCGGCGTGGGCCTGGGGTTTGGGAAAGCGGTCACGGCGGAGGCCGTGCCGGAGCTGTTCCGCTGACGTCAACGCCCCCGTATCAGACGGACATATAACGGTCGCGGAAAGGCACCGACACACGAGGCGAGGCCTGACCACGCCGGGGTTGGATCAAACTCCTAGAGCGCCGCTCATCCGCCACGATCACCTCTGAGCCACGCACGCCGTTCGTAATCGGCCCGGGTCTGGGTCGGACTCAGACTGATGTCTGAACCGCTGCCAGGAACTCGGTCCACGAGGGCGCCCTTTGTCCGGGCAGGGCGTGTTTCAGGCTGAGTTGCAGTGTCCTGCGCAGAGGATGGGGAGACTGCGTGATGGCGTTGTTCCGGGCCGCGAGTCGGGCGAGTTCTGCCAGGGTGGGCAGTCGGTCGCTCTTGGTTCCGTTGCAGGTTGCATGTGCGGGGGCAAGGTTCCACAGGGCGTCGAGATCTGGACCATGCCAGGAGCCGACGCTGTCGAAGCGACGCATCAGGGAGAACGGGAAGACGTGGTCGACGGCTATGGCTTGCCCCGGGGCCAGAACATCGCCGCAGATCAGGCAGCGGCCGTGTTGAAAACCGACGGTGGCGTCAACGATGCCGGTCACCGAGCGGCGTCGGCGTTTGTCGGTGATCTTAAGGGTGTCCCAGTCGACCGTTACGCCTTCTTCGACGAGGCTGCGCCCGACGCCGGCAGCGAAGGAGCTCTCCACGATGCTCCAGCGTGCACCCAACTCCGCTGCCAGGCTTGACGCTTGCTCCGATTGCGCCAGTCGCAGCATGTCGGGGGTCAGGCGCACGATACGCTGCCGTCCCGTCCCTGCCAGCTCGTAGAAGGTGTGGGGCACCACGGTTTCACCGCGGAGATTGTGGAACTTCTGCATCACCATCATCGGCATGGAGCGCACTGCGGCTGCCAGGAGACGCTCGGTGGGCCGGCCGGCCTCCAGCGTCGCGGCTTTCTCCTGCTCAGCGACGGTGAGGAAGTCCTTCTCGCCCAGCTCCGCCGTCTGCGGCGCCTGCGGGTCCTGGGCGAGATGCTGCACCAGGCCCAGGCTGTAGGCAGCGGCTAGTTCGGCAAGGGAGATCTCCTCTCGCCCGGTCCGCCCGAATTCCAGCAGGGCCTGCCCGAGAGCGAACTTGTAGGTGCGCGAATTGGCCCCCATCAGCACGGCCAACCGCCACGACGCGCGCGCCGAGGAATCCTGGGCGTAGAACTCGCGCCCGCTCACTCGCCCCCCTTGCGCAGGACCACCGTCTGCCACCACACCTCGGCACGACCGAGCTGGTCCGCGCCCTCCTCCACCAGTCGCACCAACTGCAGCGCCCGCCGCGCCCCGTCCCGCACGACCTCCTCCGCGGGCACGTCGAACATCACCCGGTCTGTCGGCGGAAGTCCGCGCCGAAGCGAGATGACCAACAGCCCCGCCGGAGTCAGCAGCGTGGACAGCCGTTCCATAGCCTGCCCACGCTCGGCTGACGCCAGGTGCATCCACACGGCCGACAACAGCACCAGCTCAAAAGGCCCTTGCAGATGGGACAGTGCGGGCAGCGAGTCTTCGACCCAACGGACGTCCTCGCGCGGGTGGAGGCTCTGCGCGACCTCCCGAAGCTCACGGACCGGCTCCGCCGCCACCACCTGGTACCCACGTCGCGCGAGTGCCACAGCGTCCCGCCCAGTGCCAGCGCCTACGTCGAGCACCTTCCCCGACGTCGGCGGAAGCAGATCCAACACCCCGCCATGCACTTCCTCGAAGGTGACGCTCCCGTACCTCTGCCCCAGCAATTCGGCGCGCTGCGCGTAGTAAGGCTGGACGCCCGCGGTGGGCCGGCCCACCGCCGACGACTCGTCGAGGTGAGGGAAGCTCTCGCCTGTACCAACCATGGCCTCAAGCTACGGGACCGCACTGACAACAGCCGACACATGAAGACGAGGGGTGGGTGTGGAAGCATTCGGCACCCCGGGGAGACGTGCCAGAACCGTGCCAGGTCGTGCGGGAAGTCACGGGGAACACCGAGGAACACCGCGTGATCAAGGTGTCAGCACTAGAACCGTCCGCGGATCTGCTTACCCGTCTCGCTCTCCGGGTAGTTCAGCGCGTCGTACACCTTGTGGCCGGAGTCACGGGCACCGCCCGCCCAGGAGACGGCCCCCCGATCGGTCACCTTGGCCGCGATGCCGCTCCAGTACTTCGCCTCGCGCTCCCACTGGATGCCTTCCAGCACTCGTTCCAGGGTGATGCCCTCGGGCAGGGGGTCGGCGCTCCAAGACATGGTGCGGTTCATGGTCGCGCCGAGGCCGGCCACGACGGCGGGGGCGGTGACGGCAGTCTTGGCGTGGAACAGCGCGGCGTTCTCCTGGAGAAACGCGCCCACCGTCTCCATGACCTCACGCTGAACGATCGCCTTGTCCGGACGATCGCCGGTCTCGTTGGCGGGGATGTCCTCATGCTCGATGCCGGTCGACGCGGCGTGGATACCGGCCTTGCCGAGCATGGCCGTGGCGATGAGGGTCCGCAGGACCGACATCGTCATCCACTCCGGGGCCTTGTCCGACACCTGGCGCTTGCCGGTGAGGATCAGGCTGGACAGCGGAACCGTGGTCTCCCCGGCCGGCACCTTCAGCGTCTCCATCAGCTTGCGCGTCACGGTGGTGCCGAAGTCGCGGCCGTCCATGGACATGGCCAGGGACTTGTCGACCGGAACGCCCTTCAGGTTGCGGTCGTGGAAGATCTGGCGGGCCGCCATGACGCTGATGCCGTGGAAAATCTCGAACGACAGCGGGATCGCACCGAAGTCGCAGTCCTCCAGGCCGTACGCGCCCGGGTGCTTCTTGATCCGGTGCCAGGCGGTGACCTGGGTCTCGCTGTCGAGAGCGTAGAGGCCGTCCTTGATCGGCAGGGCCGACGAGCCGTCCTCAGAGATGATCAGCGGGCGCGGCGACCACAGGGTGATCTGCGGCAGCGACCAAGCCTCGTCGTAGTCCCCACGCAGGCCGGCCGCAATGTAGTCGGCGTACTCGCCGACGTTCTTGGCCTTCTTGGTGCCCGCAGTACCCAAGAGCCGCTGGATCTCGGCGCGCGTGCGGGCATACTCGCTGATCGGCTGACCGGCCTTCTGCGCGCGCTTGGCGGCGTCCTCGACCTCTTGGGGGTCGTTGACGATCGCCAGGAGGTTTTCACAGTCGATAACGCCGTTCGCCATGACCCCCTTGCGGATCTCTCGAAGGTCAGCGGGCAGGCCGGTGGTCACCGGCTTCAAAGACGTCGGCATGCTCGAACTCCCCACCCTGGGCGCCCCTGTGACGCGCCGTCATGTGCGGTGACGCTAGCGGGCATACCTCCACGGCGTCAACTGAGGTCGCCCGGATCTCCCTGCTGCGGTACCGCAGTTGGGGATTTCGGTCTGCGGTGGATCCATTTCCTCGACAGATGCGGCCGCGGCGAGCAATTCCCGATTACTTGAGCCATCCGCGGACACGGCAGCAGCCCCCTGGCAGAAGCGCATTCTGATCAGCTCAGGTGATGACGGACACGCTCGCATATCTGACTCCACCGCAACCACTGCGGACGACGTCTGACCACCAGTGGCCCGGCTGACGACCGCAGGAACGGATGCATGTAACAGCGCAGGATCGATTGCAACGGCGCAGGTCAGAGGGGCGCGAGCCTGAGCAGGCAGCAGGTTGTCGAGGCCTATGGCTTTGCCACGACGCTTCGGCGGCTCCTCTGCGGGCGCAGTCTTCGCTGGCTGTGCTTCCCGGCTGTTCTCCCTCAACCCGCGTCCGGCCACTCCTCCGGGGGAGGGGGCTGCTCAGAGGCCTTCCGGCGCTCGGCTTGTCGTGCGTTTTCGTCTCGCAGGGTCGTCAGCCACGGCCAGAGGTCCGGCAGCGGCTGGGCGGGGCAGGTGAGGCGGTGTTCGATGCGGCACCGTTGGGTCTGGTCCGGCGGGCACACGCCGTAGACCGTCACTCGTCCGTCAGACAGTTCGATCCACCGCTGCTCCGCCGGCACCGTATGAGCCAGCGGGTTCATGTCCGGCTCCAGCAGCACCCAGTCCTGGTCGAGTGTCGGCACCCGGTCCTGCGGCAGTCCGCAGGCAGGGCAACGTGACTGCCCGGCACGCAGCAGTCGCGGCTCCTCATCCAAAGGCCCCATTCCCCGAGGGTCGCCACTCCGTCAGTCCATGCGTAGGGCGCGATCCGGACGGGACGTCCAGGGCAGCAGTCCGCCAATGAGGCGAGAGGTGACGCGGCAGGTGCGCCTGGCAACCGGTGGCCAACGGAGAACGGCCGAAACGCGGTGACGGGCTTCTTGCCGGGCTGCGCGTCGCTGGGGGTGGGCCCGGCGCGCCGCTATATGACGCCCAGCCCTCGGCGGGCGAGGCGTTTCAGGGCTCGGCTGAAGTCGTCCACCGCATCGCCCAGTTCGCGGTACAGGGCGCGGACGGACGTGTGGGCGTCCGGGGTCAGGGTGGGGCGGCGCGGGCCTGGTGGGAGCGGATGTGGTCGTCCACCTGGCTGGCGCTGCGCCGTACCGTTTCCGGTCTGTCGTACAGCGACAAGGGGTTCGGCGTCATGGAGCACCACGTCGGGGGGTTGCGGGGCAGGCTCGGCGCGATTCTCGCCCAGGGGTCGGAGGGGACCACGCCTCCCAGCAACGGCATCAGGCGATGCCTCGCCTCCACGAACGGCGAGGTGAACGAGTGCAGTTCCGTCTGGAGCGGCGGCAGTTGGTTGATGGTGGCCGCCTTGACGCCGCCGAACGACGTGTAGCGTGCGCCCACCGCGGTCGCCACCGCGCCGATGACCATGCCGCCCAGGCCGATCCACGCCACCGGTAACTCGGACTGGGCCACCCGCTCCCCCTCAGGCCGCTCGGACGCGCAGTCGCCCTCATGATCTCAGGGCCGCCGAGTCCAGGGAAGCTGCCGGGTCCAGGGAACAGGCCGTTCGAGGTGCTGTCGCGTCAGGGCGTCCTGGCCTTCAGTTCCGCCATCCGCTGGAACTCCCCCAAGTCGTAGTTGGCCAGCGCCGAGTCCAGGTTGGTGAGGGCTCCCAGGTGCTCCACGAAGCCCTGGGGGTCGTATTCGATCTGGAGGGTGACTCGGCTGGTCGTGTCGCTGAGACGGTGGAAGGTGACCACTCCCGCGTGGTGGACGCCTTCCGTGGTGCGCCAGGCGATGCGTTCCTGGGGGACGACCTCCGTGAGTTCGGCCACGAAGGCCTTGTCCGCGCCGGGCAGGGAGAGCTGCCAGGCGAACGTCTTCGCGTCGATGCTCTGCACGTGCTTCACGTGGCTCAGGATGGCCGGCCAGCGCTCCACGTTCTCCCAGAGTGCCCAGCTCACGGCGACCGGCGCCTTGATGTCGACGGCTTCCAGCAGCGAGGACGCCATGGGGTCCCACTCCTTCGGTTGTCGTTCGGGGCTGGCCTCTTCGTCTTTCCGGTTACCCCGGGGTGCTTCGGAAAACCTCGTCCCGCACCGCGTTCGTCCGGCATGCTGGCCGCGGCAGGGGGCCGGTCGGCGGTTCCCTGCGGTACAGGAAAGGAGGGCGCGCTCGTGGGCGACTGGATCCGTTGCTGCCACCCGGCACCCGACGCCGGGCTCCGTCTGCTCTGCTTCCCGCACGCGGGAGGTTCCGTCAGCGCCTATCACGCGCTGTCGGCCGCCGTCTCGGGGGGCGTGGAGCCGCTGATCGTGCAGTACCCGGGGCGTCATGACCGGTTCGGGGAGCCGTTCGCCGCGGGGGCGGACGAGATCGTCGACGCCGTGCTGGACGAGCTGCCCCGGGGGCCGGGTGACGCGCCCCTCGCGCTGTTCGGGCACAGCATGGGCGCCCTGCTGGCGTTCGAGACCGCACGGCGACTGGAGCGCGCGGGGCGGCCTCCCGTGGCCCTGTTCCTCTCCGGCAGGGCGGCGCCCTCGCTGCCCCGGCGGACCGCCGCCAAGCGGCCGGTGCGCGACATGGACGACGCCGAACTGGTCGAGGAGATGCGGAAGTTGTCCGGCACCGCCGAAGAGCTGCTCTCCTCCCCCGAGATGCTCTCCATCTTCCTGCCGCCGATGCGCGCCGACTACCAGATCGTCGACGACTACGTCTATCGGGCCGGGCCCCCGCTGAGCTGTCCCGTCACCGTCCTCACCGGCGACGACGATCCCCGTGTCACCCCCGACGAGGCGCGGGCCTGGCAGAGCGAGACACGGGGCGGTTTCTCCTGCCATGTCCTGGCCGGGGGGCACTTCTTCCTCGACGCCCATCTGCCCTACGTCGCCGGTGTCATCACCTCCTCGCTGCCGGACCTGGGAGCGAGGACGGCTCCCTAGCCACCGCCCCCCGGGGCCGGTCACCGGCGCTCCTCCGCCTCGAACTCCGCCAGCAGCGCGTCCAGGGAGTCCTCCGCCGCGGCTGCCTCCGGCGATTCCTTCGCCCCGACGATGTGCGACGCCAGGTCCTGGAGGGTCAGTTCCTCCAGGAACAGCGTGATCGGTACGTCGATGCCGAAGTCGTCCCGGAGCCTGCCGACCAGGTGGACGGCGGTCAGCGAGTCGCCGCCCGCCGCGAAGTACGTCGTCTCCGGGGGCGGCGGGGTGCTGACGTCCAGGCCCAGCGCCTCGGCCAGCAGGGCGGTGACGGCCCGCGTGAGGTCGTCCTGCGCGGGAGGCGTCGTAGCGGTGTCCTCGGGCGTCCCGGTGCGGGGCGCCGCGGCCGGGGGCGGCAGCGTCAGCGCGCCGAAGCTCCGGGGCTCGAACGGGTACGTGGGCAGGCTCACCCTCCGTGCGCCGGGCGCCGGTTCGGGCCACGGGACCGAGCCGCCCTTCAGCCACAGCTCGCCCAGTTCGCCGAGCTCACGCAGCCCGTCCGTGGCGGGGCCGTCCCCCGGGGCGTCCACGGGGCGGCCCTCCGCGAGCGCCGTCAGCCGGTCGGCCGCCTGTGCCGGGTCCGAGGCCAGGACGTACGCGCGTACGTCCATGGGGGTGCGGGCGGTGCGGAGGGTGTGCGCGGTGTCGGTGAGGGACGGGGCGCCGGGGGCGCGCAGGGCCGTCGCGAGGCGCGCCGCCAGTGCGGTGAGGGCCTGCTCCGTGCGGGCGGAGAGGGGGAGGATCTCCGTGGCCGCGGGACGCCGTCCCGGCGGGGCGGGGGGAGCGGGGCGGTTCGGGGCCTGCTCCAGGACGACATGGACGTTCGTACCGCCGATGCCGAGGGAGCTCACTCCCGCGCGGCGCGGGCCCTCGGCGGGACGCGGCCACGGAGCGGCGCGGTCCACGACGCGGAACGGGGAGGTGTCCGGGGCGAGTTCGGGGTGGGGGCCGGTGACGTTGACGGTGGGGGCCAGCGTGGCGTGTTCCAGCATGAGCACCGCCTTGATGAACGAGGCCACGCCCGCGGCGGCGTCCAGGTGACCGATGTTCGACTTCACGGAGCCGATGCCGATGGGCGCGCCCGGCGTGTCACCCGGCGTGTCACCCGGCGTGCCGTCCGCCGTGAACGCCGCTGTGGCCGCCGCCAGTTCGATGCGGTCGCCGAGCTCGGTGGCGGTGCCGTGCGTCTCCACGTACTGGGCCGCCGAGGGGGTCAGGCCCGCCGCCGACCAGGCCTCGACGATCGCCGCCGTCTGCTGTTCGACGCCGGGGGCGGTGAAGCCGACCTTCAGGGCGCCGTCGTTGGTCAGGGCGCTGCCGCGCAGGACAGCGCGGACCGGGTCGCCGTCGGCGAGCGCGTCGGAGAGGCGCCGCAGGACGACGACGCCCACGCCGCTGCCC
The DNA here is from genome assembly GCF_016905445.1 of Streptomyces sp. G44. GTDB lineage: Bacteria > Actinomycetota > Actinomycetes > Streptomycetales > Streptomycetaceae > Streptomyces. Next base: position 40,315 of record NZ_JAFEXF010000032.1, read on the forward strand.
GGCACGGTGCCGCCCGCCCGCTCGTCGAAGGGGCGGCAGCGGCCGTCGGGCGAGAAGATGCCGCCTTCGTGGTGGACGTATCCCCGTCTGCGTACGGTGTCGACGCTGACGCCGCCCGCGAGCGCGGTGTCGCACTCGCCGAGCAGCAGCGCCTGCGCGGCGAGGTGCACGGCGGTCAGCGAGGTCGAGCAGGCCGTCTGCACGGTCAGGCTCGGGCCCTGGAGGCCGAGGCGGTAGGAGATCCAGGGGGCGAGGAACTCCCGGTCGGTGAGGACGCGGATCTGCATCGCGCCGAGGGACGCGGCGAGGGCACGGTCGGTGTGGGCGGCCAGCATGTGCTCGGTGGGGCTGCCGCCGACGTACACGCCGGTACGGGCGGTGACGGCGAGCGGGTCCTGTCCGGCGTCCTCCAGGGCGGCCCAGGCGGTCTCCAGGAGGAGGCGGTGCTGGGGGTCGAGGGCGGCTGCCTCGGTGCGGTTGAAGCCGAAGAGTCCGGCGTCGAAGCGGTCGGCGCCGGCGAGGTACCCCTTGGTGGGCACGTGTCCGGGACGGCGCACCTCCTCGGGGTCGGCGCCGTCGGCCAGCAGCTCCGCCTCCGTGAAGTCGGTGAGGGAGCAGACGCCGTCGCGGAGGTTCGCCCAGTACGTGTCCAGGTCGGGGGCGCCGGGGAACCGTCCGCTCATCCCGACGACCGCGATCGCGGAATCGGCGTCGGCATCGGCGTCGAAGCCCGGGTCGCGGTCGAGATCCCGGTCGGGGTCGTCGGCCTTGCGTGCTGGCTCGGTCATCGTGACGTGCCCTTTCTGGAGCGGAGCCGCTGTGCGGCGGCGTTCTGGCGTGCGCGGCGCTCGCCGCCCCGGCGCTCGGCCGCCGTGGCGGTGGCGGGCGCGGGGGCAGGGGTTTCCGCGGCGGCCTGGTCGAGGTGGGCCGCGATCGAGGCGACGGTGGGGTGGCGGAACAGGTCGACCAGGGTGAGGTCCGCGAGCCCCGGCCCATCGTCGGCGGCCGGCTCGCGCAGGGCGTCCAGGACGCTCAGCAGCCGGACCGAATTGCCGCCCAGTTCGAAGAAGTTGTCGTGGACGCCGACCCGGTCCAGGGTCAGCGCGCGCGCCCATACGCCCGCCACGCGCTGTTCGGTGGCGGTGCGCGCGGCGACGTACGTACGACGTGACGCGCGCCGTTCCGCTCCCGGTGCGGGCAGGCGGGCCCGGTCGATCTTGCCGGAGCGGTTGAGGGGCAGCTCGTCGAGGTGGACGTAGACCTCGGGCAGCATGTAGCCGGGGAGGCGTTCGGCGAGATGGGCGCGGAGGTCCTCGTCGGAGGGGGCGGCGCCGTCCCGGTGCACGACGTAGGCGACGAGGCGCTGTTCGGCGCCGCTTCCGTGTACGGCCGCCGCCGCGACCGCGACGTCCGGGGAGCCCGCGAGCAGGGCCTCGATCTCGCCGAGTTCGATGCGGATGCCCCGCAGCTTGACCTGGGAGTCGGAGCGGCCGAGGTAGTGGAGGCGGCCCCGCGCGTCGACGCGGGCGAGGTCGCCCGTGCGGTACATGCGGGCGCCCGGCGGGCCGTACGGGTCGGCGACGAAGCGTTCGGCGGTCAGGGCGGGGCGGTGGATGTAGCCGCGGGCCAGCGAGGCGCCCGCGATGTAGACCTCGCCGGTCACGCCGGTGGGCACCGTGCGCAGGCGGGCGTCCAGCACGTACACGCGGGCGCCCGGCACCGGGGCGCCGATCACCACGGGTTCGCCGGGGTGGAGGTCGGCGGTGGTGGCGTAGACGGTCGCCTCGCTCGGCCCGTACGCGTTGACGATCCTGCGGCCCGGCGCGCCGAGCCGCTCGACGAGTTCGGCGGGGCAGGCCTCGCCGCCGACGGCGAGCGTCCGCAGATGGGGCAGCCCCCCGTCGGCGCCGGGGGCCTCCGGCATGGGAGGCGTGGCGGGCAGCAGCATCGCGGCGGAGGGCGGCAGGAACACGTACGTGATGCGGGAGTCCCGCAGCCGGGCGTGGAGGGCGCCGCCGAGGCGTTCGTCGTCGCGGGCGATGTGCAGTTCGGCGCCCGCGACCCAGGGGAAGAACAGGTCGGACACGGCGACGTCGAAGCCGAAGGAGACGAATTGGAGGACGCGGTCCTCGGCGGTGACGGGGAACGCGTGGCGCACGGCTCCGGTGAGGTTGGCCAGTGCGCGGTGCTCCACGGCGACGCCCTTCGGGACGCCGGTGGAGCCGGAGGTGAACAGGACGTAGGCGAGGTCGTGGGGGGTGGGGGCCGCCGCGGGTGACGGTGGCGGGGCGGGGCGGCTGTTCCGCGGGGCGTCGGCGCGCCGGCACGGGATGCCGAGCTCCCCCCCCCGGGGCGCGGGCCCCCCCGCCGTCATCAGCAGCCCCGGGCCCGGGGGCCCCGACATTTGGGCGAGGCGGGCGGGGCGGGGGGGCCCGGCCCCGGGGGCGGGACCCGCCCCCCGCCCCCGGGACGGCCAGCCCGCGATGCCCATCTCGGGCGAGCGGGGCAGCAGCAGGCCGACCCGGGAGCCGGGGCGCACACCCGCCGCGCGCAGCCGGTCCGCCAACGCGTCGGCGCTTTCGATGAGTTCGCGGTACGTGAGCCGTACGTCGCCGCAGACCAGGGCGGTGGCGTCGGGCCGGGCGGCGGCGACGTCGGCGATCAGGTCGGGCACCAGCCGGTCGGCGGGCGCGGCCTCGGCGGTGCGGTCGGCGGCCGTGACGGTGCGGCGGCGCTCGTCCTCCGGGACCGCGTCGAGGGTGGGGAGCGGGGCGTCGGGGCGGGTGAGGGCGGCGTCCAGGAGCGTCTGGAAGGTGCGTACCCAGGCGTGGACGGTGGCGGGTTCGAAGAGGTCGCTGCGGTAGATGAACTGGGCGGCGAGGGCGGTGTGCGCTCCGGCGTGCCCGTCGGGGCTGTTGCCGTCGGGGCTGTTTCCGTCGGTGCTGTTGCCGTCGGCCCTGCTCACGTCGGGTCCGTCGGGGCTCTCTCCCCAGCGTTCGACATGCAGATGGAAGTCGAACTTGGCGGTGTTCAGGGCGAGTTCGACGCGCTCGACCCGGGCGCCGGCCAGCGCGAGGGAGAGTTCCGTGTCGTCGTCGTAGGCGAGGACCAGTTGCACCACCGGGTCGTGGCTCGTGTCGCGGGCCGGGGCGAGGGCGTCCACGACGGTCTCGAACGGCGCGTCCTGGTACGGCTGTCCGGCCAGCAGCTCCGCGCGGATCCGGTCGATCAGTTCGCCGTACGAGGGCTCGCCGGACAGGTCGATCCGCAGCGCCAGGGTGTTGGTCAGCATGCCGACCATGTCCTGGAGCTCGGGGCGGTCCCGCCCGGAGACGGGGAAGCCGACGACGAGGTCGTCGCGGCCCGAGAGGCGCCCGAGGAACGCGGCGTACGCGGCGAACAGCGCCATGAACGGTGTGGCGCCCCGGGCCCGCGCCACCTCGGCGAGGCGTGCGCGGAGACCGGCGTCGAGCAGGAACCGCTCGCTGCCGCCCGCCGCCGTACGCACCGCCGGCCGCGGCCGGTCCAGGGGCAGTGAGACGACCTCCGGGGCGCCGCGCAACCGCTCGGCCCAGTGGGCGACGGCATCGGCGTAGGCACCTTCGGCCTGGCGGTCGCGCTGCCAGGCGGCGAAGTCCGGGTACTGGAGCGGCGGTTCGGGCAGGGAGCGGGCGGCGTCGCCCCCGGCCGCTGCGCCGTAGGCGGCCGAGAGGTCCCGCAGGATGACGCCGAGGGACCAGCCGTCGCAGACCAGGTGGTGCGCGACGAGCAGCACGCGATGGCTGCCGTCGTCGACGGCGTACACCGTGCAGCGCAGCAGGGGGCCGGTCGCCGGGTCGAAGGGGCGGGCCGCGTCCGTACGCATCCGGTCATCCGCCTCGGCTGCCGGTACGTCCTTCTCGGCCGTGACGTGCGCGCGGCCGGTGGCGGCGACGATCTGCGCCTGCGTGCCGTCGGGGGTGGTGCGGAAGACGGTGCGCAGGGCTTCGTGGCGGGCCACGACGGCGTCCAGGGCGCGGGTGAGGGCGTCGAGGTCGAGGGGGCCGTGGACGGCGAAGGCGGCGGGGACGTTGTACTGGGCGGTGCCGGGGTTCATCCGGTCCAGGACGAGCAGGCGGCTCTGGGCGTCGGAGACGGGGAACTCGTACTCCTCGCCGGCAGGGGCGGGCGCGGCGGTGGGGGCGGGTGATGTCGCCGCGGCGGCGGGATGCGCCGGGTGTGGTGCGTCCACTGGGTTCACTCTCCCTGGAGGGGGGCTTGGGGGCGGCCGGTGAGGGCGGCTTCGAGCGTCGCGGCGATGCGGGCGGCCGGGGCCGCGTGCAGCACCTCGGCGTGCGCGCAGGCCAGTTGGTGGATGTCGACCGCCGTGGCGGCGCGGCGCCAGGCCGCCGCCTTCTCCTCCGTCGGGATGGCCTCGGGGTCGCGGGTGGCGGCGAAGAGGGTCACCGTGCCGTCGTAACGGGACGGGACCCAACTCCTGCCGAGCACGACGTGGTTGGCGATGGCCTCGGCGAGCGCGGCGAGGCGGTGCTCGCCGATGCCCTCCAGCGCGGCGCCGTCCTCGCGGAGGATGCGCCGGGCCTCCGCCTCGACGACGGCCGGTGCGAGCGGGGTGCGGACGGCCTCCGGCGGCTTCGGCATGGCGTCCACCACGGCGAGCAGCGCGACCTCCTCGCCGGACGCGCGCAGCCGCACCGCCATCTCGTGGGCCACGGGGCCGCCGAAGGACGTGCCGAGGAGGAGGTAGGGGCCGTGGGGCCGGACGGTACGGATGCGGTTCAGGTACTGCTCCGCCAACTCCGCCACTGAGCGCGGGAGTTGCGAGGAGTGCGGCCCGGTCGCCGACAGGGCCGGGGTCTGGAGCGCGTAGACCGGGCGGTCCGGGGCGAGGTGCGGCAGCAGGGCCGTGTACGCCCAGCTCACGCCCAGCCCCGGGTGGACGCAGAAGAGGGGGGCCCGGTCGCCGCCCGTCCGCAGGGCGAGCAGCGGGGCGAGGCTCTCCGAACCGGCGGGAACGGAAGCGCCGGGAACGGAACCCTCGCCGACGCGACCCGCGTCCACGGAAGCCCCGCCCGCAGAACCGCCGGGCTCGGCCGGGTCCAGGCGGGCGATGAGCCGTGCGGGCGTCGGCGCCGCGAAGAGGGTGGCCACGGGGACCCGTACGCCCCACGCCTCCTCGATCCGCCCCGCCAGGCGCAGCGCGCTCAGCGAGTGGCCGCCGGACGCGAAGAAGTCGGTGTCGGGTCCGGCCTCCGTGTCGCCGAGCACCTCGCCGAAGAGCGCGCACAGCTCCTTCTCGCGGGCGGTACGCGGCGCACGCGCCGTCACCGCCGCCGACGCGGCCGGGGGCTCGGGCAGCGCGGCGCGGTCGGCCTTGCCGTGCGGGGTGAGCGGCACGGCGTCGACGCGGACCCAGGCGGTGGGGAGCAGGTGCGGGGGCAGGATGCGGGCGGCGGCCGTCCGTACGTGCGTCAGCGGATCGAGCCCGGGGGCCGGGTCCGAGGCAGGGGCGGGGCCGGAGGTGATGTCCTCCTCGTCCAGCGCCACCCACGCCACCAACCGCTTGCCGCTGCCGGGTGCGGGCCTCGCGGCGACCACCGCGCGGCTCACGCCGGGGCACGACGCCAGGGCCGCCTCCACCTCCGCCGGTTCGACCCGGAAGCCTCGGATCTTGATCTGGTCGTCCGTGCGCCCGGCGAAGACGAGGAGGCCCGCCGCGGTTCTGCGGGCCAGGTCGCCGGTGCGGTACATGCGGGCGCCGGGGGCTCCGTACGGGTCGGGCACGAAGCGTTCGGCGGTGGCGGCGGGGCGCCCGAGGTAGCCGTGGGCGAGTCCGGCGCCCGCGAGGTACACCTCTCCCGCGCAGCCGTCCGGCACCGGGCGCAGCCGGGCGTCGAGCAGGTGGACGCGGGTGCCGTCCAGCGGGCGGCCGATGGGCGGCGGGGCGCTCGGGCCGGGTCCGGTGACGCGGTGGGCCGTCGCGAACACCGTGGCCTCGGTGGGCCCGTAGCCGTTGACGACGACCGTGCCGGGGCAGTGCCGCCTGACGCGGCGCACCGCTTCGGCGTCCACGACGTCGCCGCCGGTCCACACCTCGCGCAGGCCGCGCAGCGACCCGGGTGCCAGCTCGGCGACGGTGCGGAACAGTTCCGCCGTGAGCCACAGCGCCGTCACGCGCCGCTCGGGCAGCACCCGCGCCAGCAGCTCCGGGGTGACGGGCCCGGCGGGGCAGATCACGACCGTTCCGCCGTTCAGGAGCGGCACCCAGACCTCGTAGGTGGCGGCGTCGAAGGTGTGCGGGCTGTGCAGCAGGACGCGGCGGTGCGCTCCCGAGCCGTCCCCGCCACCGTTCGCGCCGCCGTCCCCGCCACCGTTCACGCCCCCGTCCCCGGCCCCCTCCCCGAAGCGCGTGTCGGCGGCCAGTTCCGCGATGGCCCGCTGCGGGACCACGACCGCCTTGGGCTCACCGCTCGACCCGGAGGTGTACATCACGCACGCCGGGGCCTCGGGGTGCGCCATGGCGGACGGCTCCTCCCGCTCCACCCGCTCCTCCCGCTCCCCCCGCTCCACCCGCTCCACCCGCCCCGCCGCGCGGCCTCGCACCGCCACCGGGCCCACCCGCTCCGGCTGCTGCACGCCCGGCGCGCCCTCCGTCAGCTCCCCCCGCGCCCACGTCCCGGCCCTGTCCCCCATTCCCATCCGCCGCTTCCTCTGATCTTCCCCCCCCTTTCCCACTGTGCCCCACCACTTT